>NZ_JBXAHL010000004.1:249469-326464 GCF_058795055.1 Cupriavidus sp. GW823-FHT06D04 | reverse complement strand
TGTGCGATCAGGGTGGAGGTCAGCTTCTGCCCGCGCGGCGTGATGCGCACCAGCGTGATGCGCCGGTCGGTCTCGTGTGGGATGCGCTTGACGTAGCCCTGCGCCTCCATGCGGTCGAGCAGGCGCGTCACGGTGGGCTGCTTGGTCACCGAGACCTGCGCCAGTTCCCCGATGCTGATTGGCTTGCCGCCGGACAGCGTGGACAGGACGCGCCAGTCTGAGATGGTGAAACCATTGGCTTGCACGATCACGTGGAATTCCCCCGAGATCAGCTGGCTGGCCTGGGCCAGCAGGGCCGGGGTGTAGTTGTCGACGAAATCGTCGTCGGCGGTGTCGATGGGTTGGTTCATGCGGTCCGGTGGGCGGGTTGCGGCCCCGAAGGCCGCGCGACGGGCAGAACATACCACGGCGGGATCGTTCGTCCAGAGCAAGGCATGCCGCCACTGCCGCACACCCCCACCTTATCGGGCAACGAGCGCCGCCAGCTCCGCCGTCCGCTCCGCCACGAAATCCCGCAGCGCCCGCAGCAGCGGCGTCACCTGCCGCCGCCCCGGCACCACCATGTACAGCGGCGACGCCTCGGTGCCCCAGTCCGTGCACAGCGCCTGCAAGCGCCCTTCGGCCAGGTCCTCGGCCATATCGAAATAGGCCTTGTACGCGATCCCCTTGCCGAGCAGCGCCCAGCGGTGCACCGCGTCGCCGTCGTTGGAAACATTGAAGGCCCGCACGCGCACCGTGACGGCATCGGTGCCATGGCGCCAGAAGCGCCAGCGGTCATGCACCTCGTCGCCGAGCATGTAGCACAGGCAGTTGTGCTCCGACAGCGCCTGCGGCGTGTCCGGGGTGCCGTGCTGTGCCAGGTATTGCGGCGACGCGCACAGCACGCGGCGGTTGTCAGGCGCCACCGGCAAGGCGACCAGGTTGGAGTCCGGCGGCTCGCCATAGCGGAACGCCGCGTCCACCGGATCGCTGTAGATATTGGCGATGCGGTCAGTCAGATGCAGACGGATCTCCACCTGTGGGTGCCGGGCCTGGAAGGCATCGAGCCACGGCAGCAGCAGGTTGCGGCCGAAATCCGAGGTTGCCGACAGCTTCAGCGCCCCGCGGAAGGCTTGCACGCCGGTGGCCAGCTGCTGGCCGACCTGCTGCAACGCGTCCAGCGCCGGCCGGCCTTGTGCCAGCAGCAGTTCACCCGCCTGCGTCAGGCGCATGGTGCGGGTGGAGCGCACGAACAGCTGGACGCCCAGTTCCGCCTCCAGCCGCTTGAGCGCAGCGCTGGCGGCGGCCGGGGTCAGGTCCAGCGCCCGCGCGGCGGCCGACAGGCTGCCGCTGTCGGCGGTGCGCACGAAGATATCCAGGTCTTGCAGGGCCTTCATCGGTTGTTCCCGGATGGCTGTGATCTTCAAATTTTAATTGATAGCCGCAGCAAATGATGCGGGGTTTTTCAAAGAGAAGGCCAGTGGGACGATGACGCATCGACACCCTGCACCCACGAGGAACCCAACCATGACCGCCCCAAAGCTGTTCAGCCCCCTGCTCCTCGGCCCGCTCTCGCTGCCCAACCGCATGGTGATGGCACCGATGACCCGCGCCCGCACCAGCCAGCCCGGAAACGTGCCCAATGCGCTGATGGCGTCCTACTACGCCCAGCGCGCCAGCGCCGGCCTGATCGTCACCGAGGCCACCCAGGTCTCGCCCCAGGGCCAGGGCTACAGCTTCACGCCCGGCATCCATAGCGAAGCGCAGGTGCAGGGCTGGCGCGGCGTCAGCGATGCGGTGCACCGTGCCGGCGGACGCATCGTGCTGCAACTGTGGCACGTCGGCCGGATGTCGCATGCCAGCTTCCATGCCGACGGACTGCCGGTGGCGCCGTCGTCGCTGTCGCCCGACGCGCAGGTCTGGGTCGTCGGTGAAGACGGCGTCGGCCGCATGGTCGACTGCCCGGTGCCGCGCGCCATGACCGGGGCCGATATCCGCGCCGTGATTGAAGACTTCCGCCGCGGCGCCGCCAACGCCATGCGCGCCGGCTTTGACGGCGTGGAAATCCACGGTGCCAACGGCTACCTGGTCGACCAGTTCCTGCGCACCACCTCCAACCACCGCAACGACGGCTACGGCGGCGCCATCGCCAACCGCATCCGCTTTGCCGAGGAAGTGGTCGCCGCCGTCGCCGGCGCAGCCGGCGCCGACCGCACCGGCATCCGCCTTGCGCCCTTCATCACCCAGCGCAACATGGACTGCCCGGAGATCATTCCGACCATCCTGCAGCTGGCGCAGCGGCTCGACGCCGCCGGCGTCGCCTATATCCACCTGGCGGAAGCGGACTGGGACGACGCGCCGCACATCCCCGAAGACTTCCGCCATGCGCTGCGCGCCGCCTACAAGGGACGCGTGATCGTGGCCGGCAAGTATGACCAGGCCCGCGCCGAACGCATCCTGGGCCAGGGGCTGGCCGACCTGGTCGCGTTCGGGCGCCCCTTTGTCGCCAACCCGGATCTGCCGGCACGCTTTACAGCCGGCCTGCCGCTGGCTGGTTTTGACAGCCAGAGCTTGTTTGGCGGAGATGCGCGGGGGTATACGGACTACGCGGCGGCGGCATAGGCCGGCTTGCCCAGGAAACCGCTAAAGACCGCACCGTCCCGGCCGTTAAACAAGAGTTGGCCAGCGAAGACATTGGCAAGACAGGCAGCCGGCACGCCGGTGCCTGCACTTCTGAGGTGGAAACGGGAGAGAGACATGCAGAACCTGGGGATTCGCATACGCCTGGGCGCGGCGTTTGGCGCCATGTGGTCGCTGATGGCGATCGGGATCGCGGTGGCCTTGCCGCGGATGCAGGATGCGGCCGATGCGCGGCAACTGCTGATCGCGCTGGGCGTGGGTGGGCTATGCCTGGCGGTGGGCGCGGTCTGGGCTCTGGCGCGCAGCATCGAGGCGCCGTTGTCCGAGGCCGTCTACATCGCCGAAACCGTGGCGGCGGGTGACCTCAGCCAGGAGTTCGACACCGAGCGCGGCGGCGAGTTTGGCCGGCTGCTGGGCGGCCTGGGCGAGATGGAAGACATGCTGACCGACCTGGTGACACGCATCCGCGCTTCCACTGATTCGATCACCACCGCTTCGCACCAGATTGCCGCGGGCAATACCGACCTGTCGCAGCGCACGGAAGAGCAGGCGGCGGCGCTGGAAGAGACGGCGTCCAGCATGGGGGAGCTGACCTCGATGGTGCAGCAGAACACCGAACGCGCCCGCGCCGCCAACGGGCTGGCGGCAACCGCATCGGGCATCGCCGCGCGCGGTGGCGAAGTGGTGGGCAATGTGGTGCAGACCATGTCGGCGATCAGCGCCAGCTCGCGCAAGGTCACGGACATCATCGAAGTGATCGAAGGCATTGCCTTCCAGACCAATATCCTGGCGCTGAACGCCGCGGTGGAAGCAGCGCGCGCGGGCGAGCAGGGCCGTGGCTTTGCCGTGGTGGCGGGCGAGGTGCGCACGCTGGCGCAACGCAGTGCGTCGGCGGCGCGGGAGATCAAGCAGCTGATCGACGATTCGGTGCAGCAGGTGGACAGCGGCTCGGCACTGGTGGGCCAGGCCGGAGAGACCATGCAGGAGATCGTTCAGGCAGTGGCCAGCGTGACCGGGCTGCTAGGCGAGATTACGGCGGCATCTGAACAGCAAAGCGCCGGCATCGCGCAGGTCAACGAGGCGGTGGCGCAGATGGATACCGTGACGCAGCAGAATGCGGCGCTGGTGGAGCAGGCGGCCAGTGCGTCGCACGAACTGGCGGGCCAGGCCACCGAGCTGCAGCGCGTGGTGGGCGAGTTCAAGCTGGATGCGGAACCGGTGTCAGCACAAGCGCCGGGGCATGGCGCATTCAGGCAGGTTGCTGCGTTCGGCTGATGTGGGCAGCGCTGCCGCTGCCGCCATGGCCCGCTAACCGCTTGTGTGCTCCCTCTCCCGCTTGCGGGAGAGGGTTGGGGTGAGGGCGGGAGTCTCCACGAAGTACAGCCGATGGTATGCCAGTGCCCACCCTCACGCCCTGCCCCTCTCCCGCAAGCGGGAGAGGGGAGAAAACCAGCGGCAAGCTGACGTCTTCAGTGACTTAGGCCGTCACACTAGCCGGCAGCACCGCCTGCACCGCCGCCGCAAAGCGCTCGACAATCCTGTCGATATCCTGCGGCGTGCAAATAAACGGTGGTGCGAACAGCACGTGGTCGCCATGCACGCCGTCGACCGTCCCCCCCATCGGATAGACCAGCAGGCCGTTCTGCACGGCGGCGGCTTTCAGGCGTGCATGCGTCTTCAGCGCCGGATCAAGCGTGGCCTTGCTATCGCGGTCGGCCACGAATTCCACGCCGACGATCAAGCCGCGTCCACGGATATCGCCCAGGTTGGGATGATCGCCCAGCGCCTCGCGCAGCCGTGCCCGCAGTTGCTCGCCGCGCGCCAGCACGTTGGCCAGCAAGTTGTCTTCGGCGATGGTTCGCTGCACCGCCAGCGCCGCGGCGCAGGCCGTGGCATGGCCAATATAGGTGTGGCCATGCTGGAAGAAGCCGCTGCCGCCGACGATGGCGTCGTAGATCCGGCGCGTCGACAGCATCGCGCCGATCGGCTGGTAGCCGGCACCCAGGCCCTTGGCGATGGTGACGATATCGGGCACCACGCCATCCTCTTCGCACGCGAACAGGTAGCCGGTACGGCCCATGCCTGACATCACTTCATCCAGGATCAGCAGCACGCCGTACTTGTCGCACACGGCGCGGATGCGCTTCAGGTAGTCACCCACCGGCGGCACCGCGCCGGCGGTGGCACCCACTACGGTTTCGGCGACGAAGGCGGCCACGGTGTCGGGGCCCAGTTCCAGGATCTTGGCTTCCAGCTCGTCGGCCAGGCGCTGTGCGTACTGCGCGTCGGTCTCGCCGGCCTGCTGGTCGCGGTAGGCATAGCACGGCGACACGTGGTGCGCCGGCACCAGCAGCGGCAGGAAGGGCTCGCGCCGCCAGGCGTTGCCGCCGATGGCCAGCGCGCCCAGGGTGTTGCCGTGGTAGCTCTGGCGGCGCGCGACGAAGTGGCGGCGGCTGGACTGCCCCACTTCGACAAAATACTGGCGCGCCAGCTTCAGCGCCGACTCCACCGCTTCGGAGCCGCCCGAGACGAAGTAGACATGGTCCAGGTCGCCCGGCGCCGCTTGCACGAGCGTGTCAGCCAGGGTCTCCGACACCTCGGTGGTGAAGAACGAGGTATGCGCGTAGGCGATGTTGTCGAGTTGCGCCTTGATCGCCTCGATCACGCGCGGATGGCCGTGCCCCAGGCACGACACGGCAGCGCCGCCGGAAGCGTCCAGATAGCGCCGGCCTTCGCTGTCGATCAGTTCGATGCCCTGCCCGGCAACGGCAACGGGCAGCTTCTGGCGCGGATTGCGATGGAATACGTGGGTCATGATGGTGTGTTGGTGGTGCCTGGCCGCGCGTCAGCGGCGGACGGAAGTGTTTTCGGTGGGGCGGCGCTGCAGCACACGGCCGGAGAAGGCGGGCAGTGCGCTGCCCTCGCTGTCCGCCTGCGCGGACTGTTCCCAGACCCGGGCGCCATTGACCCAGACGCCGTGGATGCCAGTGCTCAGCTGCAGCGGGTCTTCAAAGGTGGCGCGGTCCTGCACGCGGTCCGCATCGAACAGCACCAGGTCGGCAAACGCACCCGGCACGATCTGGCCGCGGTCTGCCAGCCCGTATTGCTGCGCGGCCAGTCCGGACATCTTGTGGATCGCGGTTTCCAGCGTCATCAGCTGGTCTTCGCGCACCATGCGCGCCAGGATGCGCGGGAAGGTGCCCCACTGGCGCGGATGCGGGCGCGGGTCGAACGGCAGGCCGTCGGAGCCGAAGATGGTCAGCGGAAACTGCGCGATCCGCTCGACGTCGCGCTCATCCATGATGAAGTAGAACGCCGCCGCGGGACGCAGCTTTGCCAGCAGCGCGTCCTCGTCCAGGCCAAGCTCCTGCATCAGCTCGTGGAAGTCGCGGCCGCCCGCGGCCGGGTAGCCGGTGGACCAGGTGATCATGGTGCGCGTGGACTGGCGCACGCGGTCCAGCCGCAACATGGTCGAGGTCGCGGGATAGGGATGGCAGTCCAGGCACAGCGGCTGCAGGCGCGCGGCGTCAGCCAGCAGCCCGAGGGTTTCGACCGAGCGGCCGTGATTGCGCTTGCCCGCCACCTTGTGGTGCGAGAACACCACCGGGCAGTCGAGCGCGCGGCCGATGCGCAGCGCTTCTTCGATCGACGGCACGATGTCGTCGGTCTCGTCGCGCAGGTGCGTGGAATAGAGGCCGCCGTGGGTGCGGACCGGCTCGCACACGGCGATGATCTCGGCTTCGGTGGCGGCTGCCGCGGGCGGATAGAACGTGCCGGTCGACACACCGAAGGCGCCCGCCTCCATCGCCAGCCTGACCTCGTCGCGCATCGCGGCGACTTCCGCCTCATTGGCGGGCCGGTCCAGTTGCGGCATCGCGCGCACGCGCAACGTCGAATTCCCGAGCAGCGGCACCACGTTGACATTGGCCGGCGTCGCGCGCAGCGCGTCGAGCCACTGCGCGAAGGTATCGAAGCGGAACAGCGCGGGCGGCCCCAGCAGGTCCAGCGGCTGCGGCGGCGCGCTGCTGACCAGCGGCGCCACGCTGATGCCGCAATTGCCGGTCACCACGGTGGTGATGCCCTGCGACACCTTGGGGGTCATGTCCCGATGCACCAGCAGGTAGCCGTCGTCGTGCGTGTGGGCATCGATAAAGCCCGGTGCCAGCACGCGGCCGGCTGCGTCCACGGTCTGGTCCGCGGCCATGTCGCCGCAGTCGCCCACGGCGATGATACGGTCGCCCGCGACGGCAACATCGGCCACGCGGCGGGCTGCGCCCGTGCCGTCCACCACCGTGGCGTTGCGGAAGATCAGGTCGGCGCGCCGGGGCGCGGCGGGTTGCGATGCCATCGTCAAATCCTTGTCTCTTCGGCGGGCGTTACTGCGGCGTGATGCCGGCCTGCCTGACCACGGGCGCCCACTTGTCGGTTTCACGCGCGGCATAGCCGGCCAGCGCCTGCAGCCTGCCGCCGACCGTTTCGGCACCGAGCGCGGCGAACTTGTCCTTGATGGCCGGATCCGCCAGCGCGCGGTTGAAGGCGCCGTTGAGCTTGCCCACCACGTCGGCCGGCGTGCCTTGCGGCGCCACCAGGCCGCCCCAGGCCACCCCTTCGAAACCCGGCACGCCGGACTCCGCGATGGTGGGCAGCGCCGGCAGCAGCGGCGAACGCGCCAGGCTGGTCACCGCCAGCGGCTTGAGCTTGCCGGCCTTGATCAGCGGCAGGATGGTCGGCATGTTGTCGATCAGCACATTGACCTGGCCGCGCATCACATCGGTGGCGGCCTGCGGGCTGCCCTTGTAGCCGACGTGCGTCCAGGCGAGCCCCGCCTTGTCCGCGAGCAGCTGGCCGGTCAGGTGGCCGGACGTGCCCTGGCCCGGCGAGGCATAGGTGACCTTGTCCGGATTGGCCTTCACATAGGCCACGAGCTCGGCAATGGTCTTCACCGGCATATCCGGCTTCACCGCGATCACGTTCGGCACCTTGAACAGCAGCACCACCGGCATGAAGGCATCGGGCCGGTACGGCAGCTTGCGGAAGGTGCTCTTGTTGATCGACAGCGTCACGTTGTTGGCGTAGCCCAGCGTGTAGCCGTCAGGCGCGGCGCGTTCCAGTTCTGAGATTCCGATCACGCCCGAGGCGCCGGGCTTGTTGTCGATCACAAACGACTGGCCCAGCGACTTGCCGACTTCGGCGCCCAGTGCGCGCATCAGCACGTCGGGACTGCCGCCCGCCGCGGACGGCACCACCAGGCGGATCGGGCGCGACGGATAGCTGTCCGCCACTGCCGGCCCAGCCAGGCCCGCGGCGCCCAGCCATAACAGGGTGGCCATGAACCGTCGCTTTTGCTGCTGCCTTTGCACTTGCATCTCGATATCCCGTCCAGTACCTGGGTAGGCCCCGGCTACGCGTTTGCAGTATAGGGGCATGATCCGAGTCAATGCAACATTTGTTCCTTAAGGCTCGGAAATGAAACACCCACGATGCGGCGCAGGCACGAAAGTCCTTGCCGCAACGGCCCCGAACCCCAATGAAACAGTCGTTACAGCTGTCGGGGCGCCCCGCCAATCGGCATAGGGGGCAGCCATCGTGGCTGCGCCCCTGCCACACACATGGACGCCCCCGTTTTGTCAGGCCTTCATTGGCGATGGGGTCGATGATTGAGATTGCGGCCATACATCCGGACTGTTGAGAAGGCGACTATGGCGCCTTTGTCCCTGATGGAATCTGCTGATCGGGCTCTAATCACCACCTCGCGCTCGAAGCGCCTGTGACAGGGCAGAGTATTCCGATCCCGGTCCAACCTATCTTGCCATCACGTCGTGACTGCCCGAGCAACCTCCTGGGGGGAACGTTCTTTTGCTAGACCGATCGGATTACGCGACCTCCTCTAAGACGATGCGTAATCCGATCGGAACGTACGGTCTTGCGTGAGCAGTGCCCAGGCGACTCGCGCATTCCTGTTGGCCACCGCCACCACGGCGATGTTCTTGTGGCGTCTTACCAACAGCCGACGGAGCCAGCCAGAGAACGCGTCGTTTTTGTTTGTGGCGTAACGAACGACGGCTCGTGCTCCGTGGACCATTAGCGTGCGCAAGTACGTGTCACCGCGCTTGGTAATGCCGAGCAGCAGCGGCTTACCTCCGCTCGAATGCTGCCTCGGCACCAAGCCTAGCCACGCAGCCAATTGCCGAGCGTTGCTGAAGCACTTGCCATCCCCGATCGAAGCAACAAGCGCACTGGCCGTGATCGGGCCGATCCCGGGAATCTCTGCCAGCCTCCGGCTGGCGTCATTGGCGCGATGCCAAGCTTTGATCTGGGTCTCGAGCTCTTCCACCTGTCGATCGAGTTCCTTTAGATGATCGATCAAGCGCTGGACCAACAAGCGGAACGAGCCCGGCAGTTCGTTGCTGGCATCTTCGATGAGCGCCGGCACGTGCTGGGCGATGTTTGTGATCCCCCGCGGGATTACGAGACCGAATTCCCCGAGCAACCCGCGGATCTGGTTGGCCTGCGCAGTACGAGCGCGAACGAACCCTTGACGGGCACGATGTAGTGCAAGAACCGCCTGTTGGTCGATGTTTTTGACGGGCACAAATCGCATGTTCGGCCGTGCCACCGCCTCACAAATAGCCTCCGCATCGGCAACGTCGTTCTTGTTCGTCTTCACATAGGGCTTGACGAATTGAGGTGCCATGAGCCGTACCGTATGTCCGAACCCCTGCAGCTTGCGTGCCCAGAAGTGGGCGCTGGCGCAGGCTTCCATGCCAATCACGCAGGGCGGAAGTTTTGCAAAGAATGTGGGCATCTGGTGACGTCTTAGTTGCTTCGTCAATACTGGCTTGCCATGCTCGTTCACACCGTGGACCTGGAAGATGTTCTTGGCCAAGTCAATGCCGACTGTAGTAACGTTCATGATGACGCCTCCTTCGATGATGGTTGAGCTTCGAAGCACTTACCACTTTGGCACATCGATGCCGTTTCGGACGGGGGCGTCCATACCATTACCACCCGGCATGCGGGTCCGCACCGGGCGGTTCGAGAGGTTGAGGTTAGGCGAGGCGGGGGAGGCCCAGCCGGTCGAAGTAGTCGATGTCCAGCACCCGATTCAGCGCGCCGTCACTGTTGCGCCACCAGCGACGGCTGTTCGCCGCCACCCGATGGGCAATCGCGGGCGCCGCGCCTAGGGCCCGCAGCTCCCGGTAGATAGTCGCGCCACGTTTCCAGTGCTTGAGCTGAATGGCCCGCATCCGGTGACGGATCCATTGGTCTAGCTCACGCCAGACCTTGGGCGTTTGGGCCAACCGGAAGTAGGCCTTCCAACCTAGAACGTAGGGCCGCAGCCGATCCACCACTACCTGTAGACTTCGCCCGCCGGAGCGGCGGGTCAGTTCGCGGATGCGTTGTTTGAACGTCAGCAGCGGCTTAATTGCCACTTTGCGCTTGACCACACGCCCTGCAGCCACCCAGAAGCTGTAGCCGAGGAATTTGCGGCCGAACGCGCTTGCCACCGCGCTCTTTGCCTCGTTGACCTTCAGACGCAGGTTGCCGTACAACCGCCGCAACAGCGCCATCACCCGCTCGCCCGCCCGCTGACTGCGCACGTACACGTTCGCATCGTCGGCGTAGCGCACGAAGCAATGGCCTCGGCGCTCCAACTCCTTGTCCACCTCATCGAGCAGCACATTGGCCAGCAACGGCGACAGGGGACCGCCCTGCGGCGTGCCCTCGTTCCGTTGCAGCACCACCCCGCCATCCATCAGCCCGCTGTTCAGATACGCCCGGATCAGACGGATGACTCCGGGATCCTCGATGCGCTTCTGTAGACGGTCAATCAGGATGTCGTGGTTGACCCGGTCAAAGAACTTTTCCAAGTCCACGTCCACCACGACTCGCCGACCCGATTGCACGTACGACTGGGCGGCTAGCACCGCGTCATGCGCACGCCTGCCGGGCCGGAAGCCGTAGCTATGCTCGCTAAAGGTAGGGTCCAGAATCGGCTGCAGCACCAGCAGCGCCTGCTGGATCAATCGATCCGTCACCGTCGGGATACCAAGCTCGCGCTCGCCTCCGTCCGGCTTCGGAATCGTTACCCGCCGTACCGGACTGGGCCGGTACGTCCCCTTGAGCAGTTGCTGGCGAATCTCCGGCCACGCCGACACCAGATAGCGAGCGGTCTGATCAATATCCAGACCATCCACGCCAGCGGCGCCTTTGTTGCGTCGGACCCGCCTGAACGCCTGCTTCAGGTTCTCTCGCGTCAGCGCCGCTGTCAGCAGCGCCGACCCTGTGCTCTCCGGTTCGCGTCGCGGGCCGCAGGCTTCGTCGCAGGCGCGTTCCCGGCCGGCTTCACCGTCCGTTCCCCTCGCTCGCCCCGCTCGCGCGGGCTTCTGACGCAATGCCTGTTGCATCGACACGGCTTCAAACACTCCCTCTCGTTCGGTCCTTCGTCGGCGGACTCGAGCCTTCCCGGCGCTACCTCCGACTACTATGACCTCTGCTGAGACCCCGCTCCGGCTCGACGCCGTCGCCCTTTCAGGCGCAAGGCGGGGCGTCCCCAAGTAAGACCGCACTCCTTCACTGCACAACCGCCGGATTTACGTCGCCGCCCCTTGATCACGAGAACTTCGCGGTTATTGGCCCGCTCGTCCTGGTCGGCACCGCCTTCTATCCGGTTCGTGTCCCTCGGCTCGCAGCTTCGCTCCACGCTTCCTCCCCACGCTCGGTTACCCTCACGCAGTTGCGCTTCACTTCGTTCGCTGTGATCAACTTACGGTGGGACTTGCACCCACGGGAGTGCGCCCATGCTGGGCGCACCAAAGAAAATGGGGCGGCAATGCATGCCGCCCACTGGCGCTGTCAGGCTGCTGTGCGTGGCTTGTCCGCCGCACGCTTGCGCGGGGTCTTGCCGCCGCCGGTTGCCGGCGGCGCTGCCGGCCCGGTGACATCCTGCGAGGCGCCGACCATGGTCAGGGCGTTGCCGTGCTCGTCCAGCGTGACCTCGCCTTCCTCATGGATGTCGCGATGGCTGCCGTCGGGCAGCTGGATGCGGTAGTCGACACTGTATGGCGCCTTGTCGACGATGGCCGCGCGGATGGCGGCCTGCACGCGGGCGCGGTCCTCCTCGACGATCGACGCCAGGTAGCGCTCCATGGTCACCTTGAACGCCTGCGGGGCCCAGCCGAAGATGCGGTAGGCCTCGTCGGTCCAGGCGCAGTCGTCGGTCTGGATATTCCAGTACCAGCCGCCCAGGTGGGCAATCTCCTGCGCCTTGGCCAGCAGCGCCTCGTTCTGGCGCAGCGCGGCCTCGGCGCGTCGCCGCTCGGTGATGTCCAGGCTGACGCCGATCATCTTGACCGGGCGCTGGTCGAAATCGCGCACCAGCGTGGCCCGCGACGAGATCCAGCGCGTGGTGTCCTCATGCACGACGCGGAACTCCCACTCGTGCATCTCCTGCGCGCCCAGCGTGCGCGCCAGCACCTCGCGCAGGCGCGCAACGTCGGCCGGGTGCACGCAGGCCCAGAAGTCGTCCATGTTGCGGATATGGCGGCCGAACAGCGTGACGTCGTTGGACGAGTAGGTCAGGCCATCGGTCAGCACGTTCCATTCCCACGTGACGATGCCAGACACCTCCTGCGCGAACTTCATGCGCGCCTCGCTCTCCATGATCTCCGCCAGGTGCTTCTGGCGCAGTTCCTTGATGTGCGGGTCAGAGGCGATACTGGTCTCCAGGTCGGCGATGGCCTGCTCGCCGTAGCGCAGCCACAGCCAGTTGACACCCAGGAAGCGCGCCAGCGCGAGCAGCCGCTCGTATTCGATCTCGCCGCCACGGGTCCACTTGTGCACGGCCGACGGCGACACCGACAGCGCCTCTGCCACCTGCTTGAGCATGATCCTTTTGCCTTCCAGCACCCCCTTCAGGCGCGTGGCAAAAGTGTCTTCCGTCATGGGCATCCCCTCCACTTTTTTTCAACCGATGGTGAATTGAGTAACTCGAACCTTACACCATCACCGAAAATCGCGCGAATTGATAGCCATTAACCATCAAGTAGATCATTTTCATCGGTTTTTTGAATTGCAGCACCCCCGCGCTCCTCACTAGACTTCATCCCACATCACCGATAGTAATTTAATTTACTGTTAGTAAATCGATAAAGCACCGAGACCAACGAGGAGACAACCCCATGCAAGACACCACCGCCCCCGTCTGCGGCACCACCCCGCCGCTGGCCTACACGCTGCCGGCCGACTACTACACCTCGCAGGAAGTCTTCGAGCAGGAGAAGAAGACGATCTTCGCGCGCAGCTGGGTGTGCGTGATGCACAAGAGCCAGGTGGCCGAGAACAACCAGTACGCCACGGTGAAAGTGGCCGGCGAGAACGTGTTCGTCGTGTGCGGCCGCGACGGCGTGCTGCGCGCGTTCTACAACGTCTGCCCGCACCGCGCCCATGAGCTGTTTGCGGATGGCGCCGGCAAGGCCAAGAACGTGATCACCTGCCCCTACCACGCCTGGTCGTTCGGCCTGGACGGCAAGCTGATCCATGTGCGCAACGCCGAGAACGTGCCGGGCTTCTGCAAGGACAACGCGGGCCTGACGCCGGTGCGCGTGGAAGAGTTCTGCGGCCTGGTCTTCGTCAACCTGGACATGGACGCGAAGCCGCTGGCCGAGCAGGCCGCCGGCCTGAACGACGAAATCCGCGCCCGCTGCCCGGATGTCGACAAGCTGGTGCCGGCGCACAAGCTCAGCTACGAGATGAAGGCCAACTGGAAGGTGGTGGTCGACAACTACCTGGAATGCCTGCACTGCCAGACCGCGCACCCGGCGCTGGTCGAGTCGATCAGGATGGAGACCTACAAGCACGAAGTGCGTGGACTCTACACCAGCCAGGTCGGCCAGACCCGCTCGGGCAGCGACGCCTTCACCTATGACAGCGACGCCCCCAACACCGACTTCGCCGCGTACTGGCTGTGGCCCAACGTCACGCTGAACGTGCTCCCGGGCGACGGCAACTACGGCGTCTTCTACATGTTCCCGGTGGATGCCGACACCACCATCCAGCACTTCGAGTTCTACTTCCGCGACAGCACGCCCACGGCCGAGCAGGAACAGCTGATCGAGTACTACAAGAACGTGCTCAAGCCCGAAGACCTGAGCATCGTCGAATCGGTGCAGCGCGGCCTGAAGTCGCGCGGCTACCGCAACGGGCAGGGCCCGCTGCTGGTCACCGACGACAAGACCTCCGCCATCGGCGAGCACGGCGTGCAGCACTTCCAGCAAATGGTGCTCGACGCCCTGGCCGCCTGAAACGAACTACCGAACCGGAACCGCAGCAATGATCCAGACCCAGCTCTATATCGACGGCCAGTGGCAGTCGCCCATCGACCAAGGCACGCGCGCCATCCTGAGCCCGGCCGACGAGTCCGTGATCGCCCAGGCCGCCGAAGCCACCCGCGCCGACGCGCGCCTGGCCATCGCCGCTGCGCGCAAGGCCTTCGACGGCCCGTGGCGCCAGACGACGATCCGTGACCGCGCCAAACTGCTGAACAAGATCGCCGAACTGATCGACCGCGACGCAGAGAAGCTCGCCCACCTGGAGTCGCTCAATACCGGCAAGACGCTGACCGAGAGCCGCACCGACATGGGCGATATCGCCGCCACGTTCCGCTACTTCGCGGGGCTGGTCGCATCCGAGTCGGGCGCCGTCAACGAGGCGCCGCACCATGTGATCAGCCGCACCCTGCGCGAGCCGGTCGGCGTATGCGGCCTGATCACGCCGTGGAATTACCCCCTGCTGCAGGCGGCGTGGAAGATCGCGCCCGCGCTGGGCGCCGGCAATACCGTGGTGATCAAGCCCAGCAACCTGACGCCGCTGACCACGCACCACTTCACGCAACTGGTGGCCGAGCTGGACCTGCCGCCGGGCGTGTTCAACCTGGTGACCGGTGGCGCCGAAGTGGGCGCCGAGCTGGCCGAGAGCCTGGACGTGGACCTGGTGTCCTTCACCGGCGGCGCCTACGCCGGAGAAAGCATCATGAAGGCCGCCACCGGCAACTTCAAGCGCATCGGTCTAGAGCTGGGCGGCAAGAACCCGAACATCGTGTTTGCCGATGCCGACCTGGACGCCGCGGTCGATTACGCGCTCAACGCCGCGTTTTTCCACGCCGGGCAGGTCTGCTCCGCCGGCTCGCGCCTGATGATCGAGGACAGCATCTATGATGCATTCATCAGCCGGCTGGCCGAGCGCCTGCCGCGCATCGTGATCGGCAACGGCTTCCACGGCGAGACCCAGATGGGCCCGGTGCAGTCGGCGCAACAGCACGAGAAGATCCTGGGCATGGTGCAGGCCGGCATCGCCGAGGGCGCACGCCTGGTCCACGGCGGCAAGCGCCCGGCGGGCGACGTATTCAAGAAAGGCTACTGGCTGGAACCGACGCTACTGGCCGACGTGACGGCCGACATGAAGATTGCGAAGGAGGAAATTTTCGGGCCGGTGATCACGGCCGAGCGCTTCCGCTCCGAGGAGGAAGTGCTGCGTGCTGCCAACGACACCCCGTACGGCCTGGCCGGCGCGGTCTGGACCCGCGACCTGGACAAGGCGAATCGGATGTCGCGCGGCCTGCGCTTCGGCACGGTGTGGGTCAACGACTACCACCCGTACTTCCCGGAAGCGCCGTGGGGCGGCTACAAGGCGAGCGGCATCGGCCGCGAACTGGCCCGCGTCGGCCTGGACGAGTACACCGAACTCAAGCACAGCTATATCAACCTGGCCCCCAAGGCGATGGGCTGGTTTGGCGCCTGAGCGCAGCTGACTTCGTAATCGCGTGCGCGGCGGACCCACCCCCGGGCTGCCACGCACGGCGTCACGCAAACAAGGAGATTGCACCATGCAGGCAATCCATGAGTACGACTACATCATCGTCGGCGCGGGCTCGGCCGGCTGCGTGCTGGCCGCGCGGCTGACCGAGGATGCCGATGTCTCGGTGCTGCTGCTGGAAGCTGGCGGCCCGGACTGGCGCCTGGACTGGCGCACCCAGATGCCGGCTGCGCTGGCGTATCCGCTGCAGGGCACGACTTATAACTGGGCCTATGTGACCGAGCCCGAGCCGCATATGAACAACCGACGCATGACGCAGGGCCGCGGCAAGGGGCTGGGCGGTTCGTCGCTGATCAACGGCATGGTCTATATCCGCGGCAACGCCATGGACTACGACGGCTGGGCAGAGAACAAGTCGCTGGAGAACTGGAGCTACGCCGACTGCCTGCCCTACTTCCGCAAGGCCGAGACCTACGACAAGGGCGCCAACGACTACCATGGCGGCAACGGCCCGCTGCACGTGACCACGCCCAGGCCCGATATCAGCCCGCTGTTCCGCGCCTTTATCAAGGCCGGCGAGCAGGCCGGCTATGGCCAGACCCAGGACCTGAACGGCTATCGCCAGGAAGGTTTCGGTCCGATGGACCGCACCACCACCGCGCGCGGGCGCCGCTGCAGCACCTCGCTGGCCTACCTGGACCAGGCGAAAGACCGGCCCAACCTGACCGTGCATACGCGTGCGCTGGCGGACCGCATCCTGTTCTCAGGTCAGCGCGCCACTGGCATCTCATACGTCCAGGGCGACCACGTGCGTGAAGCCTGTGCGCGCCGCGAAGTGATCGTCAGCAATGGCGCGATCGCCTCGCCGCAACTGCTGCTGCGCTCCGGCGTGGGCAATGCGGACGAGCTGCGCGCATTTGGCATCGAGTCGGTGGCAGACCTGAAGGGCGTCGGCGAGAACCTGCAGGACCACCTCGAGATGTACCTGCAGTACGAATGCACCAAACCCGTATCGCTGTACCCGGCGCTGAAGTGGTGGAACAAGCCCGCGATCGGCATCGAATGGTATCTGCGCGGCACCGGCACCGCGGCCTCCAACCACTTCGAGGCGGGCGGCTTTATCCGCAGCAGCGATGACTTTGCCTGGCCCAACCTGCAGTACCACTTCATCCCGCTGGCGATGAACTACGACGGCAGCAACCCGGTGCAGTCGCATGGCTTCCAGTGCCATGTGGGCTCGATGCGCTCGCCCAGCACCGGCTTTGTCAAGCTGGCCAGCCGCGACCCGCGCGTGAAGCCGCGGCTGCTGTTCAACTACATGGCGCATGACGTCGACTGGCGCGAGTTCCGCGCCGCAGTGCGCCTGACGCGCGAGATCATCGGCCAGCAGGCGCTGGACCAGTTCCGCGGCCGCGAGATCAAGCCCGGCATGATGGTGCAGAGCGATGCCGAGATCGACGCCTTCGTGCGCGAGCATGCCGAGACCGCGCTGCACCCGTCCTGCACCTGCAAGATGGGCGACGCCTCCGACCCGATGGCGGTGGTCGACAACCAGGGCCGCGTGCACGGGCTGTCGGGTCTGCGCGTGGTCGATGCCTCGATCATGCCGAAGATCATCACCGGCAACCTGAACGCACCCACCATCATGATGGCCGAGAAGCTGGCCGACGTGATCCGCGGACGCGCACCGCTGCAACGCTCGACGGCGCCTTACTACAAGGCCGCCACCGCGCGCGGCGGGTCGCAGGCAGACGCGGTGCGGCATCCGCCAGCCACCACTGCGCGAATGCCGATGCCGATGCCCGCCTGACCAGGCGGAGCGGCGCGGGCTTCCCGCCAGAACCCCTGACCGACGCATGTGCTGCCGGGACTTCGGTCCCCGGCGGGCAGCGTGCGTCCGGTCGGGCGCCGCGCACCCACACCACGAAGCCGGCTACCCAGAACAAACGCAGACCGGCTGCAAGGAGGAGACTTCCATGCTGCGCAAATGCTTTGCTTCAAGACGGGCCCTGCAAGGCGCCCTGCCCCTGCTGCTGTGCCAGGCGCTGACCGCGCAGGCGCAGACGAGTGCCGGGGCCGAAACCACGCTGGCCGTGGCGCCGGTGCCGCAGGTCACGGCTACCGTGCCGCCGGCCGAGGCCGCATCGCCCGCGCCGCTGAGCGTCAACCTGACGCTGACATCGCAATACGTATCGCGCGGTTTCCGCCAGACCTGGGGCAAGCCTGCGGTGCAGGGCGGCATCGACTACGCCCACCCCAGCGGCTTCTCCGCGGGTACGTGGATGTCGAGCATCAGCGACAAGTTCATCGAGGGCGGCACCGTCGAATGGGATCTGTATGCCGGCTACACCGGCACCGTCGGCGATTTCACCTATGCCGGGCAGGTCTACTACTACCTGTACCCGGGCGCGAAGCTGCAGTACGCGCAGACCAGGTACAACTACGGCGAGGCCGTCGCGTCGCTGACGTACAAGTGGTTCAACGTCAAGTACTGGCTGACCTATACGCCCGACTACTTTGGCTACAACAGCGCCTCGCTGCTCGCCGGCAACGACCTGCACAGCCGCGGCTCGGGCTACCTGGATATCAACGGCACCTTCGACCTGGGCCACGGCGTCTCGCTGCTGCTGCACTACGGCCAGGAGCGCGTGCGCAACTTTTCCGCCTACAGCTTCCGCGACGTGCGCGTGGCATTGTCCAAGGCCTTCGAGGGCGGCTGGACCGTGACCGGCGCCTATACCCGCGGCTGGGGGCGCACCGACGTCTACGACAAGTACACCACCGGGGCGCTGGATTCGTCCGGCAACCCTTCCGTTTCCAACCCGCTGAAAAGCACGTTCCTGGTCTCGCTGACCAAGACGTTCTGACGGCAATCTTCAACCGCTGTTTTACCGCTTCCTACCACCATGGCCTCCCTGGGTCTTACCGACGCGACCGGACTTGTCGGCGTTGCCGCCTACGTTGCCGCGCATTTTGCCGTGCAGGTCCTGCACAAATCCCCGACCGGCAGGCTGGCCGTCGTCCTCAACGTGATCGGGCCGAGCTGCATCCTGGTCTCGCTGACCGGCGCCTTCAACCTGGCCTCGTTCCTGACCCAGTGCTTCTGGCTGGGGCTGACGCTGGTGGGCTGGTGGCGCAACCGGCGGGCAGGGCATGCGGTGGTGGAAACGCTGGGCGGGCCGCGCCCGGGACAGCCAGCGCAGCAGTAAGGAAGAGGCGGCCGGGACGCTTTGCAACGCGATACAAATCTTCCGTTGCCTTGGCTCCCAGCCGTTTCTATACTCACCTCAAAACACCCTTGGTAACATAATTAACTAATGGTGAATCGACGAGATACCGGAAAGCCTGAGACCCCGTAACGGGCCGCATGGCAACCCGGGATGACAACAGGAGACAAGGATGAGAAACGCCCCCAGAATCCCCGCCAGACATTCCCGACCGTCGTAACCCCGGCAGGCAGTACCGCAACGTACCCACCCAGACCGCAGACGGCAGACCGTGACGGAGCGCAGCTCCAGATAAACGGCAACCCGGGAAGCAAGGAGACATCGTGTATTCACAGAAAGACGTGCTGTCGATCGGCGCGCAGGCGCCGCTCGCCCCCGCCCAACCACAGCAGCAAACCCAATCGCATGAACTGCAGCGCACCCTGACCTGGAAGGATGCCTTCTGGGTCACCAGCGGCGTGCCCGCGGGCGTGCTCTTCACCATCGGCGGCGTGTCCGCCACCATCGGCAACCCGGCCTGGGTGATCTGGATCCTCGCCATCCTGGTCGGCTTTGTGCAGTGCTTCGTCTATGCGGAGATCTCGGGCCTGTATCCGCACAAGTCCGGCGGCGCCTCGGTGTACGGCGCGCTCGGCTGGGTGCGCTACAGCAAGTTCGTCGCACCGGTCTCGGTGTGGTGCAACTGGGTAGCCTGGTCGCCGATGCTGGCGCTGGGCACCAGCCTCGCCGCCGGCTACATGCTGAGCGCGCTGTTCCCGCCCGACTCGGTCATCAACACCTGGCAGCTGACGCTGCTGGACCTGGGCGTTGTCAGCAAGGGCCTGACGCTGCGGGTGAACTCCATCTTCATCCTGGCCACCGCCTTTCTGCTGATCACCTTCAAGCTGCAGCACAGCGGCGCCTCGGCCGCGGCCACCACGCAGCGCATCCTGGGCATTGCCTCGCTGACGCCGCTGGTGCTGATCGCGCTGGTGCCGATGTTCACCGGCGACATGCCGTCCACCAGCTTCCTGCCGCTGCTGCCGCTGACCCATGACGCGGCCGGCGCGCCGGTGCTGGGCGGCTGGAACGCCGCCGGCATCAGCACCGCCATGGGCGCCATGTTCCTGGCCTGCTGGTCGACCTTCGGCTTCGAGACCGCAGTGTGCTACACGCGTGAGTTCAAGGATCCGCAGAAGGACACCTTCAAGGCGATCTTCTGGTCCGGCGTGCTGTGCCTGTTCATGTTCATCGCGGTGCCGATCGCCTTCCAGGGCTCGCTGGGCCTGTCGGGCATGCTGGAACCGGCCATCGTCGACGGCTCCGGCGTGGGCGCGGCCATGGCCAGGTTCGTCGGCGGCGGCGCGGTGGTGTTCAACGTGATCGTGGTGATGCTGGTGCTGGCGATCCTGCTGATCGTGATGACCTCGATGATGGGTTCGTCGCGCACGCTGTACCAGGCCTCGCTCGACGGCTGGCTGCCGCGCTACCTCTCGCACGTGAACGAGCACGGCTCGCCCACGCGCGCCATGTGGACGGACCTGGTGTTCAACCTATTCCTGCTGCTGATGTCGAACTACATGGCGGTGCTGTCGATCAGCAACGTCTGCTACATGATCTTCGTGTTCCTGAACCTGCAGTCGGGCTGGATCCACCGCATGGACCGCCCGGACTGGGCCCGGCCCTACAAGTGCAAGAACTGGCTGCTGGCACTGGGCGCGTTCTTCGGCTTCTTCGACCTGGCATTCGTCGGTGCCGGCGCCAACTTCCAGGGCGAGCACACACTGCGCAACGGCCTGATCGCCGCGCTGCTGATCGTGCCGGTGTTCGTCTACCGCCACTACATCCAGGACAAGGGCCGCTTCCCCGAGTCGATGCGCCGCGACATGGAGCTGCCCAATGCGCGCGCTGGCGCGCTGCCCTACGTGGCGCTGATCGTCGGCGGGCTGGTGGTGTGGATCGCTGCCAAGCTGACGGTGATCACCTGACGGCTCCGGCAGGCCGGCCCGGTGGCGGCCTGACCCCCTTCCCGATTTCCCTGCTTTTCCTGAATTCCGAGGTACCGCCATGACTGACACGCTCCGCGTGCGCGTCGGCCGCGTCGAGCCGCTGGCCGCCGGCATCAAGCGCTTCACCCTGCAACCCTGCGAAGGCGGCGCGCTGCCCGCCTTCGACAGCGGCAGCCACGTGGTCGTCCATATGGACGGCGGCCGGCTGCGCAACGCCTATTCGCTGACCAGCACGCTGGGCGAGCCCGGCCACTACCAGATCGCGGTGCGGCTGGAAGAGGCTTCGCGCGGCGGCTCGCGCTATATGCACGAGCAGGTCAGCGAAGGCGACGAACTGCATATCGGCGCTCCCGGCAACCTGTTCAGCCTGGACCACGGCGCCCGCCGCCACCTGCTGATCGCCGGCGGCATCGGCATCACGCCCTTCATGACGCATATCCAGGCGCTGGCCGCGCGCGGCGCGGCGTTCGAACTGCACTACTGCTTCCGCAACGCCCAGTCCGCCGCCTTCCTGGACGTGCTGCCCGCCACGCTGCAGCTCGGCCAGCTTCACCTGTACGAGAGCGACAGCGGCACCATGCTCGACCTCGCCGCGCTGATCGCCGCGCAGCCTGCCGACACGCACGTCTATGTCTGCGGCCCGGTGCCGCTGAACGACGCCGTGGTCAACGCCGCGCGCGCCGCGGGCTGGGACGCGGGGCGCATCCACTTCGAGCAGTTCCGCAACGAGGTCGACGCCACCGGCGGCGCCTTCGAGGCCGTGCTGCAGAAGAGCGGGCTGACGCTGCAGGTCGGCGCCGACGAACCGCTGCTGCGCGCCATCGAGAAGGCGGGTATCAAGGTGGACTGCATGTGCCGCGAAGGCATCTGCGGCTCCTGCGAGACCGCCATCGTCGAAGGGCAGGCCGATCACCGCGACCAGTACCTGTCGGATGCCGAAAAGGCCGCGCAGAAGACGATGATGCTGTGCGTGTCGCGCTGCAAGGGCCAGCGGCTGGTGCTGGACCTCTGAGCATACCGCGGTCATTCGCAACCTTTTGGTTGCATTTCCCCGTCCGGTCTCCTAACATGCCACCACGAAGTTGCCTATTCATGCGTGAACAAGGAGACCGGACATGGCTTCATCCACCGACCGCATCGAGCGCAGCGTCCTGCTGGCCGCCCCCATCGAACGCGTCTGGCACGCGCTGGCCGACGCCGACACCTTCGGCAGCTGGTTTGGCGTGAAATTCGACGGCGTGACCTTCGCACCCGGTCAGCGGGCCGTGGGCAGCATCACCTATCCCGGCTATGAATACCTGAAGTTCGACGTAGAGGTCGAACGCATGGAGCCGCCCCGGCTGTTGTCCTGGCGCTGGCATCCGGCGCCAATGGAGCGCGGCCGCGACTATTCGGCCGAACCGCCCACGATGGTGGTGTTCGAGCTGAAGGAAGCCGAAGGCGGCACGCTGCTGACCGTGGTCGAATCCGGCTTCGACCAGATCCCGCCCGAACGCCGCATGGAGGCCTTCCGCATGAACAGCGGCGGCTGGGACGGGCAAATGGAAAATGTCCGGAAGCATGTCAGCGGCGCAGCCTGAAACCTCCCCCGCGCTGGAACTGCGCGATGCCGCGACCGTCTTCGCCGCGCTTGGCGACGAAACCCGGCTGCGGCTGGTGGCAGCGCTGTGCGCGGGCGGCACGATGTCGATCGCGCAGCTGACCGCGGGCAGCGCCATGACGCGCCAGGCGGTCACCAAGCACCTGCAGGTGCTGGCGCAGGCCGGGCTGGTGCGCGACAGCCGCGCCGGCCGCGAGCGCCTGTGGCAGTTCGAGCCCGGCCAGGTCGAAGCCGCGCGCCGGTCGCTGGAAGCGATCGGGCGGCAATGGGATTTCGCGCTGGCGAAGCTGAAGCTGGCGGTGGAGACCAGTCACTAGCTGACAACGTTGATTGCGCAGCCGGTTTGCTCCCCTCTCCCGCCTGCGGGAGAGGGGCAGAGGGTGGGGGAAGGCGCTGGCAAACCACCGGCTGTACTCCGTGGATGCTCCGGCCCTCACCCTAGCCCTCTCCCGCAAGCGGGAGAGGGAGCAAACAAGTGGTTCTACTCCCGCTCGCTGACCATGGACACCCTTTCACTCGCCGCTATACTGGGAGCCCCGCCCATCACAGCGAGAGGAAGCGCGCAGTGGCTGACCATGATCTGTCCAGGCTGAAAATCGACCGCGGCGCCGCCGCGGCCGGCGCCAGCATCCGCCCCCGGCGCAGGTGGCTGCGCTACGCAGTGATCACGCTGGCCGTGCTGGCCCTGGCCGGCATCGCCATGAAGCTGGCCGGGCCGCGGGCGGTGCAGACCGTCACCGTCACCTCCGCCTATCCCACGCAGAATTTCACCGTGCTCAATGCCACCGGCTATGTCGTGCCGCAGCGCAAGGCGGCGGTCGCGTCCAAGGCGCAGGGCCGGCTGGAATGGCTGGGCGTGCTGGAGGGCTCGCATGTGAAGAAGGACGAGATCATCGCACGGCTGGAGAGCAAGGACGTCGCCGCCTCGTTCGCGCAGGCGCAGGCACAGGTCCAGGTGGCGCAGGCCAACCTGGCACTGCAGCAGGCCGAACTGAAGGACGCCGAGGTGAACCTGCGCCGCTCGAAGATCCTGATCGTGCCGAACGCCATCTCTCGCACCCAGTATGACGCCGACGTGGCGCGCTTTGACAAGGCGCGGGCCTCGGTAAACAGTTCGCGTGCGTCGATCGCCTCGGCCCAGGCCAATGCCCGCGCGGCCGAGGTCGCGGTGGAGCAGACCGTGGTGCGCGCGCCCTTCGATGGCGTGGTGCTGGTCAAGCATGCCAACGTGGGCGACAACATCACCCCCTTCTCCGCCGCCGCCGACACCAAGGGCGCGATCGTGACCATCGCCGACATGGAGACGCTGGAGGTGGAAGCCGATGTCGCCGAATCCAATATCGGCAAGATCCGCGCCGCCCAGCCGTGCGAGCTGCTGCTGGATGCGCTGCCGGGATTGCGGCTGGCGGGGCAGGTGTCGCGCATCGTGCCGACGGTGGACCGCTCCAAGGCCACCGTGCTGGTCAAGGTGCGCTTTGTCGACCGCGATGCGCGCGTGCTGCCGGACATGAGCGCCAAGATCGCCTTCCTGTCGCGCGCAGCCTCGGCGCAGGACCGCCAGCCGGTGGTGGCGGTGCAGCCCGCCGCCGTGGTCACGCGCCAGGGCCGGGAGCTGGCCTATGTTGTGAAGGACGGCCGTGCGCATGAGGTGCAGGTCAAGACCGGCGCCAAGCTGGGCGAACTGGTGGCCGTGCAGGGCGTCAAGCCCGGCGACGTGCTGGTGCTTTCGCCGGCCGACAATCTCGGCGACGGCGACCGCATCACCGTGGCCAAGCCGTAGAGAGGACCGCATGAGCGCAGCACCGCTGGTGCAGATCAGCCACGTCGCCAAATCCTACCGGCGCGGCGTGCAGACCGTGCCGGTGCTGACCGATATCTCGCTCGATATCGGCGAAGGCGAATTTGTTGCGCTGATGGGGCCGTCCGGCTCGGGCAAGAGCACGCTGCTGAACCTGATCGCCGGCATCGACCGGCCCGACAGCGGCACGCTGCACGTGGCGGGGCTGGACATCACGCGGCTGCCGGAAGCCGAGCTGGCCGACTGGCGCGCCGCCAACGTCGGCTTTATCTTCCAGTTCTACAACCTGATGCCGGTGCTGACCGCGTTCGAGAACGTGGAGCTGCCGCTGATGCTGACCAGCCTGCCGCGCGCGGAGCGGCGCGCGCGCGTGGAACTGGTGCTGGGCATGGTCAATCTGGCCGACCGCATGAGCCACTACCCGTCGGAGCTGTCGGGCGGCCAGCAGCAGCGCGTGGCGATCGCGCGCGCGCTGATCACCGACCCCGCGCTGATCGTCGCCGACGAGCCCACCGGCGACCTCGACCGCACCTCCGCCGCCGAGATCCTGGCGATGATGCAGCGGCTCAATGCCGATGCCGGCAAGACCATCATCATGGTCACGCACGATGCGCACGCCGCCGCAGCGGCGGGGTCGCTGGTGCACCTGGAGAAGGGGGAGCTGATCCGTGGCGAGATTGCCTAGATCGTCATGTACGCACTCAAGCTGATCACCCGCAATGCACTGCGGCACAAGTTGCGCACCGCGCTGACGGTGTTCGGGCTGGTGATCGCGGTGCTGGCGTTCGGGCTGCTGCAGACGGTGATCGACGCCTGGTATGCGGGCGCGTCTGCGGCGTCCAGCGCGCGTCTGGTGACGCGCAATGCGATCTCGCTGGTGTTTCCGCTGCCGCTGAGCTATGAAAGCCGCATCAAGGGCGTCGACGGCGTGGCCTCGGTGGCGCGCTCCAACTGGTTCGGTGGCGTCTATCGTGATCCCAAGAACTTCTTCGCGCAGTTCGCGGTATCTGACAACTACCTCGACCTCTACCCGGAATTCATCGTGCCCGACCAGCAGCGCGCCGACTACCAGCGCGACCGCAAGGGCGCGCTGGTCGGGCGCCAGCTGGCCGACCAGTTCGGCTTCAAGCTCGGCGACGTGGTCCCGATCAAGGGTACCATCTACCCCGGCACCTGGGAGTTCGTGGTGCGCGGCATCATGGAGGGGCGCGACGAGAGCACTATCACGCGCCAGATGGTGTTCCACTGGGAATACCTGAACGAGACCGTGCGCAAGCGCACCCCGCGCCAGGCCGACCAGGTCGGCGTCTTTGTGCTGGGCGTGGACAACCCCGACAACACCGCCGCGATCTCGCGCAATGTCGATGCGGTGTTCCGCAATTCGCTGGCAGAAACGCTGACTGAGACCGAGCAGGCCTTCCAGCTGGGCTTTGTCGCCATGTCCAACCAGATCATCGCGGCGATCCGCGTGGTGTCCTACGTGGTGATCGTGATCATCATGGCGGTGATGGCCAACGCCATGGCGATGAGCGCACGCGAGCGCACCGTGGAATACGCCACGCTCAAGGCGCTGGGCTTCGGCCCCGGCTTCCTGGCGCTGCTGGTGTTCGGCGAGTCGCTGGCGATCTGCGTGGCCGGCGGCGCGCTCGGCATGCTGGCGACGCCGCCGGTGGCAAGCGCCTTCAAGCAGGCCGTGGGCGGCGTGTTCCCGGTCTTCACCGTGTCGCCCCAGACCATGCAGCTGCAGGCGGCCTGCGCGCTGGCGGTGGGCGTGTTTGCCGGCATCGTGCCGGCGGTGCAGGCTGCGCGCGTGCGCATCGTCGAGGGCCTGCGGGCCATCGGCTAGCGCACGGAGGCTGACGTGGCGATCCCGCTGACCTATATCGCGCGCAACCTGTGGGCCAGGCGCCTGACCACCGCCCTGACCGCGGGCGGGCTGGCGCTGGTGGTCTTTGTTTTTGCCACCATGCTGATGCTGGACGCCGGCCTGAAGAAGACCCTGGTCACCACCGGCGAGCAGAACAACGTGGTAGTGATCCGCAAGGGTGCCGAGACCGAGATCCAGAGCGCGGTCGCCCGCGACCAGGCCAGCATCATGGAGATGCACCCGGCCGTGGCCATGAGCGGCGCGGGCCGGCCGCTGGCCTCGCGCGAGGCGGTGGTGCTGATCTCGCTCACCAAGACCAGCACCGGGCAGCCGTCCAACGTGGTGATCCGCGGCATCTCGCCGCCGGGCATGGACCTGCGCCCGCAGGTGCGGCTGGTGGCCGGGCGCATGTTCCGGCCGGGCTCGTCCGAAATCATCGTCGGTAGCAGCATCGCCAGCGGCTTTGCCGGGGTGCAGATCGGCGAGCACCTGCGCTTTGCCCAGCGCGACTGGACCGTGGTCGGCCACTTCGACGCCGGCGGCAGCGGCTTCGACTCCGAGATCTGGGGCGACGTGGACCAGCTGATGCAGTCGTTCCGGCGCAATGCGTATTCGTCGATGGTGGTGCGGCTGGCGGATACGGCGCTGTTCGACCGCTTTCGCGCCGATATCGACGTCGACCCGCGGCTGGCGGACGAGGCCAAGCGCGAGCAGGCCTTCTACAGCGACCAGTCCAAGGCGCTGTCCAGCTTTATCAATATCCTGGGCTTCACGCTGTCCACCATCTTCTCGGTCGCGGCGATGATCGGCGCCATGATCACCATGTACGCCTCGGTGGCCAACCGCGTTGCGGAGATCGGCACGCTGCGCGCGCTGGGCTTCAAGCGCGTCAACGTGCTGGCCGCCTTCCTGATCGAAGCCGCGCTGCTCGGGCTGGTGGGCGGTATCGCGGGGCTGGCATGCGCCGCGCTGATGCAGTTCGCCTCGTTCTCGACCACCAACTTTCAGACCTTCGCGGATCTTTCGTTCCGCTTCATCCTGACCCCGGCCATCGCGCTGCAGACGCTGGCGTTCTCGATGGTGATGGGGCTGGCAGGCGGCTTCCTGCCGGCGGTGCGCGCGGCGCGGATGAATATCGTGGACGCGTTGCGGGCGCGCTGAGCCGACGCCCGGGGCGGCCCCCGTCCCATCCTTTCCTTGCCTTATTCCACCCGCGCGTCTACAACCCGTAGTGATGCATGCTCCCCGTCAGGCACTGCCGGCGGCCAGTGCACCCCCGGCACGGCCAGCGGCGCCCGATGGCATTACCCCGCAACCCTCTCCGCCAGGACGGCCCGATGAACCTCGACCTGCTGAGTTCGCTGCTGACTGCCGTCGTGGTGCTGCTGATCGGCACGCTGGTCAACCGCAGCGTCGGCGTGCTGGCGCGCTACAACATTCCCGACCCTGTCACCGGCGGGCTGCTGTTCGCGATCCTCGCCTCCGTGGCGCTGGCGGCAGCGGACTTCCGCGTGGTAATCGATCCCGGCATGAAGCCGGTGCTGCTGCTGATGTTCTTCGGCGGCGTCGGGCTCTGCGCCGACCTGCGCATGCTCAAGCGCGGCGGCAAGGCGCTGGTGATCTTCCTGATCATCCTGCTGCCCTATATCTTGGTGCAGAACGTGGTAGGCGTGGCCATGGCCCGGACGCTGGACCTGCATCCCATCTTCGGGCTGGTGAGCGGATCGATCACGCTGGTGGGCGGCCACGGCACCGGTGCCGCCTATGCCGAGCGCTTTGCCGAGGTCAACAACCTGCAGGCGGTGATGGACCTGTCGATGACGGTGGCCACCATCGGCCTGATCGTGGGCGGCATCATCGGCGGCCCGGTGGCGCAATACCTGATCTCGCACTACAAGCTGCGCTCGACCGCGCGCGAGGCCGGCGACACCGAGGAAGAAGCCGCCGCCATCTCGCCCATCACTACCGTCGGTGCGCTGGCGGCGCTGGCCGGCATGCTGGCCGCGGTGATCGGCGGGCGCTGGATCGCCGCGCAGATGCCCGCCGGCCCCATCACCATCCCCGGCTTTCTGTGGTGCATGATGCTCGGCATCGCCATCCGCAACCTGCTGCCCTTTATCGGGCTGCGCTTTGACGACCGCGCCACCGACCTGATCACCAATGTCTGCCTGTCGCTGTTCCTGGTAATGACCATGATGGCACTGGACCTGGCCGAGGTGGCGCTGTCGGCAGGCCCCTTCCTGCTGATCATCGCCATGCAGGTGGTCTTCATCATTCTCTATGTGGTGCTGGTGTGCTTCCGCTTCATGGGGCGCGACTACGAGGCCGCGGTCACCTCGGCCGCCTTTATCGGCTTCAACATGGGATCGACCGCCACCGCCATGGCCAATATGCGCGCCATCACGTCCCGCTACGGGCCGGCACCCACCAGCTACCTGATCACGCCGCTGGCCGGCGCGTTCTTCGTCGACCTGATGAACGCCTTCGTGCTGACCATGCTGCTGGCATTGCCGCTGATCGGAGGCTGACATGCGCCGCGCCCTCCTCACCCTTCTCTTTGCCTTGCTGGCCAGCGCCTGGCTGGCAGGCTGCGGCGGCGGCCCGCCCGCGGACGGCATCCGCACCGGCATCAACGAGCGGCTGGCGCAGGCGCTGCCGCCGGGCACGGTGGAACTGGCCGGCCTGGACCGGCGCGGCTCGCAGGCCGACACCAAGGCCCCGGCCGGCGAGACCCGCCGCGTGGTGTATTTCGATGCGGAACTGAAACTGCTGCGCGACTACGACTTCGGCGCGTGGGACTCGCCCGGCGTGGCCGGGCTGGTGTCGGCACTGGGCGCGGGCCCGCGCGGCATCACCGGCATCACCAGCGGCGGCAACAAGGCCGGCGACATCATCCGCGCGCATGGCACGGCGCTGTACCGGCGCGACGGCGAGCGCTGGGTCGGCGTGCTGCCGGCCGGCTACCGCCCCGCGGAAGCCCCGGCCGTCGCCGCCGATGCGCAAAGGGGCCCGGCGGCGATCCTGGACGCGATGCGCAAGGTGATCGAGTCCGTGCAGAAGGATGCCTCGCCGGCACAGCGCGCCGTGATCGAGCAGGAACTGACCACCGCGCACGCCAACATCCGCGCGCGGCTGGCACGGGTCAACGAGGGCTATGCCATTGCCGCCGGCGCCGAACACGGCCAGTACCTGCGCTTTGCGAAGGCGCTGGTGGACGGGGCGCGCGTGCGCGCGATCCCACTGGTCACGCACGGCGGAGAAGAGAACCTGCGGCTGCTGCGCGCCGGCAAGGTCTCGGTGGCGCTGGCGCAGGGCGACGCGGCGCTGGAAGCCTACGAGGGCAAGGGCGCGTTTGCCGCCGACGGCCCGCAAGCCTCGCTGCGCGCCATCGGCAGCCTCTACCCCGAGCCCGTGCACGTGCTGGTGCGCGACGCCGATCCCGCCCGCTCGGTATCCGAGCTGCGCGGCAAGCGCATCGCCGTGGGCGAGCGCGGCTCAGCCTCGCGCGTGACCGCGCTGCGCGTGCTGGCAGCGCACGGCCTGACCGACAAGGACTTCAAGGCCGAGGAAGTCGGGCTGAGCACCGGGCTGGTGGCGCTGCGCCAGAACCAGGTCGACGCGGTGATCCAGGTGATCGGCGTGCCGGCCGACAGCATCCGCGACGCGCTGGGCGAAATGCCGCTGCGGCTGCTGCCGCTGGATGAACGGGTCATCACCGCGATGGTTGGGCAGAAAGCGGGCTATTTCAGCGCCACCATCGCGCCGGGCACCTATCCCGGCCTGCACACGCCGGTACGCACCATCGCCACGGCGGCGATCCTGGTGACCGGGCCGGACCTGTCCGATACCGAAGTGGCCGAGCTGACGCGGCTGGTCTACCGCCACGGGCGCGACTTTGTCGCCCGCGGCAGCGCCCAGGGCGCACAGATCGCCGTGGCAACGGCGCGTGAAGGGCTGATGATCCCGCAGCACCTGGCGGCGGCCAAGGCGCTGGACGCGCTGGCGACACCCGGCGGGACGCCCGCCAAGCCCAGCGGAACGCCCGCGAAGCCCATTGAAACGCCTGCGAAGCCCGTTGAAACGCCTGCGGCTTCGGGCACCCGGGCGCAGTGAGGCCCGGCGCTGGCCGCCGATCAGCCCGGCGCGCTCGACAAGCCTTCGGCCAGCCTGCAGCGCCGGTCCAGGAAATCGCTGGCGTGGCCGTTGCTGCCAGCCGCCGTGTCGACGGGCTGGTCGATCACGACAAAGCCTGCCCCGCCCTGCCGTTCCTGCACATAGGTGACAAAGATGCCACGGTCCGGTGGCGCTGCGGCGGCGCTCCCCCTGGTGCCGTCACGCACAAGCTGGAAAGGGTCGACCGCCAGCCGCGGCGCGCCGGCCGGCACAAAGATCGCGCGCACCGGCTTGCCCTCGAGCCGCAGCGCAGTCCAGCCGGTGCCGATCGGCCCGGCCGCGCCATTGACCACGGCGCGCGCGGCCGCGCTGATGCAATCGAGATGGATATGCAGCTGGTCCTGGCTGCGCGAGGCGCGGGAATTGATCGCCAGGCCCAGCATGTCGTCAGGCACGGCCTTGCCAAGCGAGCGGCCAACGATGCCGCGCGCGGCCCAGCCGAAGGCCCAGGGGTTGGCGCCTGCGCCGTCCCAGGCTTTGGCATCGTCGATGCCGGTCACCGTCCGTGCCGGGATCACCAGGTAGTGCGACTTGCCGATCGCGTCCTTGTAGAGCACCAGTCCCTGGGACCGGTCCACTTGCGCGCAATCGGGATGCGCCGCCGCAGTATTGCCAAGGCAGCGCTGCTGCACGTTGCGCCACAAGCCATCGCGACCGCCCGACAGGAAGCCGACGACGTTTTCGGCGGTGCAGCCGGCCAGGGCCAGGATGGCCGCCAGCCACAATGCGGGGGCACCGCGCCAACCGCGTGCCGGCTTCAGCGCCGGCACGAAACTCCGTAGAAAGTCCCGGCGCGTGGATTAGACACCACATAGGCGTGGCGCTGCGCCCAGAACTGCGCGGTACGGAAGGCTTCGGCCTCGCGCTCGCTCCAGTCCGTTGCAAGCAACGGCAGAGCCTCGGCATCGGTGGTGAGATAGACGCGCGCCTGATAGCGGGCGGATTGCAGCGTGCCGGTACGGATGGTGCGGATCGTGACGTGGAGGGTCATAGGCAGCTTCTCGACAAGGCGACTACCAAATCATAACCACTTCCGTGTGTTGGATTGGTGAAACCGTTGCGAATGTGCTAAGGCACCACAGATCTGTCAGGATCCGGCCCCGGCATCGACTTACCCGCATCCTCATGCCTTCGGGAGAAAAACATGCCGGCCAACCCGCTCCGCAAGCCCGCCATCCTTGTGCTGACCCATCTTGCCGCGCTGGCCGTGGGCTTTGGTGCGGGCATCTATGTCTTGCCGATCCTGACGGAACAGGCCGGGGCCAGTGCCGAGCAAGTGCAGATTGTGGCACAACAGTCGCGCTACACCGGCACCTTCCGCAAAGACCTGGCGGGGAGCGACGCGTTGCACTGGGCCAGCGGCCAGCTCCATGTTTCGCCGCACGCGCTTGCCTTTGAAGGCAGCGTTGCGCCGGGGCCGGATTATCGGATCTACCTGGCGCCGGAGTTTGTCGACAACAAGGAGGCCTTCCTTCGGATCAAGGACCGGTCGCTGCAGGTTGGTGAGCTGAAGACCTTTGGCAACTTCACCGTGGCGTTGCCGGCTGGCGTGGATCCGGCGCGGTATGGGGCGGTGGTGATCTGGTGTGAGAGGTTTGGGCAGTTTATTGGGGCGGCGGGGTATCAGTAGTCATCGCCAACAAAGACACCCCGCAACCAAGGGCGAGGACCAGAGAAAAAAGAGCCGATCAAACCAACCGGCCCAACGAACCCCGCAATGCAATCCGCAGGTGTCGATATGACAGTTAATCGCCCACCCATGCAGGCATCACCCCCTGCCAGGCGGGCATCAGGCGATTACGCTCAGAAGCGATGACGCAGGCCAACGGTAGCACCAGTCTGGTTCTCACCAGCCACCACCGTACCAACCCCATTCAAGCCCAGCGCCGAACCCGACTTGTTCTTCGAGTAGCCAACATTCAGGTACACATCCGTACGCTTGGACAGCGAGTAGTCCGCCGACAGCACGAACATCCACGGATCCGCATCGCTATTGCGGGTGTCGTTGTAGTAGGCCGCGCCGGTAAGCTGGAAGGCAGGCGTGAAGCGGTACTGCGCGCCAGCCCAGTACACGTTGCTGCGGGTCGAAGCGGCGCTGGCGCTCGACACGCCGTCGTCCTTCAGCCAGCGGTAGCCGGCAAACACCTTGGCGTCGCCGAAGGCATAGGCGGTACCCACCGCGGCGCGCTTGGCGGCACGGTCCTGCAGCGCCACGGTGGCGCCCTGGTACTGGTCGTAAGCCGCGCCGACCGAGAAGCCGCCTGCGGCGTACGACAGGCCGCCGCCGAAGTTGCGCGCGACCTTGGGCTCGCCCGGGACTTCGCCGTTGTTGTCGCGGCCGAAGCTGTAGAAGCCGGTGGCGGTCAGGCCGCCGAACTTGCCGGTGTACTTGATGGCGTTGTCGGCGCGGCCGTTGAAGGCCGAGTCAACGCTGTTCAGCGAGTAGCGCGGGCCCACGCCCATCGGGTCGAAGGCGCCGAACAGGTCGTACAGCGAATTCTGCTGGCGGCCCAGCGTGACCGCGCCCCAGCCGCCCTGCAGGCCGACGTAGGCCTGGCGGCCGAACAGGCGGTTGCCCTGGCCCGAGGTGCCGGTATCGATGTCGAACCCGCTCTCCAGCACGAAGATACCCTTCAGGTCGCCGCCCAGGTCTTCGGTGCCGCGCAGGCCCCAGCGCGAGCCGGACAAGTTGCCAGAGTTCAGGCGCGTTGCCGTACCCTGGGCGCCGTTGCTGCCCGGCACGTGGCTGATCACTTCGACGCCGGCATCGACGATGCCGTAAAGCGTAACGTTCGACGCGGACTGGGCCGACGCCACCCCGGATACGGCCGACGCAGCCGCTGCTGCCGTCATTGCAAGGAAAGCTTTCTTCACTGTAATTTCTCTGTGTTCTGTTTGAGGCACGACACCGCGCCGGACCCAGGCCGGGTCGGCAAGGCCAACCCGGTCCAGCCGGGCAACCCGGCAACGGCGCATCGTCCGCACAAGTTGCGGACTCGGCATTGTCGCGGCGCAATATGAAACCTTTGTGACCCATGCTTTGCAGCAGGAAGTGGCGGATAGCCGCAAATGGGGGTTTTCCCTGTAACCAAGGGGAACGTTTTGGTACGATGCATGCTTTTCCGACGACGGTAATGCCAGTGCCCCGTGCCGCCATGTGCCTGTGCCTCGACCGCTTCGCCTCATGAGGCTGGCTGAGATCAAGACCCGGCTTGCCCCGCTGCTCGCCTCGCTGCAGGCTTCATTGCCTGCCCCCCTCCAGCAACGCCTGTCAGGCATGGCCGCGCGCCTTGCACGCGCCGGCCTGACCCGGCCCGGGTCACTGCGCCCCACGCGGTGCGGCGTGCTGGTGGGCCTGGCCGCCATCCCGGCCGCCTTCCTGCTCTATGTGCTGGTCCTGATCCCGTTCACGCCGGGCATCAGCGATATCCGCAAGGCCAAGTCCGAGCAGCCGGCGCAGGTGCTGTCCGCCGACGGCAAGGAGCTGGCGGTGTTCAAGTGGGCCAACCGCGACTGGGTGCCGCTGTCGCAAATCTCGCCCAATGTGGTGGCTGCGCTGATCGCCACCGAAGACCATCGCTTCTACCAGCACCACGGGCTGGACTGGCGCCGGCTGGCCTCGGCCGCGGTGCATACCTTTTCCGGCGACCGCCAGGGCGGGTCCACCATCACCCAGCAGCTGGCACGCAACCTGTATCCCGATGAAATCGGCCGCGCGCCCACGCTGACGCGCAAGCTCAAGGAAGCCATCACCGCGCTGAAGATCGAGGCGCTCTATACCAAGGACGAGATCCTCGAGACCTATCTCAATACCGTGCCGTTCCTGTACAACGCGTTCGGCATCGAGATGGCGGCGCGCACGTACTTCGACCGCCCGGCCCGCTCGCTGGACGTGCTGCAGAGCGCCACGCTGATCGGCATGCTCAAGGGCAACAGCTACTACAACCCGGTACTCAACCCCGAGCGCGCGCTGGACCGGCGCAATATCGTGCTGGGCCAGATGGTCAAGCGCGGCAAGCTGGATGCGGCGCGCTACGAGCAGCTGAAGAAGCGCCCGCTGCGCATCGACTTCGAACGCCAGACCGAGCCGCCCGGCCCCGCGCCGCACTTCGCGCAGCAACTGCGCAAGTGGCTGATCGGCTGGGCCGACCGCAATGGCTACGACATCTACGCCGATGGGCTGGTGGTGCATACCACCATCGACGCCCGCCTGCAGGCCATGGCCACGCAGGCCGTGGTGCAGCAGGGCAACCGGCTGCAGGCTATCGCCAACGCGGCCTGGGCGCCGCGCGCGGGCTGGGCCGCCAACATGCCGCTGGTGCAGGCCTTCGTGCGCGAGACCCCGGAGTACCGTGCCGCCATCGCCGCCGGCACCGCGCCGGAAGAGGCGCTGCGCCATCTGATGTCCGACAATGCCTTCATGCGCGCGCTGCACCAGCAGAAGACGCGCATCCAGGCCGGCTTCCTGGCCATCGACCCGCGCAACGGCGAGATCCGCGCCTGGGTCGGCAGCCGCGACTACACCCAGGACGCGTTCGACCACGTGCAGCAGGCGCGCCGCCAGCCGGGCTCGACCTTCAAGCCCTTTGTCTACGGCGCGGCCTTTGAAGAAGGCAAGACCCCCGACGACACGCTGATGGACCAGCCGGTGGAAATCGAACTGGCCGGCGGCGAGGTCTGGCGCCCCACCGATGAAGGCCGCCCCACCGGCCGCGCCATGTCACTGCGCGACGGCCTGGTCTATTCGCGCAACACCATCACCGCCCAGCTCATGCACGAAGTGGGGCCGTCCCGCGTCGCGCGGCTGGCCCGCGACATGGGCGTGCGCGACAGCCAGCTCGACCTGGTGCCGTCGCTGGCGCTGGGCACCAGCCCGGTCACGCTCAAGGAGATGGTGGCCGCCTACGGCACCATCGCCAACGCCGGCGACTACATCGCGCCCACCATGGTGACGCGCATCGAAGACCGACAGGGCAATGTGCTGCAGGTATTCCGGCCGGCCCGCGCCGAGCACGCGCTGCCCGCCGCCACCACGCAAACCCTGCTCGACGTCATGCGCGACGTGATCGACCGCGGCACCGGCGCCAGCATCCGCTCGCGCTTCGGCATCCGCGCCGACGTGGCCGGCAAGACCGGCACCACCCAGGACAACGCCGACGGCTGGTTCATTCTGATGCATCCGGAACTGGTGGCGGGCGCCTGGGTCGGCTTCAACGACAGCCGCGTCACGCTGCGCAGCGACTACTGGGGCCAGGGTGCGCACAGCGCGCTGCCGATGGTGGGCGACTTCTACCAGCGCGCGCTGCGCTCACGCATCGTCGACGGCCGCGCGCGCTTTGCCGAGCACGAAGAGACCAGCCTGTTCGCATCGCTGGGCACGCAGCTGCGCGGCTGGTTCAACCAGCTGTTCACGCGCGACAAGGCCAGCGAGACCCCGGCGCCGCGCCCGGCACCGCGCCGTCCGGCGCTGCCCGCGCCGGAGGCCGAGGTCGCGCCGCCGGCCGGCACGGCGTCGTCTGCCGCGGGGGATGTCGGCCCGGATGATTCCAGCCTGGCGTTGGACCGGGGGGAGACGGTGATTGCGGTGCCGCCAGATTCTGCTATGGGCACCACTTCGGCAAGCGGAGTGGAAACGCCGGCAGCATCAGCAGCCACGGCGCCGCCTGGCACATCCGTGCGGCCTGCTTATCCGAGCGCGCCCACGGTTCCGGCCGCGCCTGCCAATGCGCCAGTGGCGCCTGCGCCCGCCTCGCCGCCAGTCGATGCCCCTGCGCCGGCAAACGGCACCCCGAACAATTCTGCGCCGGGCTGACGATTTCGCTATTCCCGCCTAGCGTGAGATTGGCGCCTATGCGCTGGCCTGAAGGCCTACTTCAGCCAGTTTTCGCAGCGCAATCCGTCCACGCGAGAAAACTCCCCGATATTGTCGGTCACTAGCACGGCACCCAGCGATAGAGCGTGCGCCGCGATCAGCATGTCATTGGCGCCAATCACCCGTCCGCTGCGTTCCAGTCCTGCGCGCAACTCGCCGTAGCAAGCGTCAGCATCGCCGCCCAGCGGCAAGACACGCAAGCCAGCCAAAGCCTGGCCGACACGTTGGCTCAGCGCCGGAGAGCCTTTCTTGGCAGCTCCGAATCGGAGTTCGGCCGCCACAATGATGGAAGTGCACAGACTGTCAGGCTCGAGCGCGGCAATACGAGCGGCACAGGGTCCGCGGGTATTGCGAATCGCGTCGGAAATGATGTTCGTATCGAGCAGGAACAAGGACATCAGAGGTCGACATCCTCGGCAGGCAGGTTATCGATCGTCGGCCAATCGACGTCGATAGGCTCCCATTGCGCCAGCAAGGAACGCAATGGCATTGCAGCAACCGGCTCGATGATGAGGTGATTCCCTTCGCGGCGCAGAATGGCTTCCTCCCCCGGCAGTTCGAACTCGCGCGGAATCCGGATCGCCTGATTGCGGCCATTGCGAAACAGCCTGACATGGCGGATTTCATCTGTCGTGGTCATCGGGAACTCCTCAGCATATGCCAAAGCATATGCCAAATTGGAGGCAAGTGCAATCAGCCAACTCGTCGTTAGATCATCACTTTTCCCTTAAACCTGGCCCTTGTACTGACATCGGATCCAGTTGCCACGCCATTTACACCAACCCGATATCCCGCCCCCGGACCCCCGGAAACACCTGCGCCAACCGCGCGTCATCCAGCCCGTACAACTTGCGGAAGACCCCGCCCAGCACCGCCCGGTACTCATTGCGCACCGGCCAGTCGCGGTTCTGGTTGAGCGTGGCCTGTTCCACCGCCACCTGCTCGCCAGCAATGCGGCCGCCGCGCACCGCGCCGCCCGCAGCCCAGTAGACCGTGCCGTGGCCGTGGTCGGTGCCGCGCGTGCCGTTCTCGCGGAAGGTGCGGCCGAACTCGGACAGCACCACCACGGTGGTCTTGTCCCATACAGGACCCATCTCGGCGGCGAAAGCAGACAGGCCGCGGCCGAGGTTGTCGAGCAGGCCGGCCAGCTGCCCCTGCGCGCCGCCCTGGTTGACGTGGGTGTCCCAGCCGCCCACGTCGATAAAGCCGAGGTTGAAGCGCTCGCGCATCAGCCCGGCCATGCGCCGGGCCTCGACCTCGAAACCGCGCGCGCTGAGCGAGCGGCGGTTGGCGGCCTGCATTTCCTGCATGCGCGTGACCATGGTGCCGGCGTCGTTGCCCGACATTCCGGGCTGCGGCTGCGCCTGGCGCGCCACCGTTTCGCGTAACTCGAAGCCTTCATCGATCAGCGACTCAAAGCGGGTTCCGCTGTACATCTGCGCCAGCAGCTTCGCCTGGCGCGCATCGAACGGGGTGCGGCCGCTGCCCTTGAGCGAGACATTGGGCACATCGCGCGGGCCGGACAGCACCATCGGCAGGCCGTCGGTGAAGGCCACTGGCGCAGCCTGCCCGCCCATGGCCTGCGCCAGGCGGTTCAGGAAGCCGCTGCCGCGCAGCGAGGCCACGGCCTTGCGGTCCTCGCCCTCGCCGGGCAAGCCGGCCTCGATCCCGTCCTGGGTCTCGAAGTGGCTGCGCGACAGGTCGTGCGTGCCGGCGAACGGCACGAAGGCCAGCTGGCCGCGCTGCCACAACGGCAGCATCGTCGCGGCCAATGCCGGGTGCAGCGCCCAGTCGCCGATGCCACGCGCGGTGCTGTCGGCCGCAAAAGCCGGCGCCAACGCCACCGCCGCGTTGGGGTCAGCGTCCGCACCGGCCACGGGCGGGCGCCGGATGGCGATATTGGGCCGCGCGGCATAGTAGAAATCGCTGCCCGCCGGCACCAGCACGCTGGCGGCGTCATAGCCGCCGCGCAGGAACACCAGCAGGAAGCGCGCATCGGCCTGCGCCGGCAGCGCATAGACGCGCGAGGCGATGGCGGGCAGCGCCAGCCCCAGCGTGGCGCCGCCCATCGTTTTCAGCCATTGTCGGCGTTCCATGGTCCGCTCCCTGTCAGCGCTGCATCCACTCGGGCGAACCGAGCAGCACGGTATTCCATTCGGCCTGCGATTCGGCCTGGGCCAGCGCGGCGCGCGTGGCGGGGCCAAGGGTGGCTTCGATGGTGTCGTAGTACAGCTTGTTGCCGATCATCGGGAAGCGCGCGCCGCGCGGCCTCGCGCTATCGCCGGCAAACAGTCCCGCCGGCCCCGAGCCGATCGCGCGGGCGATCTCGAAGCGCCGCACCATCTGGCCCGAGCTGGCCCACGCGCTTTCCGACGACGGATAGCCGTCCGGCGCCACGTGGCCGTAGAGCGGCTCGCCAAGCTGGTTCAGCCAGTTCATCACCGGGCGCAGGTTGGCCACGGGACGGCCTTCATAGGCGAGCCGCATCGACGACACCACATAGACCATCGGATCCTTGAACTTGCGCGTGGGCGCGGCCAGTTGCCGGTCCAGTTCCGGCGCCAGGAACAAGGTGCGCAGCACCGCGGTGATATCGCCATCGGTGCGCGTGAAGGTCTGCGCCATGCGCTCGACCAGCGCCGGCGGCGGGTTGTCGGCGATGAAATAGGCCGCCAGCTTGGCGCTGATATAGCGCGCGGTGGCCGGCTCGCGCGCCAGGATCGACACCGCTCGCGCCACTTCGTCGAAACCGGCCGGCTCGATGCGCTGGCCCAGCAGCGTCTTCGCGCCGAAGTCGTGGCGCGCGGGGTTGAATTCGAACAGGCCCTCACTGCGATACAGCCCCGCGCGCGCCGGCGGCAGCCGCGGCGGCGGCGTGCCGCGCAGGTTGACGCCCACGCCGGTCAGCACGCGCGCCAGCTCCTGCACGTCCTGCTGGGTGTAGCGGGAGCCGCTGGGGCCGCCGGAGACGCCCATGGTATGCAGCTCCATCAGCTCGCGCGCGTAGTTCTCGTTGATGCGGTTGGCGCTGCTCTGGGCATTGTCGAGGTAGACCAGCATGGCCGGCGCGGTCACGTTGGCCATCAGCAGGTCGCGGAAGCGACCGAGCGCGTGCGGGCGGATGGCGCGTTCCTCGTAGTCGGCCAGCAGCAGCCGGACCTGGCCCTTGCCCGAGTAGACGTTGAAATGGTTCATCCAGAACCACGTCATCTGCTCGCGCAGCTGCGCCGGCGAGTACAGCGCGCGCAGCAGGTGGCGCCGCGTGGCATCGGCCACGATCTCGCGGCCCTGCGCGTTCAGCACCTGGCGGGCCTGCTGCTTGCTGTCGTCGTCGGGCAGCGCGTCGATGCGCTGGCGGGCGTCGCGCGCGGCCTGGATCTGCGCGGCGGCGTCGGCCTGCAGGTTGGGCAAGGCTGTGATGGCGGCTGCCAGTTCGGGTGGATCGGCCAGCGGCAGCGTCAGTTGCTGGTCGAGGAAGCCCTTGCGGCCCAGCCTGCGCAGGTCGTCAAGGGTGGCCTGGTCAGCGCCGTAGGTGACGGTGTTGAGCCAGCGCAGGTCGGTGGCGGCGGTGCTGCCGCCGGCCTCGGCCGGCACCTGTGCGCAGGCGGCCAGGCATGCGGCCAGTGCCAGTGCCGCGGCGGCCCGCCAGGAGGCGAGCCCGCCACGGCGGGGTTGTCTCGAATGCTGCGCCGGATTCATGCTCGCCTCCTCGCCTTTTTCGATCAGACCATCAGTATGTTACGTGGCAAGCGCACATCCGTTGACCCGGAGGCGCTGCGGGAGTGTTACCAATGCTTTCAGCATGCCGATTGCCGGATTTGCCAAGACAGAGGCGCGCTGCCTGGCTAGCCTAGCGCTTTGCCCATCCGATCCCGCCCCGGCGGAAACGCCTGCTTGCATGTCGCGCCCCCTGTCCGCTGCCGTCTGGCTGCCCACTGTTGCCTTCGTCCTGATCTGGTCCACCGGCTTTATCGTCGGCAAGGCCATCGTGCCGCTGGCCGATACCAGCCTGTTCCTGCTGGGCCGCTTTGCCGTGGCGGGGCTGATGTTCGTGGCGTGGTCGCTGGCCGCGCGCGCGGCCTGGCCGCCGCTGCGCGAGGCGCCGCGCCACCTGCTGGCCGGCGCGCTGATGCAGGGCATCTACCTGTGCGCCGGCTACGGCGCCGTGGCCAGGGGCTTGCCGCCGGCGATCATGGCCCTGCTGGGTGCGCTGCAGCCGCTGCTGACCGCGCTGCTTGCCATCCCCCTGCTGAAAGAGCTACCTTCCAGGCGGACGTGGCAGGGCCTGGCGCTGGGTGCGCTCGGCGTCGCGCTGGTGGTCGCCCCGGCGATGCAGGCCGGCATGCACACGGCCGCGCCGGCCCTGTCGCCCTGGATCGTGCTGCTGGGCGTGCTGGCCATTGTCTCCATCACCATGGGAACCCTCTTGCAGAAGTCCGCCATCGCCGCCTGTGACCTGCGCGCCAGCTCCGCGTGGCAGAACTTGGGCGCCATGCTGGTAGCCGCCGCGATGGTGGCGATCCAGTCCGCCGACACGCCGGTACACTGGCATGGCGGCGTGGCGCTGTGGGCCACACTGGCGTGGGCGGCGATCGGCCTGTCGGGCGCCGGCACCTGGCTGCTGGTCAGCCTGGTGCGGCGCGGCCAGGCCGCCAATGCCGCGGCGCTGATGTTCCTGGCGCCGCCGCTGGCCGCGCTGCAGGCCTGGCTGCTGTTCGGCGAACGGCTGGATGCGGTGCAGGCACTGGGCATGGCGGTGGCCGGGGCGGGCGTCTGGCTGTGCCAGACCCCTGGCAGGTTGCGGCATGCCCAAGCCCGCTGAACCCCACGCCTCGCCGCTGGTCGAGCACCGGCGCTACCGCCCGCAGCCGGACGGCCACCAGCACGGCTACCACCAGTTGCTGTTCGGCCTGGCCGGCTCCACCGAACTGGAGATCGACGGCCACGTCTATCGCGTGGATGACCGCACCGGCCTGATCGTGCCAGCCGGCAGCCATCATGAATTCCTCGGCTTCGACGGTAACCTGCAACTGGTGGCGGACTTCCCGGCGCGTTCGGTGGCGCTGCCCGCGCGGCTGATGGCGCGCCCGCGCACATTCCCGCTGGACGGCGCCTTCGGCAGCCGCGTGCGCGCGCTGGCGGCGTGGCGCGCCGCCGCGGCAGCGCGCGGGCCGCAGACCGACTGGCAGCTGGCGGCCACGCTGGCCGCGGCACTGGCGGACTGCCTCGGCATGCCCGGCGACGAGCAGGTGTTCCCGCTGATGGCCGTGGATGCCTACCTGCGCGCCAACCTGGACTCGCCCCTGCGCGTGGCGGAAGTCGCCGGGCATTTCGGCTGGAGCGTGCGGCGCTTCCAGACCCTGTTTGCCGAGGCCTTCGGCGACACCCCGCACCGCTACCAGACCCGGCTGCGGCTGGACCGCGCGCTGCAGCTGCTGACGCAATCCACGCTGCCGCTGGCCGAGATCGCGCTGGCGTCAGGCTACCCGGACCAGACCACCTTCACGCGCAGCTTCACGCGGCGCTTCGGACAGCCGCCCGGGGCGTGGCGGGCGGTCGCACGCGGCTAGCCTGCCTGCGCCGTAGGCGATTCCGGCACCGGACTAACCGTGGTGACCCTCTCGCGTCGAGGCGAGTTAGAGGGCGGCGCAGGTTGAACGTGCGGCGTATAAGGCTTCCGCCCCTTGCGAGATCCGAGCGCTTAGCGCCGCATTGATCTGCGTCAGACTTAGATCATGCAGGGAAGCTATTGTGTCAATGAGGGCCCCGCGAGTCCCGATATCGTATCGGACTCAACGGTCTGCTTGCCCAGTTTCCCAGGAGGGCGCCATGGCCACCCCACTCGTCACCTCGCTTCCGACTTCACCTTCCGCCGCGCTTTCCACCCCGAGCCCGACACCGCTTGCCGCCTGGCATACCGACCATATCCATTTCGCCTCAATGCTCGACCTGCTGGAAAAGCAGGTCAGCACCTTCCATCAGGGAGAGCAGCCCGACTACGGCCTGATGGCCACGATCATCCACTACATGCGCAACTATGGCGATTGTGTGCACCACCCCCGTGAGGATGTTGCCTACGCGCTGCTCGTGGACCGGGATCCCGGCACGCGGATCATCATCAGCCGGTTACTGCAGGAACATCGCGTGATCGCCACGGTCGGCGCGGAATTGCTCGACCGCCTGCGTGAAGCCCAGAGCGAAGTGGTCACCTCGCGAGCGGCACTCGAAGCGGCCGCCGCCATGTACCTGGTGTACTACCGCAACCATCTCTCCACCGAGGAGAAACAGGTCATGCCGCGCGCCGCCCGGTTCCTGACCGAAGCGGACTGGGCGGAGGTCGCCGCCATCGATCCGGCCAGTGCCGATCCGCTATTCGGCGCCAATGTGGAGAAGCGCTTCGCGACCTTGCGCAAACAGATCGACAGCGAAGCGAACGCGTCCATGCGCTGAACGTCGGTGGCTGCGCGGCACTGCCGGGCCTCGGCTCAGAACTTATGCCTGCGGCGCGAGGGCACATGCCGGCCGCCGTCAGCAAGCGATCGGCGAACGGGATCCGGGCGTCTTCGCCAAGCCGTGCAGCCAACAGCACTCCGCGCCATGCTCATTGTCGTTGCCTACGGAACCGGTCTATCCTACAATACTTAGGCTCCTAATAATATGACTGGAGGCATGATGGCAGCGCACAATCCAATGTACTGGCATGACGGTCTACTGATCGGTCATTCCGCTATTGACGACGAACATCGACGGTTTGCGGCACTCATCCAGTCGTTGCGCGTAGCGCCTGTTGAGCGCCTGGCGCAGATGCTGGAGGAACTGCTGCAACTGGCACGAGCGCATTTCCTGCACGAGGACAGCCTTATGGAGGCAACGGCCTTTCCGCCGCGCAAGTGCCACATTGGCGAACATGCAGCCGTGCTGGCCTCGATATCCGGCGTGCAGGCAAGGCTCGTACGCGGGGAGGTGGCGGTTGCGCGCCGGCTGGCTGAAGAACTGGAGCACTGGTTCCCCGCACATGTCCAGCATCTGGATTCGGCGCTGGCGCACTGGATCTGCAAGCAGCACGCCGGCGCCAAGCCGGTCGTCCTGCGCAGGAACCTGGAAGCCCGTCCCGCCGCGGAGCCTGCGTAAAGCACAGACAAGCCGTGGCAGAATACGCCTTTGCCCTTGCTTCCCGCCCTTATGTCGAAAGCCTCTGCAGTCAGAGAACAGGAAATCGCCCAGCGCGTCCTGCGCCGCTGGCACGACGACGTGCCCAATGATCGCCTTGCGCATCTTGTGAAAGACGCGACGCGGGTCTTCCTGCGCGCGCTGCAGCACCGGCTCTCCCAGCATGACGTGCAGCTTGGCCACTGGACCTTCCTGCGCATTCTCTGGGAACGCGACGGCATCACCAAGCGTGAGCTCAGCATTGAAGCAGGCGTGATGGAGCCGACCACATTCGCGGCCTTGCAAGCCATGGAGGCGCTCGGCTATGTCACGCTGGAGCGCCGGCCGACCAATCGCAAGAACATCTATGTGTTCCTCACGCCATTGGGCAAGCGGCTGCGCAAGACGCTGGTACCGTTGGCCGAAGAGGTCAATGCGGTGGCGGTCCAGCATCTCGCCACGGAAGAAGTCGCCACCACGCGCCGCGCCCTGCTGGTGATGATCGACAACCTGACCCGCGACCAGCAAGGTATCGAGCAAGCGTAAGCGACTGCACGGGGAGGACTGCGGCTGGCAGTCCTGTTTTCCCCAACACATCTCCAGCCGCCCCCCTCCTCCCTCCCGCTCTCAATCTTCCAGGCTGCGACCTGCTTCGCAGCCGGCACGTATTCGCCTTTCCGCCGAGCATCTGGCAAGCCGATGCCTTGCTTCCCGTCCGTCCGCGCATTGCGCACGTGACTGTGACAGCGCACGCCCTCTTTTCATTAGCCTCCTAAGTATTTTCCCTTGGTTTTCCCAATCCCGCCTTGCCACCGATGTTTGCTCTGATTATTCTTAGGCCACTAAGTATTTTTCAAGCAAAGCCAGAACGCCAGACCGGCCAGCGCCGGAGATGCGCTGGCCAGGAGCCCCCAAATGATGACGAAGGAAGAAAACGATCTGTTGTGCCGTGTAGAAGGCGATGCGCCGATGGGGCAGCTGATGCGCCGGCATTGGACGCCGGTCTGCCTGCTCGAGGAGGTGACGGAGCCCGATGGCGCGCCGGTGAAGGCGCGCGTGTTCGGCGAAGACCTGGTCGTGTTCCGCGACAGCGACGGCCGCGTCGGGGTGATGGACGAGTACTGCCCGCACCGCAGGGCATCACTGGTCTTCGGCCGCAACGAGGACGGCGGCCTGCGCTGCCTTTATCACGGCTGGAAGATGGATGTGGAGGGCAACGTACTGGAGATGGTCTCCGAGCCCGCATCCAGCGGCATGGCAGAGAAGGTCAAGCACAAGGCCTATCCGGTCAAGGAATGGGGCGGCATGGTCTGGGCATACATGGGACCGGCGGACGCGGTGCCGGAATTCGTGCCGCCACGCTGGGCGCCGACCGAGGACACCCGCGTCAGCATCGCCAAGGTGCTGCTGCCTTGCAACTGGGCCCAGGTGCTGGAGGGTGCGATCGATTCCGCGCACAGCTCGAGCCTGCACAGCTCGGACATGGTGCCGGCGCGCGTGGACTGCGCCAAGGCAACCGACAGCCTGTGGCTGCGCCCTTCGACCGACAAGGCGCCGCGGCTGCAGGTGCAGCGCGGCGGCTACGGGTTCCGCTACGCCGCCATCCGCAGGCCGATCCAGCAGGCGCAGACGCATGACTATGTGCGCTCCACGGTCTTCGTCGCGCCGGCAACCGCGCTGATCCCGCCGAACAACCTCTACAACGTCGCCAACATCAATGTGCCGATGGACGACACCAACACGGCGTTCTACTTCATCGCCTGGGGCCATCCGGCGCAGACTCCTGAAACGGAGACGTGGCGCAAGTTCCTGCGCCAGACCGTCGGCGTGGACCTGGACGCGTACTACCGCCCGCTGCGCAACATCGACAACCGCTTCTGGCAGGACCGCCAGGCGATGAAGGCGGGCAACTTCACCGGGATTGCCGGCTTCCCGAACCAGGACGTCGCGATGTGGCTGACGATGGGCCCGATCGCCGACCGCAGCCATGACCGGCTGGGCGCGAGCGATCTCGCCATCGTCGAGTTCCGCAAGCAGATGCTGGATGCCGTCCGGGCGTTCCAGCAAGGCGGCGAAGCGATCGGCACGGGTGCCAAAGCGATTCCCGCCGACGTCTGCGCGTTCCAGGCGGTGGTGCCAAAGTCCGATGACTGGCGTACGTTCAACGTGCAATACGTCTGGGCCGGCGGACCCGAACTGCCCGAGCTGGAGCCGTCGTACTCCGTCACGGCGTGAGGAGCACATCCCCCGCTGACCGCCACCCGCATTCCCCCGAGCCCCCACTCCATCACCGATGACCAAACTCCGCCTCTCCGTCGCCATGGGCGACTATGACCGTACCCGCGCGCTACTCGATGGCCGCGTCCAGATCGACGGCGTCGATCCCGTCTACATGACGCTCAACCCGGAGGAAATGTTCTTCCGCGCCATGCGCAGCCAGGACTTCGATATCAGCGAGCTGTCGTTCTCGAGCTACCTGGTCAAGCATGCGCGCGGCGACTGTCCGTACATCGCGGTGCCCGTCTTTCTCTCGCGGGCGTTCCGCCACACCTCCATCTACGTGCGCAAGGATCGTATCGGGCGTCCCCAGGACCTGAAGGGCTGCCGCATCGGCATTCCGGAGTACCAGCTCACCGCGATCGTGTGGGCGCGCGCGGTCCTGCAGGACGACTTTGGCATCCACCCGTCCGATGTGACCTGGGTACGCGGCGGCATCGATACGCCGGGGCGTCCGGAAAAGGTGAAGCTGAAGCTTCCCGCCGATGTCCGCGTGGAGGCCGCGCCCGAAGGCCGCACCATCTCCGAGCTGCTGGACAGCGGTGAGATCGACGGCTTTATCGCGCCGCGGCCCCCGGGCGCGGCGGCGCTGCGCAACGAGAACGTGGGCTGGCTCTTCGACGATCCGACCGCCGAGGCGAAAGACTACTTCCGGCGCACCGCCGTGTTTCCCATCATGCATGTGGTGGGCATCCGCAAGACCCTCGCCGAGGCGCAGCCGTGGTTGCCGGGCGCCGTCTTCAAGGCGTTCAGCCAGTCCAAGGCCCACGCGCTGGCGCAGCTGTCCGATACGTCCGCGACCAAGGTGACGATGCCGTTCGTGGAAGAGATGCTGAAGGCCGCCCGCGAGACGCTGGGCGAGGACTACTGGTCGTACGGCGTGCAGGCAAACCTGCGCACGCTGGAGACGTTCTCCCGCCATCACCATGGCCAGGGCCTGTCCGAGCGGCTGGTGCCGGTGGAGGAGATGTTCCACCCCGCCACCTACGAGTCCTACAGCATCTGACAAACGCGCGGCGGGGCCATGCCGCGCCCGCGCACCTCCAGGAGCAAAGATGTTCGAGTACAACGAAACCCTTGAGCAGGCCCTGCGACGCAACGTCGACGACGCGCTGCGCGAGGACATCGGGCGCGCCGACTGGACGGCGCAGCTCGTGCCGGCGGCCAGGCGCGTGCAGGCGCGCGTGGTGGCGAAGGAAAACGCTGTGATCGCGGGCCAGCCGTGGTTCGACGCATGCGTGGCGCGGCTCGATCCGGACGCCCTGATCGCATGGCGGATTGCCGAGGGCGACGCCGTGCTGGCCGGCTCCGAGGTCTGCCGCATCACCGGTGACGCGCGGGCGCTGCTGTCCGCGGAGCGCCCTGCGCTGAATTTCCTGCAGACGCTGTCCGGCGTCGCCACCGTGACGCGCCGCTACATCGAGCGGATCGCCGGCGTGTCGCCCAATCCGAACGGCTGCGCGATGCTCGACACGCGCAAGACGCTGCCTGGCCTGCGCCTGGCCCAGAAGTACGCCGTCCGCGTGGGCGGCGGCGCCAACCATCGCCTGGGGCTGTGGGACGGCATCCTGATCAAGGAGAACCATATCGCCGCGGCCGGCGGCGTGCGCGAGGCGCTCGAACGCGCGGCGCAGCTCGGCGCCGATGTGCCGGCGCAGATCGAAGTGGAAGACCTGGAGGAGCTGGCGGCGGCACTGGCCGCCGGGGCCACCAGCATCCTGCTGGACGACTTCAGCCTCGACGACATGCGTCGCGCCTGTGCGCTGAACGCCGGGCGGGCGCAGCTGGAGGTCTCCGGTGGCGTCGACCTCAAATCGCTGCAGGCCATCGCCGCCACCGGCGTGGACCGGATCTCCAGCGGCAAGCTGACCAAGGACGTGCGCGCGATCGACCTGTCGATGCGCATCGTCGACTGACAGGAATGCGCATCATGACTACCACACCGCTCCATCCCGAGCCCCACGCAGATACGCCGATGCTGCTGCGCATCGCGCGCATCCAGGACGCCGCGCAAGGCATCCGCAGCTTTGAGTTCGTGCAGGCGGACGGCACCGAGCTGCCTCCGTTCACGCCGGGCTCTCACATCAAGGTGCAGGTGCCCAACGGCATGCTGCGCAAGTACTCGCTATGCAACGACCCCGCCGAGCGTAACCGCTACATGATCACCGTGAAGCGCGACGAACAGGGACAGGGTGGCTCGAAGAGCCTGTGCGACGATGCCAGCGAAGGCGACCTGATCCCGGTCGGCTTGCCCGACAATGCCTTCCCGCTGCTGGAGGACGCCAAGGCATTCGTCTTCATCGCCGGAGGCATCGGCATCACGCCGATTCTGTCGATGATCCGCAGCTTTGGCGAGCTTTCCACCGCAAAATGGCGGCTCTATTACTTCACGCGCTCGCCCGAGAGCACCGCCTTCCTGGACGAACTGCAGGCGCCCGAACTCAAGGGAAAGGTGAAGATCCACCACGATTTCGGCGATCCCGCCAAGGCCTTCGATCTGTGGCCGGTGCTCGAGCGTCCGAGCGACACCCACATCTACTGCTGCGGTCCGCGCGGCCTGATGGAGGCGGTGCGCGACATGTCGGGGCACTGGCCCGCCACCCGGATCCACTTCGAAAGCTTCAACGAGGGCGGCGGCGTGCGTGCCGACGACAAGCCGTTCGACGTGGTGCTCAGCCGCAGCGGGCAACGCTACGAAGTGCCGGTCGGCGCGAGCATCCTGAACGTGCTGCGCCAGCATGGCTGCAATGTGCCATCGTCCTGCGAGAGCGGCACTTGCGGCACATGCCGTACCGGGCTGGTCTCGGGCGAGGCGGACCATCGCGACATGGTGCTGATGCCGGAGGAGATGGACCACCAGGTGATGATCTGCGTCTCGCGGGCAAAGTGCGCCGAACTGGTGATCGACCTATGAGCGCCAACGCAACCCGGCAAGTGCGCCTGGGCGTGGTCGGGCTCGGCCGGGCCTTCTCGCTGATGCTGCCTACGTTCCTCGCGGATCAGCGCGTGCGCCTCGCCGCCGCCTGCGATCCCCGCGAGGCGGCACGCGTGCAGTTCGCGCGCGATTTCAATGCGCCCGTCTATGAGGACCTGGCGGCCATGGCGGCGTCGCCAGACCTTGACGCCATCTACATCGCGAGCCCTCATCATTACCATGCTGCGCACGCGTGCCTGGCGGCGGAAAGCGGCAAGCACCTGCTCGTGGAGAAGCCGATGGCGATCTCGCTCGCGGAGTGCGACCGGATCATCGCGGCTTGCGAGCGCGGCGGCGTACGGATAATCGTGGGGCATTGCCACAGCTTCGATTCGCCATACCTGCACGCGCGGCAACTAATCGCGTCAGGGCGCTTCGGCGCAGTGCGCATGATTCACGCGCTGAACTACACCGACTTCCTGTATCGCCCGCGGCGCCCCGAGGAATTGCAGACGGAGGCCGGTGGCGGCGTGGTGTTCAGCCAGGCCGCGCACCAGGTCGACGTGGTGCGCTTGCTGGCAGGCGCGCCCGCCACACGTGTGCGGGCGACACTGGGCAGATGGGACCCGGCCCGGCCGACCGAGGGCGCCTATAGCGCCATGCTCTGGTTCGAGGACGGTGCCTACGCGTCGCTGACCTACAGCGGCTATGGCCGTTTCGACACGGACCCGTGGAACGGCGGCTTCAGCGAAATGGGATTCGCCACGCGCGAGGAGGACTACGGCCGCGCACGGCGCAAGCTGGCGTCGATCGGCTCGGCGCAGGCGGAGGCGCGCCTGAAGACGGATGGCACCTACGGCGGCCCGTCGTGGCAGGCCCCGGCCGGCACGGAACGCGCGCTCGCCAACCAGCACTTCGGGCCGGTCATCGTGAGTTGCGAACATGCCGATATCCGGCCGATGCCGGACGGCATCTGGATCTACGCCGACACGCAGCGCGAGCACATCCCCCTGCCGGCACCGGCGGTGCCCCGCTTCGAGGTCATCGACGAACTGGTCGACGCCGTCATCCATGGCCGCGACCCGCTCCATGACGGCGCGTGGGCGCGGTCCACGCTCGAGGTCTGCCTGGCGATGCTGACCTCGGCGCGCGAGGATCGGGACGTCACGCTCACGCGCCGGGCGAGGGCTTCGCCATATCCTGTCGACGTATCACCGGTCGCCTGACCCCATGGCTCGCCCAAGACCACCATCCGGGTAACCCCCGCGCAGCGAGCCCACGAATGCCGTCGTCAGAACGGCATCGCCAAGGGTCGCCGCATGCACTACGATCGTAAAGTGGAGACAACACATGAACCGCCCCCAAATCCGCCTAGCACGACGCAGGCTTTGCCTCAGCCTGGGCCTCGGCCTCACCGCAGCATTCGTTCCCGCATTGGCCATGGCCAGCACCGATGCCTGGCCCACCAAGCCCATCCGCTTTATCGTTCCCTACGCGCCCGGAGGCTTGCCTGACACCGTTGCGCGCGTTTTGTCCCAGCAACTCACCCAGCGCCTGGGCAAGCCGGTGGTCGTTGACAACCGGCCCGGCGCCAATGGCGTGGTCGCCGCCCAGGCGCTCATGACGAGCCCTGCCGACGGCTACACGTTCCTGGTGACCGACGGCTCGATGATGTCCATCAATCCGGCGATTTACAAAAACCTGTCGTATGAACCCAAGCGCGACTTCGTACCCGTCTCGCTTGCCGCCAGGTCCCCGCTCTTCCTCGCCGTCAATGCACGCGTTCCAGCCAACTCACTCAACGATTTCGTCGCGCTGGCAAAATCCAAATCTGGCACGCTCAACTATGGATCTTCCGGCATCGGCAGCACCCATCACCTGTCGATGGAAGCACTGAAAACCGCGCTCAAGCTGGATATCAAGCACGTACCGTTTCGTGGCTCCGGCCAGTCCGTTCCGGCTTTGATCGGGGACCAGGTCCAGGTGGTGTTTGCTGCCTTGCCGTCGCTGTCAGGCTTCGTCAAATCGGGCCAGGTCAAGATTCTCGGCACCAACTCCCTGCAGCGCTCCGCTCTTGCGCCTAAGATTCCGGCAATCTCCGAGGTGGTGCCAGGATACGACTTCGCTGTGACGGTCGGGTTGCTTGCCGCAAAGGGAACCTCGGACGCCGTGGTCAAGAAAATGGCCGACGCGGTTTCCGAGGCAGTCAAAATGCCCGAGGTGGTCTCGCAGTTCCACGTTGCCGGTATCGAACCCGTGGGAGGATCCAGTGCGGACTACGCGAAGGTCATTGCCGACGAGGCGGCTCGCTATGCGCAGACCATCAAGGTTGCGCATGTCGTGGCCGAGTAAGTAGCAAAGTCCATCCGACGCTATTCCTGAGCCTGATGACCAGGCTCAGGATTCACGCCTGCCGAGCGCTCTCGACAACACACCAGCCTCTGCAATCAGGAGCAGACGGCGCTGTGGCTGCAGCGGCGCCGTTTTTCGATGGCGCGGATCGCGTCGCTGGATCGATCCGTATTTTCGGACCGAGTGGCTGCGCGACGTCGGCGATCTGATGTGCCGCCCATTGATCCCAAAGTGGAGAAAGCGTCTAATCATCCAGAGACAGGGACCTGAAGTGACGAGGTCTATATGCACTGCACAAACTGCGGTTCCGAGAACCCTCCTGACGCTAGGTTCTGCAAGGATTGCGGATCGCGACTGGGCCGACGCTGCCCGCACTGTGGCCACGACTCGGGTTCGGCCGACAGGTTTTGTACCGCATGCGGCGCATCGCTGATCTTACCGACTGTCGGCCCTTCTGATGGAAATCAGCCGACGACGGCGCCCGCTCCCATCGACTACACCCCACGCCACCTGGTCGAACGAATCCTGGCGCAGCAGGCGGCGATGGAAGCCAGGGGCGCGACCGCCGGCGAGCGCAAGACCATCACGGCGCTGTTCGCCGACATGGCGGGCTCCACGGCGCTGATCCACGACTTGGACCCGGAAGAAGCACGCCGACTGATCGATCCCGTGATCGCCCTGATGATGGAGGCCGTGCACCACTACGAAGGCTATGTCGCCAAGTCGCTGGGCGACGGCATACTGGCCCTGTTCGGTGCGCCCATCGCGCATGAAGATCACCCGCAGCGCGCGCTGTATGCGGCGCTGCGGATGCAGGAAGCGATGCGCCGCCACAGCGACCGCATCCGCCTGGAGCAAGGCATACCGCTCCAGATCCGGGTGGGCATCCACACCGGTGAGGTGGTGGTGCGGTCCATCCGCCGGGACGACCTGCATACCGACTACGATCCGGTAGGACACACGATCAACATCGCCTCGCGGATGGAAAGCATCGCCACGCCGTCTTCCATTCTGGTCAGCGAGGCGACCTGCAAGCTGACCGAGGGGTATTTCGACTTCAAGGCCCTGGGCGCGACCCAGGTGAAGGGCGTTCGGGAACCGCTTGCCGTGTATGAGGTGCTGCGCCTGGGCGTGTTGCGCACACGTCTGCAGGTGGCGCAACACCGCGGCCTGGCGCGGTTTGTAGGCCGCGAGGGCGAGCTGGCGCAATTGCGTGACGCGCTGGAGCAGGCCAAGGCGGGACACGGGCAGATCGTGGGCGTGGTCGGCGAGGCCGGGGTCGGCAAGTCACGGCTGTTCCACGAGTTCAAGGTGCTGTCGCAGCGAGGCTGCATGGTGCTGGAGACCTTCTCGGTGTCGCACGGCAAGTCGTTCGCGTACCTGCCACTGATCGACCTGGTGAAGAATTATTTTCAGATCGAGCCGCTCGATGATGAGCGCAGGTGCCGCGAGAAGGTCGCTGGCAGGATGCTGATGCTGGACCGCACACTGGAAGAGCTGCTGCCTTACCTGCTCTTCCTGCTCGGCATCAGCGAGCCGGGTTCGGCATTACCGAACATGGATCCCCGCATCCGGCGCCAGCGCACGTTCGACGCGATCACGCGCCTGCTGGTCCGCGAGAGCCACAACCAGCCGCTCGAGTTGATCTTCGAGGACCTGCAATGGCTGGACAGCGAGACCGAGGCGTTCCTGGATGTCCTCGCCAGCCACCTGCCAGGTGCCAGGATCCTGCTGCTGCTCAACTATCGGCCCGAGTACCGGCATGGCCGGCACCAGCAGGACGCCTATACCGAGCTCCGGCTCGATTCGTTGGGCCAGGCCGAGGCCCAGGAACTGCTCGCCGCGCTGCTTGGCGACGATCCCGCGCTGATGCCGCTCAAGCGGCTCATCCTGGACAAGACCGAGGGCAATCCCTTCTTCATGGAGGAAGTGGTGCAGACCTTGTCCGAGGAGAAGGCCCTGCTCGGCGAACCTGGCCACTACCGCATCGAGCAGACCCCTATCGCGCTGCATATTCCCACCACGGTCCAGGGCGTGCTGGCTGCCCGCATCGACCGGCTGCCCCGCCCCGAGAAGGACTTGCTGCAGAGCCTTGCCGTGATCGGCAAGGAGTTTTCCCTGAGCCTGATCCAGCGCGTGGTCTCCCAGCCGGAGGAACAATTGCAGCCGCTGCTGGCCAGGCTGGAGGCCGGCGAATTCATCTACGAGCGGCCTGCATTCCCGGATACGGAGTACATGTTCAAGCATGCGCTGACCCAGGAAGTCGCCGGCAGCTCGCTGCTGACCGAAGAGCGCACCGCGCTGCACCAACGCACGGCGCAGGCGATCGAAGCCCTGTTCCGGCATCAGCTGAAGGATCACTACAGCGAGCTGGCTCGGCACTACAGCCTGAGCGGCAACGAACCGAAGGCCGTCGAGTACCTGCAGTGTACCGGCCAGCAGTCGGTACAGCGCTCCGCGTACCACGAAGCGATCCGCCACCTGAATGCCGCGCTGGAATTGCTCCAGCGCCAGCCCGATTCGCCCGAACGCGCACGCCAGGAACTCACGCTGCGCCTTGCCATCGGGCCGGCGCTGATCGCCGCCAGGGGCTTTGCCTCGTCCGAGGTCGAAGCCACTTACAGCCGTGCCCTGGCGCTGTGCGGCGAGGTCGGGGAGACCCCACAGCTCTTTCCCACGCTAGTCGGTTTGCGCACGTATTTCTCCCTGCGCGCCGAGCATCGCAAGGCTTACAAGCTGGGCAAGCAACTGCTTGCGCAGGCCAGGAAGACGCAGGACCCGGAGCTCTTGGGCGAGGCCCATGTTTCGCTCGCCACGACCTTGTATTACTGTGGAAGATTCAGGACCTCCGATGGCCACCTGCGAGATGCGCTCGCCCTCTACGGCGCCGAACCGGATCATGTCCACGTGAATATGCATGGCGTCGATCCGGAGTCACGGGCGCTATCCTTTTCGGCATTGGTCCTGTGGAATCTCGGCTATCCGGACCAGGCCTGCAAGCGAGCACAGAATTCGCTCACGCTGGCCCGGCAGCTGTCCCATCCCTTCAGTCTCGCGCATTCCCTCTGCCTGGCGGCCGAGCTGCACCAGTTCCGCTGCGACCCAAGGCTCACGCTGGAGTGCGCCGACGCGGCCATCGCGCTCTCAAGCGAGCAGGGCTTCCCCGTGTGGCTTGCCTGGTCGACCGTCCTGCGCGGTTGGGCGCTGGCCGAGCAAGGGCAGCATGAGGAAGGCATCGCGCAGATGCACCAGGGGCTGGCGGCGTACCACGCCACCGGTGCGGCGCTGGGACATTCGCACTTCCAGGAACTGCTGGCGCAAATCTACGCACGCATGGGACAGGTCGATTCAGCTCTGGACGCGCTAGCCGAAGCGGAAGACGCGGTGCAAAGGACCGGGGAGCACTATTGCGAAGCTGAGTGGCATCGGATCAAGGGCGAGATGATCCTTCATGGCTGCCGTTCCGATGGCCTTCTGCCTGAAGATGACGCGCAAGCGTGTTTTCACCAGGCGATCGCGGTAGCCCGCAGGCAGCATGCCAGGTCGCTGGAGTTGCGGGCCTCACTAAGCCTTGTGCGGCTCTGGCTGCACCAGGGCAGGCCCGAGCCGGCCAGGCAACTGCTTGACCAGATCCGCAGCGCGTTTACCGAGGGGCTGGACAGCGCGGACATGCGCGACGTCGTGGCAGCATGCCGTTGATGACCATGACTGCGACTGCTGCGGCAACGGTACCGCCGCCGCATGACCGGCAACGTCCCGCTGTCGCTCCGTCACGCTCTGATGACATGCGGCACCAGGCGTGGATCTATCAGGATACTCAGCGCTGGGTAGCCGACGGGTCGGCCAGCGCCGTCAACGGGCCCTGCATCCGGTAGAACGCCTTGTCCGCGGCGGTGAAGAATGCCATGGAGCGGCCGCGCACGAAGTCGTCGACATGCACCACGGTCGCGCCATCAGCTTCCTGCCACGAGATCGCATACACGCCCTCCGAGATTTCCTGCCACGCGCAACGGGCCTCGCCAGTCGCTCCGGCGTAGGGGCCGGCGACGATCGCGTAGTGGATCGACTCGCCATCCTCGGAGTAGATGTTGTGCGCCGACAGGCCGTCATAGTCGACGCGGAAGCTGCGCCCGGCGAAGAGCGGCTTCTGGGGAGTGGAATTCGTGTTCATCGGATGGCTACCGGATTGATGTTGACCTGCATGGCGAACGGCAGGGTCGCCGCCAGGGAGATTTTCGCCAGTGTTTTCATTCTGAATCTCCTGATTTCCACTCAGGCCGCCTTGGCGGCCAGTGCGGGATAGTCGGTCAGCCCGCGTGCGCCACCACCAAACAGCGTGTCGCGGTCGTGGGGGTTGAGCGTCGCGCCAGCGCGCAGGCGCTCCGGCAGGTCGGGGTTGGCAACGAACGGCCGGCCGAAGGCAATCAGATCGGCCCATCCCTCGTTCAGCGCGGCTTGCGCACGTTCCGCGGTGTACTTGCCGGCGTAGATCAGCGTGCCCCGATACACCTCGCGCAGCCGCTGCTTGAATGCGGCGGGCATATGCGGTGCATCGTCCCAGTCGGCCTCGGCGATATGGATGTAGCCCACGCCCAGCTCGCCGAGCAGCTTTGCTGCGGCAGCATAGGTGGTTTCCGGATCGGCGTCGACGCAGCCATTGAGCGTGGTCAGCGGCGCCAGGCGGATACCAACCCGGTCCTTGCTCCCCGTGCCCTCGATCAGCGCCTGCGTCACCTCGCCCAGGAAACGCAGGCGGTTTTCGAGCGGGCCGCCATATACGTCGGTACGGTTGTTGGCTTCCGAGTCGATGAACTGGTTGACCAGATAACCGTTGGCCGCGTGCAGTTCCACACCGTCGAAGCCAGCCGCCATCGCGTTGCGCGCGGCCTGGCGGAATTCGTCGACGATGGCGTGGATCTCTTCCACCTTGAGCGCGCGCGGCTGGGATGCCTGCACGAAGCCCGGCTTGCCATCCTGTTCGGCAACGAACACGTTCACACCGTGCGCCTGGATGGCGGACGACGACACCGGCGCGTGGCCATCGAGCAGACTGATATGGCTCAGGCGGCCCACGTGCCAGAGCTGCGCGAAGATGCGCCCGCCCGCTTCATGCACGGCAGTGGTGACCTTGCGCCAACCGGCGACCTGCGCCGGCGTGTGGATGCCGGGCGTCCACGCATAGCCCTTGCCGAGCGGCGAAATCCAGGTGCCCTCGCTGACGATCAGGCCGGCACTGGCGCGTTGCGCGTAGTACTCGGCCATCAGTTCGTTCGGCACGTCGTCAGGCTGGCCTGCGCGCGAGCGCGTCATCGGCGGCATCACGATGCGGTTGGGCAGCGTGAGGGCACCCAGCGAATGCGGCTGGAACAGCGGATTGCGTGTATCGGGCATCATGGCCTCCTCAGTCCCAGGCCGGGGCCAGGCCCTCGGGGCTGACCTCGCGGCCGTTGCGCTCCAGCGCGGCGATCTGCGCCATGTCGTCGGCGTCGAGCTTCAGGTCGCGCGCCAGCAGGTTGCTGGCCAGGTTCTCGCGCTGGGTCGACGACGGAATCACCGCATAGCCGAGTTGCTGCGCCCATGCCAGCGCAACCTGCGCGACGGTGGCGTGGTGCTTGTTCGCGATCTGCGCCAGCACCGGGTCCTTCAGCACCTTGCCATAGGCCAGCGTCATGTACGACGTCACGGCGATGCCCTGCTCCTGCAGGAACGCGGTGAGCTTGTGGTTCTGCAGATAGGGGCTCAGTTCGATCTGGTTGGTGGCGATTTCGCCCTTGCCAACCGCATCGATCGCCTGCTTCGTCAGCGCGATATTGAAGTTGGAAACACCGATCTGCCGCGTCAGGCCCAGCGCCTTGGCTTCGGCCAGCGCCGCCATGTACTCGGGCAGTTCCACGCCATTGCCCGGCGCCGGCCAGTGGATCAGGGTCAGGTCGACGTAGTCGGTGCGCAGCTTGTCCAGGCTTTCGCGCAGGCTTGGCACAAGCTTGTCGGCGGCGTAGTTCGCCGTCCAGATCTTGGTGGTCACAAACAGTTCATCGCGCTTCACACCGGCCTCGGCGATCGCCTGGCCGACGTCGGCCTCGTTGCCATAGATCTGTGCCGTATCGACGGCGCGATAGCCCAGGTCCAGCGCGTTGCGCACCGAATCGATCACGGCCTGGCCGGTCAGGCGGAAAGTACCAACGCCAAACGAAGGAATGCTCATGGTGCAACTCCTATGAAGGAAATTCGAATGCACGCAGTTTGCCGCCCTTACCTTTGCGGATAAAGCCGTGTATAAGGGAAATTCATTTGATTTTAAATCAACAATGAAGACGACCATAGACGAACTGCTGGCCTTTGCTGCCGTGGTGGACACCGGCTCGATCACGGCGGCCGCCGAGCAGCTCAAGCTGACGGTCTCCGCCACCAGCCGCACCCTGGGCCGGCTGGAGGAGAAGCTGCAGACCACGCTTCTGCGGCGAACCACGCGGCGGCTGGAGTTGACCGAGGAAGGGGCGGCATTCCTGGAACACGCCCGCGCAATCGTGGCGATGGTCGACGAGGCGGAAGAGCAGATCGCGGCGCGTCGCATGCGGCCGGTTGGGCGCTTGCGGGTGGATGCGGCAACGCCGTTCATGCTGCATGTGATCGTGCCGCTACTGGAGGGCTTTTGCGCCAGCTACCCGGAAGTGGAACTGGAACTCAACTCGAACGAAGGCATCATCGACCTGATCGAAAAGCGGACCGATGTGGCGTTCCGCATCGGCCAGCTAAAGGACTCCACGCTGCACGCGCGCCCCATCGGCACCAGCCGAATCCGCATCCTTGCCAGTCCCGACTACCTGAAGCGCCACGGCACGCCCACCAAACCGGCGCAGCTCGCGCAGCATGCGCTGCTGGGCTTCACCCAGCCGGAATCGCTGAACGACTGGCCGCTGCGCGACGACGACGGCAGCGTGATGCATATCAAGCCAACCATCGCCTCGTCCAGCGGCGAGACCCTCAGGAGCCTGGCCCTGAACGGCCAGGGCATTGTCTGCCTGTCGGACTTCATGACGCGCGACGATCGGCAGGACGGGCGACTGGTGCAACTGTTTGCGAAACAGACCCTCGATGTGCGCCAGTCGATCAACGCGGTCTACTATCGCAACACCGCGTTGGCGTCCCGCATCACCTGCTTCGTCGAATATGTGGTCAAGGTGCTCGGCCAGAAGCCGTTCGAGAGCTAGTGGCACCGGTCCGTATCAGACGCGATCGACCGGCAGCGGCGCGTTCGCGGCCACCAGGTGCTGCTCACGCAGTTCGCGCCAGAAATCGGCGGGAATGACTTCCTTCAGCGCGGCCACGTCCTCGGCGATGCGCTCCGGCCGGCTCGCGCCCGGGATCACGGCCGCCACCACCGGGTTCGCCAGCACGAACTGCAGGGCCGCCGCCTTGATGCTGACGCCGTGGCGCTGCGCGACCGCTTTGATGCGCTCTACCCTGGCGATGATCTCGGGCGGCGCCTTCTGGTATTCGAAGTGCGCGCCTCCGGCCAGGATGCCGGAACTGTACGGACCACCGACGACAATCCCGGTCTTGCGTTCCGCCGCCTTCGGCATCAGGCGCTGCAACGCGCGCTCGTGGTCGAGCAGCGAATATCGGCCCGCGAGCAGGAATCCGTCCGGCTGCGCTTCGGCGAGATCCAGCGTCAGTTCGATCGGCTCGACGCGGTTCACGCCCAGGCCCCAGGCCTCGATCACGCCCTCCTCGCGCAGGCGGGTCAGCACGCGGAAGGCACCCTTGCGCGCGGTCTCAAAGTACGACAGCCATTCATCGCCATAGAAGTCCTGGGCAATGTCGTGGACCCACACAAAATCGAAGCGGTCGGTCTTCATCCGCTTGAGGCTGTCCTCGATGGAGCGCAGCGTGCCGTCGGCCGTGTAGTCGACGACGAGCTTGTTCGGGCGGCCAGCCGCAAACAGTCCGCTTTTTTCGCCCAAGGCCCGCGCACTGGCGTCCTCGACTTCGTCCAGGATCAGGCGGCCGACCTTGGTGCTGAGCACGAATTCGTCGCGCTTGTGTCGGGACAGCGCCTCACCCAGCCGGATTTCGGCCAGGCCCGCGCCATAGAACGGCGCCGTGTCGTAGTAGCGCACGCCTTGCGCCCAGGCCGCGTCCACGGTGGCCTGCGCTTCCGCTTCCAGGATGTCGCGGAACATGTTGCCCAGTGGCGCCGTACCAAACCCGAGCACGCTGCCGGCCAGTTTGTCCTTGATGTCCATGACTGCTCCAATTGCAAAATATGTTTGGGGTGAAGGCAGTCTAGGGTTGCCAATTAAGTCTGTCCAAGACAGAATTTGCCGAACTTGAGTCCCAAAAGGTCTTAAATGTTAGATATCCGCCAACTTCATTATTTCGTGGCCGTCGCCGAGGATGAGCACGTCGGACGTGCCGCCGAGCGGCTGCATATCTCCCAATCGCCACTTAGCCGGCAGATCGCCCAGCTTGAAGAGAAACTCGGGGTGACGCTGTTCGAGCGCTCGCAGCAACGAATCCGCCTGACCCGCGACGGCCGCACGTTCCTGGCCGAGACCCGCGCATTCCTGACGCATGCCAACCGGCTCGAATCGCTGGCGCGACGGCTTGGCCGCGGCGACGAAGGCGGGCTGTGCATCGGCTACCTGGAATATGCGATGCATTCGGGCGTGCTGCCGAATGCCTTGCGCGAACTGCGCGACAGCCGGCCTGCGGTGCATATCGCGCTGTACAACCAGCAGTCGGACGTTCAACTGGAGGGGCTGCGCCAGCGCAGCCTCGACATCGCACTCGTCTGCGAGCCGCCGCCACCTGACGATACAGACCTCGAGGCTGCCCAGGTGCTCAATGATCCGATGCTGCTGGCGCTGCCCGAGGGGCATCCGCTGGCAGTGGCGCAACGGATCACCCCGGAAGATCTCGCTGCGCAGAAGTGGATCGGTGTCATGCACAGGGAAAGCGCGCTACGGCATGACACGTTCATCGCGGCTTGTGCGAAGGCCGGCTTCACGCCGACGATAACGATGGAGGCCACGGAACCGCTGGCGGCCCTTGGCCTGGTCGCCGCGGGACTCGGCGTCACCACGATCCAGCAAAGCCTGCGCCACCAAGCGCCGGCGGGTGTGGTACTGCACGATTTGTCGTGGCTCAACTATCGGACGCCTTTATGGGCGGCCTGGCACAAGATCAACCTGAGGCCCCTGGTGGAGATCTTTCGCAAGACGTTGGTACCGGCAAGCGGCGAGATACCCGATCTCACGCCGCAGGAGGCGGGCTGACGCTCCCTCTAAACATGCGCATTGTCATGCTGGCCTAGGCTTATCGAGCTGCCCGGCGGGCCGCAAACGGGGCGGCCGTGAATTCACCTACATGGGGACAGGCCCTATTCCCATGGCCCGGCACGAATGCTATCGTGCAGCGGCTTGCCGGTGCCACAGCACCCCGCATGCCGGCAAGGCGTCTACAGGATTGCGTACCCCCGATATGTCGAGACAGATTCCCCCACTCAACCCGCTCAGGGCGTTCGAAGTGGCTGCCCGGCATCTGAGCTTCACGCGGGCCGCGGAGGAATTATTCGTCACGCCGTCGGCAGTCAGCCACCAGATCAAGGCACTGGAAGAAAGCCTTGGCGTGCAGTTGTTTATCCGCGAGGCCAAGGCGCTGGTCCTGACACCCGCCGGCACCGCCTACCTGCCCAGCGTGCAGCTGGCCTTCAAGCAGCTCGCCGATGCCACGCACCGCCTGCATAGCAAGGACCGCCCCGCGCTGAAGGTCAACATGCCGCCCACGTTCGCGGTCAAATGGCTGATCCCGCGCATGGACCGCTTCATGAAGGCGCACCCGGATATCGACCTGAAGGTGTCCACCTCGAACCATCGCATCGACTTCGAGCGCGACGATTTCGACATGGCGATCCGCTATGGCCGCGGCGATTACCCCGGCCTGCACTGCGAGCTTTGCATGGCGGTCGAAGTCATCCCCGTGTGCAGCCCGGCGCTGCTGCAAGGTTCTCTGCCGCTCGAAACGCCGTCCGACCTGAAGCACCATACGCTGCTGCACGACGACAGCACGTATACGGACGTGAGCAACCCCGACTGGGCAATGTGGCTTGAGCACGCCGGCGTGACCGATGTCGATGCCAGCCGCGGGCCGTCGTTCTGGCCAAGCCACCTGGTCATCAACGCCGCGCTTAATGGCCTGGGCGTGGCGCTGGTCAAGAAGAACTGGATCGAGCAGGACCTGGCCGAAGGCCGGCTGGTGCGATTGTTCGAAGCGATCCGGCTGCCGGTCGAATTCTCTTACTTCGTGGTCTTCCCGAAGGAGAGGCTGGAGGATCGTCGCATCCGCAGCTTCACTGACTGGATCCGCGCGGAAGTGTCGGCGGACCAGCAGCAGCCGGCCCCCGTCTGAGCGCAGCTTGCGGGGCGCGTCCCGCAAGCTGCCCGTGCCCGCCGCACCGGACAGGCAAACAGCGCGGCTTCAGGCCACGGCCGGCATCGACGCCGTCTTCTTCTGCACGCGTGCGCGCAAACGCTCGACATCGACAATGAAGCGGCGATGCGTGCCGCTGCAAACCCGCTCCACCGCATCGTCGGCGGTCACGCTAAATGTGACACTGCGGCCGTCGACGGCCGTGATCTCGGCATGGATGCGCACCTCGCCGCCCAGCGGCGTGGCACCGGTGTGTTGCACCGAGACCTCCGCGCCGACCGAGCTTTCACCGTCATCGAGAAAGCCTTGCACGAAGTCGAGGCAAGTCTGCTCAATGTCGCGTACCAGCTCGGGCGTGGCGTAGATGCGCAGGCTTTCGCCGAGAAAATCTATGGTGCGCTGGCGGTCGACTGTCAGCGTGCGCGCGCAGGTCGCGCCCGGTTGCAATCCGTTCTTCATCAGGGGTTCCTTTCAGGTTTATGGACGAAGCCGCCCGGCCCGCCGCAGCGCGAGCCGGGCGGGTGGCGGATCCTTGTGATGCACTGCTACAGGCGATAGAAGCGCGCGGCGTTGTCGTGCCACAGCGCGCGCTGCTGTTCGGGTGAATAGACGGCGATGGCGGCGCGGAAGCCTGCGACGATGGTGTCGTAGCTCGCCACGAGGCTGTCCACCGGATAGTTGCTGGCGAACATGCAGCGCTCCGTGCCGAAGATGGCGATGGCATCGCGGATCACGGGCACGTTGTCGGCCTGCGTCCACGGCTTGCCCGGCAATCCCAGGCCAGAGATCTTCACGGCAACATTGGGTTGCCTGGCCAGCTCGGCCATCGCGGCGCGCCAGCCGGCCAGGCCGGCTTCACTGCGGTCAGCCGGCAACCCGGTATGGTTCAGGATCAGCTGCGTGCCCGGGAAATCCCGTGCCAGTGCTGCCGCCTGATCCATGTTCCACCACGGCGCCTGCAGGTCGAAGGACATGCCATGGCGAGCAAGCAAGGCATAGCCTCGCCGCCAGCGCTCATCGTCCATCGAGCCCGGCACGCCGCGCCGCGCGTCCTCGCGCCGCGCCGCGGTCACGGGCTTGTTGCGGATGCCGCGCATCATGGCGTAGGCGGCATGCCCCGCCAGCACTCCATCGACATCGCCTCGGTCAAGCTGGGCATGGCCGACAATCACCGTTGGCCGGCCTGTCTGCGCGGCGAGCTGCGTCAGCCACGCGGTCTCGTCGCCAGGATTGGCGCGCGCCCATTCGGCTTCCACGTGCACCGTCTTCACCGGCGCGCAGCCAGCCGTGTCACGGGCAAGATCCTCCGGAAGATAGTTCCTGCGCAGCGCCGAGTAATCGCCATAGCGGAAGTTCGGCACGGTTTCGTCCTGCAGCCACGGGTAAGGGTTGCGCGCCAGGTTCCAGAAATGCTGGTGTGCATCGATAAAAGGCTCGACGGGCGCCGCGCTCTCCGCAGGTGTGTCGCGCATGGGCCTACTCCCTGACGCTGATGCGGCTGGCGAGCTGCTTGAACTGCGCCGACTCCTTCACCATGGCGGCCTGCAGCGTCACGTCATCGGCATAGGTGTCGGTGCTGAAGTGCAGCTTCTCCAGCGTCTGGCGCATCACCGGCTCCTGCACGGATTTCGCAATCGCCGTCTTCAGTACCGCAATCACCTCGGGCGGCGTGCCCTTTGGCGCCGAGATGCCGCGCCAGATCCCCATCGACAGGTCGATATTGCGCTCCTTCAGCGTTGGCACGTTCTCGAAGCCGCCGACCCGCTTGTCCGCCATCACCGCCAACACCTTGAGCTTGCCCGCGGCCACATGCGTGAAGACCTCCGCCGTACTGACCGTGACCGCATCGATATGCCCGCCCAGCAGCGCGAGCGTAGCGGGAGCGTAGCGGGAGCGCCGCCGGCATAGGGAATGTGGTTGAATTTCGCGCCGGTCTTGTCCGCCAGCGCGGCGGCTGCCATATGCCACGCGGAGCCCTGCCCTGCGTTACCCACGCGGATATTGGCGTCCGGCTTGCGCGCATCGGCGACGAACTGCTCGATCGTGGTCCACGGCGCATCGGCCCGTACCGCCACGGCGGCCGGGTCCGCGTTCAGGCGAGCGACGGGGATCAGGTCCTGGTAAGTGAACTTGGCCAGCCCGAGGTAGTTCAGGAAGGTCAGCTCGCTGGACGACAGCACCAGCTTGTAGCCATCCGGCTTCGCGTGAACCACTTCGCCCAAGCCTACCGCGCCGGTGGCGCCCGGCTTGTTGATGACGACGATCGGCTGCGGCAGGTGCCTGGCGGCCGCGGCGGACAGCGCGCGCGCCACCACGTCCGCCCCGCCGCCTGCCTGCCACGGCACAATCAGTTCGATGCGCCGGCTAGGGTATGTTTCCGCACTCGCCGTGGCTGTACCGCCCAGCAGCCCCAGTACCACGGCCGCCGGCATCGCCCAGCGCCGCATTAGCGAACGTGACATCGTCATGGTTGTCTCCTGTCTTTTATCGGTATAGATGATGACCGCGGTGCGCTCAGGCGGCACCGCGTTCCAGTTCCTGTGCCCGGGCCGGTGCGCCGAACGCCCCCTGCGCACGCAGCCGCGTGACGGTGGCCGCGTCCAGGCCGAACTCGCCCAGCACCTCATCGGTATGCTGGCCCAGCAACGGCGCCGGATAGCGCACCTGCTGCGGCGTGCCGCTCAGCTTGACCGGGAACCCCAGCGCCTTGACCCGCCCTTCGACCGGGTGATCGATCTCCAGCACCATGTCCCGCGCCACCGCCTGTTCGCTGGCCAGCGCTTCGTCGTAGGTGAAGATCGGTGCCGCCGGCACACCAGCCGCCAGCAGCGCATCCACCCACTCCGCCGCCGGCTTGCGCGCGAATTCTGCCTCAATTTCAGGAATCAGCGCGGCGCGGTTGCGGATGCGGGCGGCGTTGTCGGTAAAGCGCGGATCGGCAAGCAGGTCGGGCCGCTCGATGACCTCGCACAGCGCGGCCCACAGCTTGGGGTTGGCCGCGCCGATGACAAAGTGCCGGTCGGCGGCGCGCACAGCCTGGTACGGCGCACTCATGCGGTTGGCGCTGCCGATCGGTACCGGCACGGCGCCGGTGCCCCAAAACTCGGCCGACTCCCATACCGACAACCCCAGCGCCGTCTCGAACAGCGACGCATCCACATATTGTCCCTGTCCGGTATGCTCGCGCCCCATCAGCGCGCTCAGGACGCCATAGGCAGTGAACAGCCCGGCCCCCAGGTCGGCGATCGGCACGCTAGCCTTGACCGGCGGCGCGTCCGGATGGCCCATCACGCTCATCACGCCTGACATGGCCTGCGCGATCAGGTCCAGCCCCGGGCGTCGCGACCACGGTCCGGTCTGGCCGAAGCCGGAGATGCTCGCGTAGACCAGGCGCGGGTTAATCTCGCGCAGCACCGCATAGTCGATCTTCAAACGAGCGGCCACGCCCGGGCGGTTGTTTTCCACCAGCACGTCGGCGCCGCGCACCAGTTCATAGAAAGCCTCCAGGCCGGCCGGGTTCTTCAGGTCAATCTCGACACTGCGCTTGTTACGGTTCAGCGCCAGGAAGCCGCCGCTGTCATCGCCCTTGAGCCGGAAACCCATTGACTTGCGGGTCTGGTCGCCGGCACCCGGCGCTTCGACCTTGATAACATCGGCGCCCATGTCGCCCAGCAGCATGCAGCAGAACGGACCCGCCATGATCTGGCTGACGTCCAGGACCTTGATTTTCGATAACGGCAAATTCATGGATACCACCTGAGGTTGAGGCAGCCGCATGGGAATGACGGTGCCACGGTGCTTGGAAAAAAGGTGCTTTCAACGGCCCACGAATTGCGGCCGGGTCTTGTCGATAAAGGCGCGGTGGCCGATACGGAAATCCTCGGTATCGAAGCAGACATAGGACTCGGCATGCTCTTCCGGACGCAGCGGCGTGGGGTCCGACAACCGGCGCACGAACTGCTTGTGCCAGCGCGCCACCAGCGGCGCGCCGGCGGCAATGCGGCGTGCTGTCGCGTAGGCTTCGTCAGGCACCGCCTCATCCGCCACCACTCGGTTGACGAGGCGCTTTTCCAGTGCCTCCGCAGCATCGAACACGCGGCCTTCCAGCACGATCTCCAGCGCGGTCGCCGGCCCCGCAAGCGCCACCAGCCCGCCCAGTTCGCCATACGACATCACCAGTCCGAGCCGGTTGACCGGCACGCCGAAGCGGCTTGACTCGCCGCAGATGCGGAGGTCGCACATCGAGGCGATCTCCAGCCCGCCGCCGACGCACGCGCCCTGGATCAGCGCGATGGTCGGGTGCCGGCATTCGGCAATGGCGCGCATGGTGGCGTTGGTGATCTCGCCATACTGCTGCGCCTGCGCCGCGTTGGCGCGCATGGTGTCGAACTCGGCGATGTCCGCGCCGGCGGCGAAGGCCTTGTCGCCGGCGCCGCGCAGCACCACGCAGCGCAGCGTGTCGTCGGCAGACAGGCCCTGAATGGCTTCGGTCAGGCCCTGCCACATGGATAGGTCCATGGCATTGAGCTTGTCCGGGTTATTCAGCGTGATGGTGGCGACCTGGGCGTCGCGCTCGATCAGGATCGGTTGTCTCATGGTTGTCGTTGGTGTGGAGGAGGCCCGGCATGTGCGGGCGGTGGTCCGGAATCCGGCTGGTCTGCGCCAGTCTAGGGCCCGCGTGGCGCGCCGCAAAACGAGAAAATCTCAGCGCCGTTTCAAGAAAAACTAGGCATTCGTTGCTGTGAATTTTTCTTGGGCTCCCTTCAAGTAAATCCACGTTGTTACCTGCGGGCCTTGTTTCTAGACTTCGTCACCAATGCAGCCGGCCCGCCTGCGGCGCCCGGCACACCACACACAGCACGGAGACAAGATGGCCCTCATCAACTACATCACCCAGATCCAGATCGACTTCGGCGCGATCGGGCTGCTGGCCCAGGAATGCGAACGCATCGGCATCACGCGCCCGCTGGTGGTCACCGACGCCGGCGTCAAGGCCGCGGGCATCGTCCAGCGCGTGCTGGAGCAGCTGCGCCCTGGCTGCGAAGCCGTGATCTACGACGGCACGCCGTCCAACCCGACCGAAGCCGCCATGCGCGAAGCCGTGCGCCTCTATGGCGACTACCGCTGCGACGGCATCATCGCGGTGGGCGGCGGCTCGCCCATCGACCTGGCCAAGGGCGTGGCAGTGTGCGCCACGCACGACGGCCCGCTGCGCCAGTTCGCCGCGATCGAAGGCGGCGTGGCGCGGATCACGCCTGCGACCGCGCCGGTGATCGCCATCCCCACCACTGCCGGCACCGGCAGCGAAGTCGGCCGCGGCGCGGTGCTGATCCTCGACGACGGCCGCAAAGTGGGCGTGCTGTCGCCTTACCTGGTGCCGCGCGTGGCGATCTGCGATCCCGAGCTGACCCTGGGCCTGCCGCCGATGCTGACCGCGGCCACCGGCATGGATGCCATCGCGCATTGCCTGGAGACCTTCATGGCGCCGGCCTTCAACCCGCCGGCCGACGGCATCGCGCTGGATGGCCTGCGCCGCGCCTGGCTACATATCGAACGCGCGCGGCGCGATCCACAGGACCGTGCCGCACGGCTGGCGATGATGAGCGCGTCGATGCAGGGCGCGTTGGCGTTCCAGAAAGGCCTGGGTTGCGTGCACAGCCTGAGCCATGCGCTCGGCGGGCTGATGCCAACGCTGCACCACGGCACCCTGAACGCGGTGCTGCTCCCGGCGGTGATCCGCTTCAATGCGGACGCGCCGTCGATGCAGGCAGAGGCCAAGCTGGAGCGCATCGCGCAGGCCATGGGCCTGCCCGACGCCGGCGCCATCGGCGCGGCCATCACGGACATGAACCAGCGCCTGGGCCTGCCGGCAGGCTTGCGGCAGATGGGTGTGGACCCTGCCCTGTTCCCCCGCGCGATCAACTACGCGCTGGCCGACCATTGCCACAAGACCAACCCGCGCGTGGCCAGCGCCGAAGACTACACGGCAATGCTGCAGGCCTCTCTGTAGATCGCGCGAAACACCCGCCCCCGCACGGGGCAGCACAGAGCCCGGCATACCCGACCGGGCCGCATGACAAACCAGGAGACACCATGAAACACGTTATCCCGCATATCGTGCTGGCGGCGCTATTGTCCGTCGCCGGCGTGGCCGCCGCGCAGACGCCCGTCAAGCTGCGCTTTGCCCATACCGTTCCGGAAACCGATTCGCAGCATCAGGCCGCGCTGGCCTTCAGCAAGAAGGTCAAGGAGCGCACGCAGGGCGGTGTCGAGATCCAGGTCTTTGCCAACAGCCAGCTCGGCAACGACACCACGCTGGTCACGGGCGTGCGCAGCGGCACCATCGACATCGGTGCCACCGGCAATCCCTTTGTCACCGGTCTGGTGCCGCGCCTGAACGTTCTCGACCTGCCCTACCAGTTCGAGGATGGCCCGTCGGCCTACAAGGTGCTGGACGGCGCGGTGGGCCTCTCGCTGCTCGACGAGCTGGGCGCGCACCGCATCAAGGGCCTGGCCTTCTGGGAAATCGGCTTCCGCAGCCTGGGTAACAACAAACGGCCCATCAACAAGGCCGAGGACATCCGCGGCCTGAAGATCCGCACCACGCCCAACCCTTCGCATATCAAGGCCTTCCAGCTGCTGGGTGCGAGCCCGCAGCCGATGCCGTTCGCCGAGGTCTTCGGCGCGTTGGAATCCGGTGCGGTGGACGGCCAGGAAAACCCGCCCACGCTGATGGTGTCGGCCAAGATGTACGAGGTGCAGAAGTACATCTCGATGACGCGCCACGCCTATACGGCGCTGGTGGTGCTGATGAATAAGGCCAGGTTTGATTCGCTCAAGCCTGAGTACCAGAAGGTGCTGCTGGAAGAAGCCGCGGCCGCCGCCAACTACCAGCGCAAGCTCAACGCCGACAACGAAGCGGCCGCAATCGCCACGCTGCGCGCCAAGGGCGTGCAGGTCAACGAGCATCCCGACAACTCCGGCATCCGCAAGGTAGTGCGCGAGGAAACGCGCCAGCTGTTCGTGCAGAAGAACGGCGACGCCGTGCTGCGCGCCATGGACGCCCAGCGGTAGGAGGACGAGCCATGCCGGTGCTACCCACCGCCATCGTCGACGCCCACCACCACCTGTGGCGGCTCGGCACGGCGCGCTACCCCTGGCTGCAGGAAGGATACGACCCTGCCGCCTTCTTCCTTGGCGACTACGCCACGCTGCGGCAGGACTTCGATCCGTCGGACTACCTGCGGCAGTGGGACGGGCTGCACCTGGCCGCCAGCGTGCATGTCGAAGCCGAACGGCATGCCGACGAGTCGATGGCCGAGACCGCGTGGCTGCATCAGGTCCACGCGCGACACGGCTTTCCCAATGCAGTGGTGGCGCATGCCGATTTCAACAGTGACACGCTGGCGGCGCAATTGCGCGCGCACCAGGCCTTCCCGCTGGTGCGGAGCGTGCGGTGCAAGCCGCGCACCAGCCGCACCGCCGATGGCAGCGTGCGCGGGCAGCCGGGCACGCTACAGGATCCGCGCTGGCAGTCCGGCCTGCAGCGGCTGGCCGAGCATGGTCTGGCGTGGGACCTGCGCGTGCCCTGGTGGCACCTTGAGGAAGCCGCGGAGGCGATAGCGGCCGTGCCGGGACTGGCGGTGGTGGTCGAGCACACCGGCCTGCCGTGGGACCGCTCGGAAGCCGGCCTGGGCGGCTGGCGCCGCGGACTCACGGCGCTGTCCAGCCTGCCCGGCGTGCACCTGAAGCTGTCCGAGTTCGGCCTGCCCGGCGCGGCGTGGGACCGCGCCGGCAATGTCGGCGTGATCCAGCAGGCGCTGGAAATCTTCGGCTGGCAGCGCTGCATGTTCGCCAGCAATCTGCCGGTTTCCGGCCTGCGCGCATCGCTGCATGAAATCGTCAACACCGTGGCCGCGGGGCTGGAATGCCTGCCCGACGCCGCCGCCCAAGCGGTGTGGCACGACAACGCCATGCGCTTTTACCGGATCGAGGCGCCCGCAGCGAGCCTGCGCTGACGCCCGTCCAACCAGGAGCTCCAAATCATGAACCGCATTACGCTCCGCCTGGCCCAGGGCGCCATGGTCGCCATGATGGCCACCATGATCGTGCTGGTCTTCGGCAACGTGGTCCTGCGCTACGTCTTCAATTCCGGCATTGCCTTCTCTGAGGAAGCCTCGCGCTTCATCTTCATGTGGCTGACGCTGACCGGCGCGCTGCTGGTGATGCACGACAAGGCTCACCTCGGCATGTCCACGGTGGTCTCGCGACTGGGGGAAAACGGCCAGCGCGCCTGCCGCCTGCTGGCCGATGCAGGCGCGCTGGGCTGCTGCCTGCTGCTGGCGCACGGCGCCTGGCAGCTGGTGGCGATCGGCATGGACGACCGTGCCCCCGTCACCGGCGTGCCGCTGGGCGTGGTCTATGCCTGCCTGCTGGTATGCAGCGTCGGCATGGCGGCGATTCTTCTGCACGGGCTGTGGCGGCTGGTCAGCGGCCGCATGCCGCAGCATGAACTGGTGCCGCAGTCCGGCGCCACCGGCGAATGACCGCGAGGAGCCCATCATGACCATCTTTGTCTTTGTCGGCTCGCTGCTGGGCGCGATGTCGCTCGGCATGCCCATCGCCTTTGCGCTGCTCGCTTCTGGTGTCGCGCTGATGCTGCACCTGGGCAACTTCGATACGCAGATCCTCGCGCAGAACATGCTCGAGGGCGTCAACAACTATCCGCTGATGGCGGTGCCGTTCTTCATGCTGGCCGGCGAGCTGATGAACGCCGGCGGGCTGTCGCAACGGATCGTGCGCGTGGCGAATGCGGCGGTCGGGCACGTGCGCGGCGGGCTGGGCTACGTGGCGATCATCGCGGCCACGGTGGTGGCCAGCATCTCCGGCTCGGCGGTGGCCGATACCGCCGCCGTCGCCGCGCTGCTGATCCCGATGATGCGCAACGCCGGCTACAACGTGCCGCGCGCCGCGGGCCTGATCGCAGCGGGCGGCATCATTGCGCCGGTGATCCCGCCGTCGATCGCCATCGTCGTGTTCGGCGTGGTCGCGCAGGTCTCGATCACCAAGCTGTTCCTGGCCGGCATCGCGCCCGGCGCCATGATGGCGCTGACGCTCGCCGTCACCTGGCACTTCTGCGCGCGCAAGGAGAAGCTGGCGCCGGTGGAACCGTTCAGTGCGCGCCGCCTGGCCAAGGCCGCGCTCGACGGCGTGTGGGCGCTGGTGCTGCCGGTGGTGATCATCGGCGGCATGAAGATCGGCGCCTTCACGCCGACCGAAGCCGCCGTGGTGGCGGTGGTCTACGCCATGGCGGTCGGCCGCTTCGTCTACGGCGAGCTGAAGCTGCGCGCGCTGCCGGATCTGATCGTCACCGCGGCCAAGACTTCCAGCACGGTGCTGTTCCTGGTGGCGTGCGCGCTGGTCTCGGCGTGGCTGATCACCATCGCCAACATCCCGGCACAGGTGACCGACCTGCTCGAGCCGTTCATCGACAACAAGATCCTGCTGATGTTCGTGATCATGGTCCTGGTGATCGTGGTCGGCACCGCGCTCGACCTGATGCCGACCGTGCTGATCATGACGCCGATCCTGATGCCGGTGATCACCAAGGCGGGCATCGACCCGGTGTACTTCGGCGTGATGTTCGTACTCAACAATGCCATCGGCCTGCTGACGCCGCCGGTCGGTACGGTGCTCAATGTGGTGGCCGGCACTTCCCGGTGCAGCCTGGACAGCGTGATCAGCGGCGTCTGGCCCTTCCTGCTGAGCCTGACCGCGCTGATGTTCCTGTTCGTGCTGTTCCCGCAGCTGATTCTCGTGCCGGCCGCATGGCTGCATTGAGGCCAACCGCGCGCCGCTTCCCTTCCTTGCAGGACACAAGATGTCATCCATCAACGAGATCGAGGACCTGCGTCGGCTCGCCCGGCAGCGGGTACCGCGCATGTTTTATGAGTACGCCGACTCCGGTTCGTGGACCGAGTCCGCATCGAAGTCCATATGGACGGCGGCACATCGTGCTGCCGCCGCATCCGCCTGCTCCGTAATTTTCTTGCCGTAGCCACAAACCCAACCGCAAACAAACCAGACAGGAGACTACAGATGATCCTTCGCATAACCCTGCGCGCCCGCCAGGCGCTCGCCATCCTCGCAGCGGCCACCTCCGTTGGCGGCCTCGCCCTGATGCCCGCGCCAGCCGCGGCGCAGCCGGCGCCATCCGCCGAATGCAGGACGGCACTGGACGCCCGTGCCCAGAACCCGAACTACCCGCGCGAGAGCGTGCCGCGCTACATCAAGACCCCCACCGGCTACCTGCTAGTGCTGCGCATGGGCGACAACGTCTTCGAGCAGATCGAAGCCTTTGCCATCTGCGAGAAGGTGCCCAGCGCAAGCCTGTCCGCGATCGGCTTCGCCAACGTCACGTTCGGCTTCTGGGATGCCGCGAAGAAGCAGTTCAACCCGCGCACCTTCCGCAACGTGGAGATGGCCAGCATCGTCGGCAGCCTGGCCTGGAAAGAAGGCAAGCCGTCGATTCATGCACACGGCGTGGCCGGCGACAGCAGTTTCGACACGTACGGCGGCCACATCCTGTCGATGGAGGTCGGCACCGGATCGCTGGAAGTGACGGTGACGGCCTATCCGCAGCAACTGGAACGCGGCATCGACCCGAGGATCGGCGCAAACGTGCTGGGGCTGCGCGATAGCCACTGACGGGCACTTCGCACACGCGGACCCAGAAGTCAATCACGTCGCCGCCCGGACCGGCAATTCGAGCTGGGCGTTCAGTAAAGGGCTCGATCGCAGGATTGGCTTCGACCATCATCCAGGTCCGGTAAACCTCATAGCTACCGAGGCTCAGCCGGCGTCCAGGCTTTGGGCTGAACTGCTCAATCGCGGAAGCTCAGGACTGCCGCGCGGCCTCGATCTCCTCCTTCAGGATCGGGATGGCGACCGACGTGTCAAGTTGAGCCGGAGGGGGGGCCGCTCCCGTGCCAGTACGGCAGGACCATCGAGCCACACAATTGCGCGCAGGGGTATCGCCGCTCCCATCGCCAGCAATCTTTCCTGATTTTCACGACGAATTCAGCAACAAATACCCCCGTTATCTGATTAACCTGCCCGCTATTTTCCGTTTGCGGCCCACCGCGGACGAGAAAATAGCTGCTCCCGCCGGCCCCACGAAGGCCGGCGCGGCCTTTCAGATGACACGGAGACAACGACACATGAGTGCAAGCGCAGAACATCTGCAACGCGGCCTGGGCGAACGCCATATCCGGCTGATGGCGCTGGGTTCGGCCATCGGCGTGGGCCTGTTCCTGGGCGCCGGCAATGCCATCAAGATGGCCGGCCCCGCCATCATGCTGGGCTACCTGATCGGCGGCGCGGTGATCTTCCTGGTCATGCGCGCGCTGGGCGAGATGGCCGTGCACAACCCCGTGGCCGGCTCCTTCTGCCGCTACGCGCAGGACCACATGGGCCCGCTGGCGGGCTACCTGACCGGCTGGAACTACTGGTTCCTGTGGCTGGTGACCTGCGTGGCGGAAATCACCGCCGTGGCCATCTACATGGGCATGTGGTTCCCCGACGTGCCGCGCTGGATCTGGGCACTGGCCGCGCTGGCGGCGATGGGCTCGGTCAACCTGATGGCGGTCAAGGCCTATGGCGAGTTCGAGTTCTGGTTCGCCATGATCAAAATCGTCACCATCGTGCTGATGCTGTTCGGCGGCGGCGCGATGATCGTGTTCGGCTTTGGCAACGGCGGTGTCGCCACCGGCATCTCCAACCTGTGGGCGCACGGCGGCTTTATGCCCAACGGCGCCTCCGGCGTGCTGATGTCGCTGCAGATGGTGATGTTCGCCTACCTGGGCGTGGAGATGATCGGCCTGACCGCCGGCGAGGCGCGCAACCCGAAGAAGTCGATCCCGGACGCGATCAACTCGGTGTTCTGGCGCATCCTGATCTTCTACGTGGGCGCGCTGTTCGTGATCCTGGCACTGTACCCGTGGAACGAGATCGGCGCCCAGGGCAGCCCCTTCGTGCTGACCTTCGAGCGGCTGGGCATCAAGACCGCCGCCGGCATCATCAACTTCGTGGTGCTGACCGCGGCGCTGTCGTCGTGCAACGGCGGCATCTTCAGCACCGGACGCATGCTGTACAACCTGGCGCAGCAGGGCCAGGCGCCCAAGGCCTTTGCCAGGGTCGACCGCAATGGCGTGCCGCGCCGCGCGCTGCTGGTGTCGATCGCCGCGCTGCTGTGCGGCGTTCTGCTCAATTACCTGGTGCCGGAGCAGGTCTTTGTCTGGGTGACGGCGATCTCCACCTTCGGCGCGGTCTGGACCTGGGCCATCATCCTGGTCACGCAGATCAACTTCCGCCGCAGCCTGTCGGCGGCCGAGCGCAAGGCGCTGGCCTTCCGCATGCCGTTCTGGCCGTATGGCTCCTACATCGCGCTGGCCTTCCTGGCGCTGGTGGTGGCGCTGATGGCCTACTTCCCGGAGACCCGCGTGGCGCTGTACGTGGGCCCGGGCTGGCTGGTCCTGCTGACGGTGTGCTACTACGCGCTGGACATGCGCTCGCGCGGGCCGGTCAGCTACCGCGCCTGACCTTGCCGTAGCCTGCGGGGTGCGCCGGCCGGCGCGCCTCGCTACAATGACCCCCGGGCAATCCAACGCCAGGGGGGCCGAATGTCCGAGACCACTGAGGTTGCTGGCAACGCGGCGGCCGCGCCGCCGCGCAACAGCGCCGCCGATGCCGAGGCCCGCGCCATCGCGGTTGCCGATACGGTCGCTCGCACTGCCGTCGAGCAGGCCGACCATACCATGCGCCACTGGACCGACCCCACCCCGGGGCCGGTGCGCATCGGCTCCCCGCAGCACCTGCAGACGTTCTGCAATATGCTGCTGCAGACCCACAACCCCTACAAACCCACCGTGATCGACTGGCCGAAGCTGTCGCCGGAGGCCCTGCACCGCGTCACCTCGCTGCCGATCTGGGACATCGCCGTGCAGACCGAGGGCCGCGCCTCGATCCGCGTCAAGACCTTTGCCGATACCGTCGGCGATCCGCTGCTGCGCAGCGCGCTGGAAATGGACGGCGGCGAGGAGGCGCGCCACAAGGTGGTGCTGTCGAAGCTGGTCGAGGCCTATGGCATCGCGCTCGCGCCCGAGCCTGACTACCCGCCACCTGACGATCCGGAATGGGGCTGGCTGGTCACCGGCTACAGCGAGTGCATCGACAGCTTTTTCGCCTTCGGCCTGTTCGCCGCGGCCAGGCGCTCGGGCTTCTTCCCCGCCGAGCTGGTCGAGACCTTCGAGCCGGTGATCCAGGAGGAAGGCCGCCATATCCTGTTCTTCGTCAACTGGGCCGCCTGGTACCGGCGCAACCTGCCGTGGTGGCGCCGCCCGCTGTTTGCGCTGAAGGTGGCGCGGGTGTGGGCCTTCCTGGTCTGGGAGCGCATCGGCATTGCGCGCGGCATCGACACCGACGGCGTGGCCCAGGACGCCAACTTCACCATGAACGGTTCCGCGGCGCTGGGCGAAGCCCTGACGCCGGGCGCGATGATCGACCTGTGCCTGGCCGAGAACGACCGGCGCATGGCCGGCTACGACGCGCGCCTGCTGCGCCCGGAAACCGTGCCGCGGCTGGCCCGGCTGGCGCGGCGCTTCGTCAAATAGGGCCGGCCCATGCACCTTGCGTTGGCGTTGTCACTGCTGTCGCTGGCGGTCTGGCTGGTGCTGATCTTTGCCCGTGCCGGCTTCTGGCGCGTGCGCAAGCCGGCTGCCGCACCGGATCCCGCGGCCTGGCCAGACGTGGTCGCGGTCATCCCAGCCCGCAACGAGGCCGAGGTGATCGGCCGCGCCGTGGCCGGCGTGCTGGGCCAGCGCTACCCGGGCCGGCTGGCGCTGGTGGTGGTGGACGACCACAGCCAGGACGGCACCGCCGATATCGCCCGCGCCGCCGCCGCGGCCACCGCGCGCCCGCGGGGGCTGACCGTGATCGGCGCCCGCGAGCTGCCGGCCGGCTGGAGCGGCAAGGTCTGGGCCCAATCCGAAGGGCTGGCCGCGGCCGACCGCATCGCCGCGCAGGCCCGCTACGTCTGGCTGACCGATGCCGATATCTGGCACGGCCCCGGCGTGCTGGCCGCGCTGGTGGCGCGCGCCGAGCACGAGCGGCGCGACCTGGTCTCGCTGATGGTGCGGCTGCGCTGCGAATCCGCCTGGGAACGGCTGATCGTGCCGGCCTTTGTCTTCTTCTTCGCCAAGCTCTACCCCTTCGCCCGCGTGCGCGATGGCCGCAGCCGCGTGGCCGCCGCGGCCGGGGGCTGCATGCTGGCCAGCCGGGCGGCGCTGGCGCGCATTGGCGGCTTTGCCGCCATCCGCGGCGAGCTGATCGACGACTGCAGCCTGGCCTCGCGCATCAAGCCCGGCGGCGCGATCCGCCTGGACCTGGCCGACGACAGCGTGTCGTTGCGGCCCTACAACGACTGGCGCAGCCTGTGGGACATGATCGCGCGCAGCGCCTACACCCAGCTGCGCTATTCGCCGCTGCTGCTGGGCGGCGCGGTGGCGGGCATGGCGCTGACCTACCTGGTGCCGCCGGTGCTGGCGCTCGGCTGGCGGCTGTGGCCGGCATGGCTGGCCTGGGGCGCGATGACCCTGGCCTACCTGCCGATGCTGCGCGAATACCGGCAGCCGGCGTGGCTGGCGCCGCTGCTGCCGGTCACGGCGCTGTTCTACCTGGGGGCGACCATCGACTCGGCACGGCGCTACTGGCTGCGGCGCGGCGGGCAGTGGAAGGGCCGGGCGCAGGCGCCGGTGCGGTCCTGAGCGTGCCGTGCCAGCTTAGCGCTTGTCGAGATACCCCTGCGCCCGGAACCACTCCAGCGCGTCCCGCAAGCCCTCCTGGTATGGCCGCGGCTGATAGCCCAGCACCTTGCGCGCCTTGTCTGATGTAAAGAACATCCGGTACCGGGACATATTGAGTCCATCTACAGTGATGAACGGCTCCTTGCCGGTAAAGCGCGCCGCCGCCTCCGCCCCGTACGCCAGCGGGTACAGCGGCCAGCGCGGCAGCTGCATGGTCGGCGGGCGCCGGCCGCACATCTGCGCGATGTCGCGCAGCATCTGCTGCAGCATCACGTCCTGGCCGCCCAGGATGTAGCGCTCGCCGGCCTGGCCGCGTTCCAGCGCCAGGAAATGCCCTTCGGCCACGTCATCCACATGCGCCAGGTTCAGGCCGGTATCGACAAAGGCGGGGATCTTGCCCGTGGCGGCCTCGACGATGATGCGCCCGGTCGGCGTCGGCCGCACGTCGCGCGGGCCGATCGGGGTGGACGGGTTGACGATGACCGCCGGCAGGCCACGCTCGGCCACCAGCTTTTCGACCACGCGCTCGGCCAGCACCTTGCTGCGCTTGTAGGCGCCGATGGCCTCGTGCGGGCGCAGCGCCGCGGTCTCGTCCACCGGCGCCCGCGCGCCGGCCACGCGCAGCGTCGCCACGCTGCTGGTATAGACCACCCGCTCGACGCCGGCCTGCTGCGCAGCCTCCATCACGGCCAGGGTGCCGTCGACGTTGGTGCGCACGATGTCCTCGGGGTCCGGCGCCCACAGCCGGTAGTCGGCGGCCACATGGAACAGGTAGCGCACGCCCTGCAGCGCGGCGGCCACCGCGCCGGCGTCGCGCATGTCGCCTTCCGCCACGGTCACCGGCAGCCCGGCCAGGTTGGTCCGCGGGCTCTGCGGGCGCACCAGCACGCGCACCCGGAAGCCGCGTGCCAGCGCCCTGCGCGCCACCGCCGAGCCCAGAAAGCCCGAGGCGCCTGTCACCAGCACGTCATCGTTTTTCGTCATAAACCCGTTTTCCCGTGAGGCGGGGTGGGGGGGGGGGGGGGGGGGGGGGGGGGGGGGGGGGGGGGGTAGG
>NZ_JBXAHL010000004.1:0-249463 GCF_058795055.1 Cupriavidus sp. GW823-FHT06D04 | reverse complement strand
CCTCCCCCCCCCCCCCCCCCCCCCCCCCCCCCCCGACTCCAGACAAAGCCGGCGTGTCGGGTATATAGTAACCACCGTGCGACGGAAATGTGATCTGCGGTGGATCTCCGGTGGTTGCCGGTGCATTTCCCGTCCCGCCATCCCAAACACTGACACCCGTTGAAATGGGTCGGGGGGCTTACTCTATGCAGGTGATTCTTGCTCAGCCCCGGGGCTTCTGCGCCGGCGTGGTGCGCGCGATCGAGATTGTCGACCGCGCCCTCGTCAAGCATGGCGCCCCGGTGTTCGTGCGACATGAGATCGTGCACAACAAGCACGTCGTAGAGGGACTGAAGGACAAGGGGGCGCGCTTCGTCGAGGAGCTGGACGAAGTCCCGACCGGCGCCGTGACCATCTTCAGCGCGCACGGGGTCTCGCGCGAGGTCATCGCCGATGCCAGCCAGCGCCAGCTGCATGCCATCGACGCCACCTGCCCGCTGGTGATCAAGGTCCATACCCAGGGGCGCCAGTACGCGGCCAGCGGCCGCACCGTGATCCTGATCGGCCATGCCGGCCACCCGGAGGTGGAAGGCACCATGGGCCAGATCCCGGGCAAGGTGATCCTGGTGCAGAACGAGGCCGAGGTCGCGCAGCTTGACCTGCCCGCCGACACCCCGGTCGCCTACGTCACGCAGACCACGCTGAGCGTGGACGACACCCGCAATATCATCGCCGCGCTCGGGCGCCGCTTCAGCAACCTGGTCGGTCCCGATACGCGCGACATCTGCTACGCCACGCAAAACCGCCAGAGCGCGGTGCGCGACCTGTGCAAGCTGGCCGACGTGATCCTGGTGATTGGCGCGACCAACAGCTCCAACTCCAACCGCCTGCGCGAGATCGGCACGGAAAGCGGCGTGCCCAGCTACCTGATCGCCGAAGGCAGCGAACTGGACCCCGCCTGGGTGCGCAACGCCAACGTGGTGGGCATCACCGCCGGCGCCTCCGCCCCCGAGGAAATGGTCGAGGACGTGATCAACGCGCTGCGCCGGCTGGGCCCGGTGGATGTCACCACCATGGCCGGGCGCGAGGAACATGCCGAGTTCCGGCTGCCGGCCGAGCTGGCCGACGTGAAGCCGAGACCGGCCCCGCGCAAGGCCGGCAAGGAAACCGCCGCAGCCGCGGCCGTACCTGCCACCGCCAACGAGAATATCGCCGGCTGAACCCAACCAGAGGAAGTTGCCTTGGCTATTCCGCTACTGCAGGTCGCCCGCGTGGGCGCCTACATCGTCGGCAAGCATCTGTCGCGACAGAAACGCTATCCGCTTGCCCTGATGCTGGAACCGCTGTTCCGCTGCAACCTGGCGTGTTCAGGCTGCGGCAAGATCGATTATCCGGACCCCATCCTGAACCAGCGCCTGTCGGTGCAGGAATGCCTGGGGGCGGTGGATGAATGCGGTGCCCCGGTGGTGTCCATCGCCGGCGGCGAGCCGCTGCTGCACAAGGACATGCCGGAGATCGTGCAAGGCATCATCGCGCGGCGCAAGTTTGTCTACCTGTGCACCAATGCGCTGCTGATGGAAAAGAAGCTGGACCAGTACCAGCCCAGCCCGTATTTCATCTGGTCGGTGCACCTGGACGGCGACCGCGAGATGCATGACCGCTCGGTGTGCCAGGAAGGCGTGTACGACCGCTGCGTCGAGGCGATCCGGCTGGCCAAGGAACGGGGTTTCCGCGTCAATATCAACTGCACGCTGTTCAACGATGCCCAGCCCGAGCGCGTGGCGAAGTTCTTCGACTCGGTCAAGGCGCTGGGCGTGGACGGCATCACCGTGTCGCCGGGCTATGCCTATGAACGCGCGCCGGACCAGCAGCACTTCCTGAACCGCGGCAAGACCCGCCAGCTGTTCCGCGACATCCTGAGCCGTGGCCGCGCCGGCAAGAACTGGGCCTTCAGCCAGTCGACGCTGTTCCTGGACTTCCTGGCCGGCAACCAGACCTACCACTGCACCCCGTGGGGCAACCCGGCGCGCACCGTATTCGGCTGGCAGCGTCCGTGCTATCTGGTGGGCGAGGGCTATGCCGCCACCTTCCGCGAGCTGATGGAAGAGACCGACTGGGACGCCTACGGCACCGGCAACTACGAGAAGTGCGCCGACTGCATGGTGCACAGCGGCTATGAGGCCACCGCCGTGGCGGACACCTTTGCCCATCCGCTCAAGGCGCTGGGCGTGAGCCTTCGCGGCGTGCGCACCAGCGGGCCGATGGCGCCCGATATTGCGCTGGACAAGCAGCGGCCGGCCGACTACGTGTTTTCGCGCCACGTCGAGATCAAGCTCGAGGAAATCCAGCGCGCGAAGCCGCCCGCCAACCGGCCGCGGCCGGCGAAGGCCAACGCCGCGGCCACGCACTGACTGCACTGCCGATGGCCACCGAACTTGCCGCCACCCTCCCGGGCGCTGCGCTGACCTGCGTGTCGGCGGGCTATGCGCTGGCCGCCGCCTGGCTGTCGCGCCGCGCGCCCGCGGCAGGCGGCGGCACGGCAACGACACCGGTCAGCGTGCTCAAGCCGCTGTGCGGCGCCGAGCCCCGGCTGTACGAGAACCTGGCCACGCTGTGCCGGCAGCGGCATCCGTCGTTCCAGCTGGTATTCGGCGTGCGTGCCGCAGACGATCCCGCCATCGCCGTGGTTGAACGGCTGCGCCGCGACTTCCCGGCGTGCGACATCGCGCTGGTGGTCGATCCGCAAGTGCACGGCACCAACCTGAAAGTCAGCAACCTGATCAACCTGTTCGCGCAGGCCAGGCACGATGTGCTGGTGATCGCCGACAGCGATATCGCCGTGCCGCCCGAATACCTGGCGCGCGTGACCGCGCCGCTGGCCGACGCCGGCGTGGGCGTGGTCACCTGCCTCTACCGCGGCAAACCGACTGGCGGGCTGTGGTCGCGCATTGGTGCGCAGTTTATCGACGACTGGTTCGCGCCGTCGGTGCGCATCGCCCACGCGGGCGGATCGCAACGCTTTGCCTTTGGCGCGACCATTGCGCTGCGCCGCAATGCGCTGGAAGCCATCGGCGGCCTCGCAGCCTTGTCCGGCCGGCTGGCCGACGACTACTGGCTGGGTGAGCTGACGCGGCAGCAAGGCTTGCGCACGGTGCTGTCGGAGGTGGTGGTCACGACCGACGTCACCGAGGACCATTTCACCGACCTGTGGCGACATGAGCTGCGCTGGCTACGCACGATCCGTTCGCTGAATCCGCCGGGCTTTGCCTTTACCTTCATCACGTTCACCTGGCCGATGCTGGCGCTGGGTGTGCTGCTGGCACCGCTGCCGCTGGTACTTGCGGTGGCGGCCGTCGGCGCGCTGGCGCGCAGCGTGCTGGCAGGCAGCGTCGCCGCCGCACTGCGCGCACCGTTGCGCGATGCGCTGCTGCTGGCCGGCTGGGCATTTGCGCTGGCAGGCAAGCGCGTGCAGTGGCGCGAGCAGGTGCTGTCGGTGCGCGATGCCCTGCACGCCAGTCCTGCGCTGACCCCGAATCAACCTTCATCCACCGGCATCCATCCCCAGAGGCCGCTATGAAAAAGACCCTTTTCCTCCAGGCCCCTTCCTTCGACGGCTTCGACGGCGGCGCGGGCTCGCGCTATCAGGCCAAGCGCGAGATCAAGTCGTTCTGGTACCCGACCTGGCTGGCGCAGCCCGCCGCGCTGGTGCCGGGCAGCCGGGTGCTCGACGCACCGGCCGACGGCCTGACCGTGCAGCAGTCGCTGGATATCGCCGCGGACTATGAACTGGTCATCATCCACACCAGCACGCCCTCGTTCCCCACCGACGCCAAGTTCGCCGAGGAACTGAAGAAGCGCAAGCCGGATGTGATGATCGGCATGGTCGGCGCCAAGCCCGCGGTCGATCCAGGCGGCACGCTAGGCGCGAGCGAGGCCATCGACTTCGTCTGCCGCGAGGAGTTCGACTACACCTGCCAGGACGTGGCCGCGGGCAAGCCGCTCAAGGACATCCTGGGGCTGTCCTACCGCCTGCCGGACGGCTCGCTCGAACACAACGGGCAGCGCCCGATGATCGAGAACATGGACGAGCTGCCCTTCGTGGCGCCGGTCTACCAGCGCGACCTGAAGATCGACAACTACTTCATCGGCTACCTGAAGCACCCCTATGTGTCGATCTACACCGGCCGCGGCTGCCGTTCGCGCTGCACCTTCTGCCTGTGGCCGCAGACCGTGGGCGGGCACCGCTACCGCACGCGCTCGGCTGAAAGCGTGATCGCCGAGGTCAAATGGATCAAGGAGAACATGCCCGAGGTCAAGGAGATCATGTTCGACGACGACACCTTCACCGACTTCAAGCCGCGCGTGGAAGAGATCGCTCGGGGGCTGGGCCAGCTGGGCGTAACGTGGTCATGCAATGCCAAGGCCAACGTGCCGTACAGCACGCTCAAAATCATGAAGGAGAACGGGCTGCGCCTGCTGCTGGTGGGCTATGAGTCCGGCGACGACCAGATCCTGCTGAACATCAAGAAAGGCCTGCGTACGGACATTGCGCGCCGCTTCACCGAGGACTGCCGCAAGCTGGGCATCCAGATCCACGGCACCTTTATCCTGGGCCTGCCGGGCGAGACGCGCGAGACCATCGAGAAGACCATCGAGTACGCCAAGGAAATCAACCCGCACACCATCCAGGTGTCGCTGGCCGCGCCCTACCCCGGCACCACGCTGTACCGGCAGGCGGTGGAGAACGGCTGGCTCGAGGAAAACAAGGTCATCAACCTGGTCAACGACCAGGGCGTGCAGCTGGCCGCGATCAGCTATCCGCACCTGTCCAAGGAAGACATCTACCACGGCGTGGAGACCTTCTATAAGCGCTTCTACTTCCGCCCCGGCAAAATCTGGGAAATCGTGCGCGAGATGCTGGGCAGCTGGGACATGATGAAGCGGCGCCTGCGTGAAGGCGTCGAGTTCTTCCGCTTCCTGCGCTCGCACGAGGCCTGATCCTGGCCCACGCGCTTTCCTGTGCCTCGCAACGCGCGCTGATCGTCACCGCCGACGACTTCGGGCTGCACCCCGCCGTCAATGAGGCGGTGGAGCTGGCCCACCGCGACGGCGTGCTCAGCGCCGCCAGCCTGATGGTGGGCGCGCCCGCCGTGGCGGACGCGGTCGAGCGCGCGCGCCGGCTGCCGTCGTTGCGCGTGGGGCTGCACGTGGTGCTGGCCGACGGCCCGGCCACGCTGCCGCGCGCGCAGATCCCCGACCTGGTCGACGCCGGAGGCCGCTTCGGCTCGGCCATGGCCCTGGACGGCTGCCGCTTCTTCTTCCTGCCGCGGGTGCGCCGCCAGCTGGCGGCGGAGATCCGCGCGCAGTTCGAAGCCTTTGCCGCCACCGGCCTGCCGCTGGACCACGTCAACACACACAAGCATTTCCACCTGCACCCGACGGTGCTGTCGCTGATCCTGTCGATCGGGCGCGACTACGGCCTGCGTGCGATGCGCCTGCCGCGCGAGCATGGCGCGCCGTTGCTGCTGCGCCCCTGGCTGGCGCTGCTGCGCCGGCGCCTGGACCGCGCCGGCATTGCGCACAATGACTACGTGGTTGGCATCGCGCGCAGCGGCCAGATGGACGAGGCAGCCCTGCTGCAGGCGCTGGCGCAGTTGCCCGCGGGCGTGGGCGAGATCTACCTGCACCCGGCCGTGGTCTCTGGCGAGGCCATCACCGCATCGATGCGCGGCTACCGCCACGCCGACGAACTGGCCGCGCTGCTGTCGCCGCGCGTGCGCGCCGCGCTGGAGCGCGCGGCCAACCGGCGCGGCGGCTTTGCCGACGTGCTGGTGCCCTGACTTTTCAACATGAAACGCATTGCTTACCTGACCGGCCTGCTCGGGCTGCTGGCGCTCACCGCGCTGGTGATCCACCAGGGCGCCAGCGATATCGCCGCGATCGTGGCGCAGGGCGGCTGGCTGCTGCTGTTGCTGGTGCCCCTGCACGCACTGCCGCTGCTGCTCGACGCGCAAGGCTGGCGCGTCCTGCTGACCTCGGCCGACCCCGAGGAGAAGGCGGGGCTCGGTTTCCTGTGGTGGGTCGCCACAGTGCGCGAAGCGGTCAACCGCCTGCTGCCGACGGTGGGGGTCGGCGGCGAACTGGTCGGCATCCGCCTGACGCGGCTGCGCATCCGCGACACCACCGCGGTGACTGCCAGCATCGTGGTCGAAGTGATGCTGACGCTGTTCTCGCAGTACCTGTTCTCGGCCATGGGGGTGCTGCTGCTAGTGGCCGCGCTGCAGGACAGCGGCGGGGCCTGGGTCATCCTGGCCGGGCTGTTGCTGTCATTGCCGGTGCCGGTGCTGTTCGCGATGTCGCTGCGGCATACCGCGATTTTCGAGAAACTGGAAGGCGCGGCGCGCAAGCTGTTTGGCGAAGATCACCGCATTGTCGCGATGATCGACGGCGCGCGGCTCGATGCCCATATCCGCGCGCTCAACCGGCGCCGGCGCGAGCTGCTGGCGGCGCTGGGCTGGCAACTGGCAGGGCTGGTCAGCGGCACGCTGGAGATCTGGCTGGCGCTGATGCTGCTGGGCCATCCGGTGCCGGTCTGGCAGGCGCTGGCGATCGAATCGCTGACCCAGGCCGCGCGCCAGGTGGCCTTCTTCGTGCCCGCCGGGCTGGGCGTGCAGGAAGCGGTGGTAATGCTGCTGGGGCAGGTGCTGGGGATCGATGCGCAGGTCTCGCTGGCGCTGGCGCTGGTCAAGCGCGCGCGCGAGATCCTGTTCGGCGTGCCCGCGCTGCTGTCATGGCAATGGGTGGAGTTGCGCCACTGGCGGCGCAGCCGGGACACCGGTCACGCCGCCCCATAATGGCGTGCGGCGCTCAGGCGTCAGATGCCTGGCGCGCGTTGTGGGTGGTCAGGTACTTCACCAGCCCGTCGACCCCGCTGCGCGCGACGATGTCCGCAAACTGCTTGCGGTACACCTCGATCAGCCACGCCCCCATCATATTGATGTCGTAGATCTTCCAGCCGTTGGGAGTGCGCTGCAGCCGGTAGTCGATCTGCATCTCGTCGGCATTGTTGATCACGCGCGTCTGCACCACCACATCGGTGGCGCCGCTGCCGGACTTGATCGGCTGGTAGCGGAACTTGACGTTCTGCTCGCGCAGCTGCGCCAGCGACACCGCATAGCTGCGCACCAGCAGCATCTGGAACTGCTCATGGAGCTGTTGCTGCTGCTCCGGCGTGGCGGTGCGCCAGGCACTGCCCACTGCCAGCCGCGTGGTGCGCTGGAAATCCGTGTAAGGCAGGAACTGCTTCTGCACGACGGCGGTAATCTTGCCGAGGTCGCCGGCGCGGGTGTCGGGATTGGACTGGATGGTGCCGATCACGCCCTCTACCGCGGCCTGCACCAGCCGCTCGGGGCTGGCGCGCAGGTCGCCGGGCTGGACAGCCTGGGCGTGCGCTACGGAAACCATGGCCACCGCTGCAAGCGGCGCCAGGGGAAGCAAACCGTGAATCGTCATGGATGTGAGAGCCAGGAAGGAATGTGAAGCGGCGCCGCCGCTGCAGCGCAGGCGCCAGGCTGACAGTTTATAGCGGATCGGCCTGAATCGCGGATGCCTGTGCCGCGCATGCCGCATGCCGCATGCGCCACGCTTCCAGCCGATATACTCGCGGTTCGTGCTCCTTGGATCCGCCCATGCTGACTTCGCTGCTGACACGCATTGTCCGGCTTGCCACCGCCTGGCCGTGGCGCGTCATCATCCTCGCGGCATTGCTGACCGCCGCCAGTGGCGTCTACGTGGCCCGTAATTTTGCGATCAACACCGATATCGGCCGCCTGCTGGAATCCGACGCCCCCTGGGCGGTGCGCGACGCCGCCATCGGCGACGCCTTTCCCCAGCGCAACCAGTTGATCCTGGCGGTGGTGCAGGCGCCCGCGACAGAGCTGGCCGACGCCGCCGCCGACGCGCTGGCCGAGGCGCTGCGCCGCCAGCCGGCACGCTTCACCGCGGTCAGCCAGCCCGGCGGCGGCCCGTTCTTCGCGCGCAACGGCTTGCTGTTCGCCAGCAACGATGAAGTGCGCCAGCTCTCGCAGCAGCTCGTGCAGGCGCGTCCGCTGGTCAACGCGCTCGCGCATGACCCGACCCTGCGCGGCCTGTCCGATCTCCTCACCACCACGCTGACGCTGCCGCTGCAGATGGGGCAGGTAAAGCTGGGCGACATGGCCAGGCTGCTGGGCAGCAGTGCCCAGACACTGGACCAGGTGCTGGCCGGCAAGCCCGCCGCGCTGTCCTGGGCAGGGCTGCTTGACGACAGCCTCAAGCCTGGGCCCGATGGCCAGGTCTACAGCTACCTCGCGCTCAGCCCGGTGCTGGACTACAGCGACCTGCAGGCCGGGGCCGCCGCCTCGCGCGCGATCCGGCAGGCAGCGGCCGACCTGCAGCTGGCGCAGCGCTACCAGGCCACGGTGCGCCTGACCGGCCCGCAGGCGCTGGCCGACGATGAATTCGCCTCGGTCAGCGACGGCGCCGTGCTCAACGGCGTGCTGACGGTGCTGGTGGTGGTCCTGATCCTGTGGCTGGCCTTGCGCTCGGCGCGGCTGATCGTGGCGGTGCTGGCCAGCCTGTTTGCCGGGCTGCTGATCACCGCGGCGCTGGGGCTGGCCATGGTCGGTTCGCTGAACATGATTTCGGTGGCGTTCGCGGTGCTGTTCGTCGGGCTGGGGGTGGATTTCGGCATCCAGTTCGGCGTGCGCTACCGCGCCGAGCGCCATGACCGCGACCATATCGTCGAAGCGCTGGGGCTGTCCGCGCGCGGCGTGGGCGCGCCGCTGGCCCTGGCCGCCGCGGCCACGGCGGCGGCATTCTTCTGCTTCCTGCCCACCGACTACCGCGGCGTGGCCGAACTGGGGCTGATCGCCGGCGTGGGCATGATGGTGGCATTCGCCACCACCTTCACGCTGCTGCCGGCGCTGATCTGCGTGCTCAAGCCCGGCGGCGAGCCCGAGGCGCCGGGCTTCGCGTGGCTGGCGCCCGCGGACCGGTTCTTCGACCGCTATCGCAAGCCGGTGCTGCTGGTCACCCTGCTCGCGATCCTGGCAGGCGCGCCGCTGCTGCCGCACCTGCGCTTTGACTTCGACCCGCTGCACCTGAAGGACCCCAAATCTGAATCGATGGCCACGCTGCTGGCGCTCAGGGACGCGCCGCAGGCCGGCACCGACGATGTCAGCGTGCTAGCGCCTTCGCTGCCGGCCGCACGCGATCTCGCCGGCAAGCTCGCGGCGCTGTCCGAGGTGGCACGCGCGGTCACGCTGCAGACCTTTATCCCCGGCGACCAGCCGCCCAAGCTGCAGGCCATCGGCCAGGCTTCGGCCGCGCTGATGCCGGCGCTGACGCAACCCACCGCCACGCCCGCCACCGACAGCGTGCGCGTCAATGCGCTGCGCAATGCCGCGCGGCAGCTGGCCATCGCCGCCGACGAGCATCTCGGTCCGGGTGCGGCTGAAGCCGCGCACCTGTCCGCCGCGCTGAAGAAGCTGGCCTCCGCCGACGCCGCCACGCGCGACCGCGCCGAGCGCGCCATCGCCGTGCCGCTGCAGCTGGCGCTGGCACGGCTAAAGCTGGCGCTGGACCCGCAGCCTGTCAGCCAGCAGACGCTGCCGCCCGAACTGGTGCGCGACTGGATCACGCCGGACGGGCGCGCGCTGGTCAGCGTCAGCCCGAAGCTGCCGCCGCCCGCCAGCGCGCAGCGCGAGGCCGCGCTGGACCGCTTCATCACCGCGGTGCAGCGCGTGGCACCGACCGCCACCGGCGGGCCGATCGCGATCCGCGGCTCGGCCGATACCATCATGGCCGCCTTTACCCAGGCAGGCGCGTGGGCGGTGGTGTCGATCACCATCCTGCTGTGGATCACGCTGCGCCGTTTCGGCGACGTGCTGCGCACGCTGATACCGCTGCTGGTTTCGGCCATCGTCACGCTGGAGTTGTGCGTGCTGTTCGGCATTGCGCTGAACTTTGCCAACGTGATCGCGCTGCCGCTGTTGCTGGGCGTCGGCGTCGCGTTCAAGATCTATTACGTGATTGCCTGGCGGCACGGCAAGACCCAGCTGCTGCAGTCCAGCCTGACGCACGCCGTGCTGTACAGCGCGGCCACCACCGCCACCGCTTTCGGCAGCCTGTGGCTGTCGCAGCATCCCGGCACCGCCAGCATGGGCAAGCTGCTGGCGCTGGCGCTGGCGTGCACGCTGGTTGGGGCCGTGTTCTTCCAGCCGATCCTGATGGGCCGCCCGCGCGAAGGCGCCCATCACAAACATGACAAGGCTGCCCGGTCATAATCACAAACCCGACGCGGCCGACCCCGAACCCCTTCGTACGATGCCTTTACGCCAGCGCGCTACATCCGTTGCCACCACCGCCATTGCCGCCACCCTGCTCGCCGGCTGCGCCACCGGCCCGCAAGCCAATCCCGACGATCCGTTCGAGCCCATGAACCGCGCGGTCTTCACCGTCAACGACAAGCTCGACCAGTACGTGGCCGTGCCGGTGGCCAAGGGCTACAAGGCGGTCACGCCGGAGCCGGTGCGCACCGCGGTCACCAATTTCTATTCGAACATCGCGGACATCGGCAACTTTGCCAACAACCTGCTGCAAGGCAAGGGCGTTGAGGCCGCGGAGAGCTTCATGCGGGTCGCGATCAATTCCGTGCTGGGTATCGGCGGACTGATCGACATCGCCACGCCCGCCGGCCTGCAGAAGCATTCGCAGGATTTCGGCCTGACGCTGGGCACGTGGGGCGTGCCGTCGGGACCCTACCTGGTGCTGCCGCTGTTTGGCCCCAGCTCATTCCGCGACGGCGTGGGCCTGTATGTGAATTTCCAGTTCGACCCGACCACTTATGCCGAGCCGGCGGTGCGCAATTCGCTGTTCGGGATGAACGTGGTGGACGTGCGCACCAACCTGCTGGGCGCCACCGACCTGCTGAAGCTGGCGGCGCTGGACAAGTACACCTTTGTGCGCGATGCCTACGTGCAGCGGCGCCGCTACCTGCTGGGAGAGAGCACGTCGCTGCCGGACTACGACGAAAACGACGACAGCGGCGCGGCCGCAGCGCCCGCCGCGGAGGCGCCGGCGGGCACGCCTGCGCCCGCGCAGCCGCAGGCGCCGCGCTGATGCGGGCTCTTAGCCGCCGATCCCCAGCAGCACCACCTCGAAGGTAAGCGTGGCGTTCGGCGGGATCGTGCCCGGCACGCCGCGCGCGCCGTAGGCCGTGGCCGGCGGGCAGGTCAGCTTGGCCTTGCCGCCCACCTGCATCGCCTGCACCCCTTCGGTCCAGCACGGGATCACGCGGTTGAGCGGGAACGAGATCGGCTGGCCGCGCTTGTACGAGCTGTCAAACTCGGTGCCGTCGGCCAGCGTGCCGCGGTAGTGGACCTGCACCGAGTCGGTGGCCTTGGGCGAGGCGCCATTGCCCTTGATCAGGTGCTGGATGGTCATGCCCGACGCCAGCGTCTGCGGCGCCGCCGCGGGTGCGGCAGGGGCGGCCGGGGCCGAGGCAGCCGGGGCGGCCGCGGATGCGGCGCAGGCGAAGGTCAGGGTGCCGAGGAAAAGCGCAAGTGTTTTCATGGGAAACCTGATGGTGAGGTCGTGATTGGGGATGCGGCAGTTTAACCGACACACGGCAACGATATGGCGGCAGCGGCATATAGCGCACAACGCACCCCGGCCATGCGCCTTGTGGCGGGCATGGTGCGGCGCACCCCGCCGCATCCGTTACACGGGGCGTTTTGCCGTCTACGATGGTTCGTGACAGCCCCGCTGCCGCGGGCGCACGGAGATTGCCATGGCACTCACGGATTCACGGGATCTTCCGGTCTCGACCCAGAACGCCCGCTCGGTCGAGCAGTATGAGACCGCCCTGCAACTGCTGAACAGCTACTACGGCAACCCGCTCGCCGCCATTGACACGGCGCTGGCCGCCGACCCCGGCTTCGCCATGGGCCACGCGCTGCGCGCCGCGCTGATGGTCACCTCTGGCGACGGCACCGCCGAGCCCATGCTGCGCCAGAGCGTCGAAGCCGGCGAAGCCCTGCACACCAGCGCCAACGACCGCGAGCGCCGCCATATTGCCGCGGCACGCGCCTGGCTGGACGGCGAGTTCGAGCGCTCGGTCCGGCTCTACGGCGATATCGTGATCGACTATCCACGCGACTTGCTGGCGATCCAGACCGCGCATCTCGAAGACTTCCTGCTGGGGCAGTCATCGATGCTGCGCGACCGCGTGGCGCAGGCGCTGCCGCACTGGGATGCCGGCATGCCGGGCTACGGCTACCTGCTCGGCATGCATGCCTTCGGCCTGGAGGAAACCCAGCTCTACGAGCGCGCCGAGGAAAGCGGCCGGCGCGCGCTGGAGCTCAATCCGCGCGACCCATGGGCCGTGCACGCGGTGGCGCACGTGATGGAGATGCAGGGCCGCCTGGCCGACGGCATCGCCTGGCTGGACGGGCGCCGCGACGACTGGTCCGACGACAATATGCTGGCCGTGCACAACTGGTGGCACCTGGCATTGTTCCAGCTGGAAGACGGCAGGACCGACGAGGTGCTGGCGCTGTACGACCGCTGTATCAAGCGCCCCGCGCCGGCGATCGCGCTGGACCTGGTGGATGCCTCAGCGCTGCTGTGGCGGCTGCACCTGCGCGGCGTGGATGTGGGCCGGCGCTGGCAGCCGGTGGCCGACGACTGGCTGGGCCGCGGCGCGGCCGGCTACTACGCCTTCAACGATGTCCATGCCGTGATGGCCAGCCTGGGCGCGCACCGGCCCGCGGCCGCCGACCAGGTCCGTGCCGCGCTGGAGCGCGCCGCCCTGGGCAACGGCACCAATGCCATGATGTCGCGCGATGTGGGGCTGCCGGTGGCCGATGCCCTGATCGCGTTCGACCAGGGCGATTACACCACTGCCATCGACCTGCTGACGCCGGTGCGCCTGATCGCCCACCGCTTCGGCGGCAGCCATGCGCAGCGCGACGTCATCAGCCTGACCCTGCTCGAGGCGGCGCTGCGCGGCGGCCGCAGCAACCTGGCGATTGCGCTCACGGCCGAACGCGCCGCGCTCAAGCCCATGAGCCCTAGCCTGCACCGGCTGGTGCAGCGCGCAGACTCGTGCCGCGCATAGGTCTCACTTCCACGGTCGGGATCGGCGCATATACTGCACCTGTCCTGACCGGAGACCACCCATGCCCAGCATCCGCGCCCTGTTCCGCCCCGCCCTCTTTGCCGCCAGCGCCGCGCTGGCGCTGGCCGCAGTGCCGGCCATTGCCCATCACGGCTGGTCCACCTATGACGAGACCAGGCCGCTGACGCTGACCGGCAAGATCGTCGAAAGCCACTACGAGAACCCCCACGCGCATATCCGCGTCGACGCCGGCGGCAAGCGCTGGCTGGCCGTGCTGGCACCGGTGTCGCGGATGGAGGCGCGCGGCGCCACCGCCGACAAGGTCGCCGTGGGGCGCGAGGTCACGCTGGTCGGCTACGCCAGCAAGGAAAAGGCCGACGAGCTGCGCGCCGAGCGCATCACAATGGACGGCAAGACCGTCGAGTTGCGCTGAGCCGGCTCGCGCCGCATGTCGGTGCTGTTCGCGCAATGGACGGAATGGGCCGGCGCGCTGGCGCGGCTGCCGTTCCCGATGGCCCTGCGCAGTTCGGCCTGGGCCTATCCCGCAGTGGAGATCGTCCACCTGGCCGGCATGGCGCTGCTGTTCGGCTCCATCTTCGTGGTCGACATGCGCCTGGCCGGACTCGGCCGGCGGCTGCCGGTGAGCCTGCTGTTGCGCCATGCGCTGCCCTTCACCGCCGGCGCCTTCGTCGCGGTCGCGGCCAGCGGCGTGCTGCTGTTCCTGGCCCATGCCGATGAGCTGGCCGTCAATCCTGCATTCCTGGCCAAGCTGTGCCTGATCGCGCTGGCGCTGGCCAATGTGCTCTGGTTCCACCTGGGGCCATATCGCAGCCTGCATGCCGGGCAACGGGGCTGGGACAGCGGCGTCGCGCCGCCAGCCGGCGCGCGGATCAGCGCCATTGCCTCGATGGTGACGTGGTCGCTGGTAATCTGTGCCGGGCGTTTGATTGCCTATGTCTGATCGCGCCGGCCTCATATCGGCGCCGGAGACAGCATCCCCAGCATGGCCACCAGGGCCATCACCAGCGCGGCGGCGCCGGCCTCCAGCAGCAGGCTGCGCCGCAACGCCAGCGCCGCCACCCGATGGTCCCCGGCCTGCACCGCCAACGCCAGCTGCGGGCTCAGGCGGAAGCGGTTCGCGGCAGCCATGCCAAGCATCGCCACGAACAGCGCGAGCTTGGCGGCCAGCAGCCCGCCATAGGACATCGGCGCAACATCGGGCAGCGCCGGGCCCACGATGAACCAGTAGTTGAGCACGCCGGTCAACAGCAGCGTGGCAACAATAATGGTGCCGACGCGGGCGAAGCCGTTCGAGGTGCGGCTCAGCAACGCCACGGCCGCCTGGTCCGATCCCGGCCGCGCCAGGGACAACAGCACGAACGCGGCCAACGCGCCAACCCATGCGCCGGCGGCCAGCAGGTGCGCCACGTCGGCGCTCAGGTGGACATAGCGCAAGGCGCCCTCATGCATCGCGCCGTGGCCGCCCCAGGCCAGCGTGGCCAGTGCAATCCCGCCGAACCCGGCCAGCGCAGCGCAGCGCGCGCCCGGCCGCCTGCGCCAGGACACGCCGGCCAGCACGCAAAGCAGCAGGGCCATCAGGCGCACCGACCAGGCCAAGCCGAAATCCGTGCCCGTGACGATCATCGCGAAGACGTGGCCCTGCAACGAAGCGTAGTCGGACACCCCCGTCATCGCCCGGGCCATCACGACGAGGGCGCCCAGCGAGAGCACGATGCCCGCTACGGCACAGCCCAGCGCAAGCGCCTGGCATCGCATGGCAAAGCGTGAGGCCCGTTCACCCCGATGCAGCGCATAGGTGCAGAACAGCGGCAGCCCGAACAGCAAGGCCAGGTCGACATAGAGCGCCAGGCGCAGCCCGGCGGCCACCCAGTCCGGTTGCGGCAATTACTTCACCGTGAAGGCGATATTGCCGTTGACGGGATGGGTATCGGATGACACCGCCCGCCAGTCGACGCGATAGCTGCCGGCCGGCAGCGGCTGCGCCGGCGTGATCACCATGGCCTTGGGGTCGTCGCTGCCGGAGACTTTCGCGGCCATTTTCATCGGCGCATGACTAGCCATGCCCGGCATGCCGGTCATCACCAGACTGGCGCCGGAAAACTGGGTGACCAGGGTCTCGGAGAACTGCAGTTCGATCTTCTGCGGCGCCGCCACTTCGGCCTTGTCCGCCGGCGTGGACGACACCAGCTTCGGGTGCGCGAAGGCGATGCTGCTGGCCAGCGCGGCGCTGGCGGCAAGCAGGGTCTGGATCAGGGGGCGATTGGCATGCATGGTTATCTCCGCTTGGGGATGATGAAGTTGTGGTGTCAGAACCAGACCCGGACACCGGCGACGAAACGCGTTTCGCCCGCCTTGCCGCCAGAGGTCCGGATCATGTCGGCGGTATTGCCGAAGGCCTGGTAGCGCTCCACGCCGATATACGGCGCAAACTGCCGGCTGAACTCATAGCGCAGCCGCAGCCCCACGGTGCCGTTGGACAAGCCGCTGCCGATGCCCACCTCCGGGTCGTTCTTGCCATAGAGGTTGGCTTCGATGCGTGGTTGCAGGATCAGGCGCTGCGTCAGCAGCAATTCGTATTCGGCGGACAGCCGCAGCGCGGTGCGGCCGCTGGTGCCGACATAGGCAGTGGCATCTACCTCGAACCAGTACGGCGCCAGCCCCTGCACGCCGAAGGCCAGCCAGTTGCGGGCCGGGCGGCCGCTGCCGGCGTCGTTGCGCAGGCCCAGCTGGGTATCCCAGTAGCTGGCCACGGCGTGGCCCCACAGCAGCTCGGTGCGGGCCTCGTGCATCTTGCCCTTCGACGCTTCGCCCTCGGCCTTGAGCACCAGCTTGTCGTAGCTGTTGCCGAACCATGCCTGCATCTCGTAGGCGGCGGCATTGCTGCCGTTGGCGTGGGCCCATTCGAGGCGGTCGACCAGCACCGAGGCGAACAAATGCTCGTCCGCCATCACTAGCTGGCGCTTGTCGCCGAGCGCGTACTTGCCGACGCCCAGCTGGTAGCCGCCGGAATAGGCATGCGGATCGCGGGCGTCGGGCGGCGCGCTGCCGCCCTGCATCTTCATGTCGCCGTGGTCCATGGCGGGGGCGGCCATGCCCTGCATGTCCGGCACCGGCGCGCCGCCACCGTCCATGGTCTGGATCCCGTCCTGCTCCATGCCCTGCATCTGGCCATGGTCCATGCCCTGCATGGCGGCCGGGGCATCGTGCTTGTGCGCATGGCCGGCATGCGGGTCCTGCGCCTGGGCTGCGCCGATTGCGGTCAAGGCCAGCGCCGCGGCCAGTATCGTCTTCGTGTGCCTGTGCATGGAGATTGCGAATTCAGGTTGAGCCATCACGCCACCACCACTTCGCGGAACATGCCCGCATCCATATGCAGCATCAGGTGGCAATGCCAGGCCCAGCGCCCCAGCGCATCGGCGGTGACCAGGAAGCTGATGCGCTGCGCCGGCTGCACGGGGATGGTGTGGCGCCGCGCCTGGAAGCTGCCGTCCGGCGCTTCCAGCTCGCTCCACATGCCGTGCAGGTGCATGGGGTGGGTCATCATGGTGTCGTTGTGCAGAATCACGCGCAGCCGTTCGCCGTGCTTGAAGTAGATCGGCGTCGACTTGCCGAACTCGACGCCGTCGAAGGACCAGGTGTAGCGCTCCATATTGCCGGTCAGGTGCAGCTCGACCTCGCGCCCGGGGCCGCGCGCATCCATGGCGCCGCCGATGGTGTGCTGGTCGGCCAGGGTCAGCACGCGCCTGCCGTTGTTGCGCAGGCCGATGCCGGGATCGTCCAGGTTGGTGCGGGCCATGTCGACGCGCATGTCGGTGCCCGGACCGTATTCGGTGCGGGCGTGGCGGGCGGTCTTGCTGGGGACCTTGAGCGGATCGGCGGCGGCCATGGCGTGCTGGCTGTGATCCATGCCGGCGTGGTCCATGCCCTGCATCGGCATCGCGCCGTGCTGCATGCCACCGTGTCCGCCATGCCCGCCGTGGCCTGTCATCGCGCCCATCATGTCGGTCATGGTCAGCCATTCGGCCTGGTCGAGCGCGGGCACCGGCGCCGCCAGCCCTTCCCTGACCGCCAGCGTGCCGCGCGCATAGCCGGTACGGTCCATCGACTGCGCGAACAGGGTGTAGGCGTCGTCGCGCGGCTCGACGATGGCGTCGCAGGTCTCGCCGGGGCCGAAGCGGAATTCGTCGACCGTGACCGGGTCGATATTCTGGCCATCGACCTGCACCACCCGCAGCTTCAGTCCGGGGATGCGCACGTCATAGAAGGTGTTGCCCGAGCCGTTGATAAAGCGCAGCCGCACGGATTCGCCGCGCCGGAACAGCCCGGTCCAGTTGCCGGCCGGGGTGACGCCGTTGGCCAGGTGCGTCAGCGTGGCGCTGGACAGGTCCGCCAGGTCGGTCGGGCTCATCCGCATCTGGTTCCACATGCTGCGCTTGTCCAGCGCCTGCTTCAGCCCGTCGCGCGAGACGTCGCGGAAGAAGTCGACCACCGTCGGCTGGTTGTAGTTGTAGTAGTCGCCCTGGATCTTGAGCTTGGTCAGCACCCGCATCGGGTCTTCGTCGGTCCAGTCCGACAGCAGCACTGTGTGGTCGCGGTCGGCCCGCACGGTTTCCTGCCCAGAGGCCGGATCGATGACGATGCCGCCGTACACCCCGGTCATTTCCTGGAAGCCGGAATGCGAGTGGTACCAGTAGCTGCCGGTCTGCGCGACCTTGAAGCGGTAAGTGAAGGTCTCGCCGGGCGGAATGCCGGCAAAGCTGATGCCCGGCACGCCGTCCATCTCGTACGGCAGGATGATGCCGTGCCAGTGGATCGAGGTGGCCTCGCGCAAGCGGTTGGTCACGCGGATGGTGACCGTGTCGCCCTCGCGCCAGCGCAGCGTCGGGCCGGGCAGCATGCCGTTGATGGTGGTGGCGATGGCCGGCTTGCCGGTAAAGTTGACCAGCGACTCGCCGATCACCAGGTCGAACTCGGTGCCGCGCAGGACCGGCGCCGAGCCGGAGCCGGCCGGGGCAGCCTGCCCGGCGCGCTGGCCCGCATGCTGCGCCCACGCGCTGCCGCCAACGCCGGCAAGGCTGGCCACCACGCCGCCGGCAACCAGCCCTTGCACGAAGCGGCGGCGGGGTAAATCGGGCAGCACAAGGCCGGTACTGGGGTGGCGTCGCATGTCATCAGTCCTGGTTGAAAGCATGCCAAGCGTAGCGAAGGCCACCCTACGCACGTCTGACTGGAACATGACATTCCGGTAATCTTCCGGTCATGTTGGCGCCCGCGTTACCGGCGTAGAGTTGCCGGACCCTGCCCAAAGGGCCGATCGATCAAGGAAAGTGCTGTGAAACTGCTAGTGGTGGAGGACGAGTCCAAGACCGGCGAATACCTGCGCCAGGGGCTGACCGAGGCGGGCTTTGTCGTCGACCTGGTGGCCAACGGGCTGGACGGCCAGCATCTGGCGATGACCGAGCCCTATGACCTGGTCATCCTGGATGTGATGCTGCCGGACGTCGACGGCTGGCGCATCGTGCAGGCGCTGCGCGCCGCGGAGAACGCCGTGCCGGTGCTGTTCCTGACAGCGCGCGACAGCGTGGCCGACCGCGTCAAGGGGCTGGAGCTGGGTGCGGACGACTACCTGGTCAAGCCCTTCGCCTTTTCCGAGCTGCTCGCGCGGGTGCGCACGCTGCTGCGCCGGGGCACGGCACAGATGGCGCTGGACCGCATCCAGGTGGCCGACCTGGTGCTGGACCTGGGCCGCCGCCGGGCCACGCGCGCCGGTCGCCGCATCACGCTGACCAGCAAGGAGTTCGCCTTGCTGGAACTGCTGGCACGCCGCCGCGGCGAAGTGCTGCCGCGCTCGCTGATCGCCTCGCAGGTGTGGGACATGAACTTCGACAGCGACAGCAATGTCATCGACGTCGCCATCCGGCGCCTGCGCGCAAAGATCGACGATGAGTTCGAGCCCAAGCTGATCCAGACCGTGCGCGGCATGGGCTATGTGCTGGAAGCCCCCGAGGCAGCGGAGGACGCTGAATGAAGGGCCGGATGTCGCTGACGGCACGGCTCACCATCCTGTTCTCGCTGTCGTCGGCCGCGGTGCTGCTGGGGCTGGGCGTGCTGATCTGGCTGGCGATCGACAATCATTTCGCCGACGAGGACTACGCCGTGCTGGGTGACAACGTGCGGCTGATCCAGAAGATCGCGGCCAAAGGCCCGGCAGCGTCGCTGCCGCAGCGCCTGGGCCCGGTGCTGGAACACCATGCCGGCTTCGTCGCCGAAGTGCGCGCCGCCGACGGCAGGCGCCTGTATGCCACGCAGGACTTCGACTTCGGCATCGCACTGGCTGCAGCCGCGCAACTGCCGGCGCAGCGGCATGCCTTCACCTGGGAACAGGGTGGCCAGACCTACCGCGGCATGCGTGCGCTGGCCCAGCTGGCGCCCGGGCAGCCGGGGCCGCTGCAGGTCGTGGTCGGCATGGACACTTCGCTGCATGCCCACTTCATGCACGCCTTCCGCCAGTCGCTGGCCTTCTACACCGCGCTGGCCGCGCTGGCGAGCGGGCTGCTGGGCTGGTGGGCCGCGCGCCGGGGGCTCTGGCCACTGCGCACCATGGCCTCGCGCGCGCGCGCCGTCACCGCGCACAAGCTGGACGAGCGCATGCCGGTCGATGCCGTGCCGGTGGAAATGGCCGACCTCGCCGCGACGCTCAACGCCATGCTGGAACGCCTGCAGCGCGATTTCGCGCGCCTGTCGGAGTTCTCATCGGACCTGGCGCACGAGCTGCGCACGCCGATCACCAACCTGATGACGCAGACCCAGGTGGTGCTCTCGCAGCCGCGCGATGCGGACAAGTACCGCGACGTGCTGGCGTCCAACGTGGAAGAGCTGCAGCGGCTGTCGCGCATGGTGTCGGACATGCTCTACCTGGCGAAGATGGAGCACGGCATCACCCTGCCGAACGCCGAGCCGATCGAGGTCGCTGATGAGGTGGCTGCGCTGTTCGATTTCTACGATGCGTTGGCCGAGGACAAGGGCGTGCGAATGGCCGTGCGCGGCAGTGGCCGCATCACCGGTGACCGGCTGATGCTGCGGCGGGCGTTGAGCAACCTGCTGTCGAATGCGCTGCGGCATACGCCGGCCGGCAAGGGCATTGTGGTGGAGATTTTGCGCTCGGCCGAAGGGGTGACGGTGGTCGTCGAGAACGAAGGCGACACCATCCGGCCGGAATTGCTGCCATCGCTGTTCGACCGGTTCTTCCGTGCCGACAAGTCGCGAGCGCGGCCCGAGTCCGATGGTGCAGGGCTGGGGCTGGCGATTACGCAGGCGATTGTGGCTGCGCATGGCGGGGGAATCGGGGTGGAGTCGGAGGGGGGAAGGACGCGCTTTGTCTTGACGTTCAGGGGATAGGCCGGGCTGCGTGTCTGTCGCTGCACCCGCACCTGTGCCGGCGAGAGAGCGCTCCGCGTTGTCGCGAAGCCGTACCCGCTGCCAACCCCAAAAAAAGCCGCCCACGCCAGTTACGGCCATTGGGGGAGCTGGCGTGGGCGCGAAAACCACCGGATGCGGCTCCAGCGGCGATCCGATGCTACGCAAATCCGCCTGTGACGACTGCCAACAATTGTGTCGGCGGCCGCAACACGCCTAGCGGCAATTTCCGTGCCGCTCAGGCCACAGGCAATTCGATGCGGAACACCGCCCCCGCGCCAGCGGCACTGCGCACGCTGGCCTTGCCGCCATGCCGCTCGGCCACGGCCCGCACCAGCACCAGCCCCAGGCCCGCGCCTTCCGGCGCGCCCTGCTGTCCCTCATGCAGGCGCGCGAACGGTTCGAACAATCGAGCCTGGTCGGCCTCGGCAATCCCCGGCCCGTGGTCCTGCACTGCAACGACAAAGCTGCCCGGCTCACGCGTGAGCGAGACCGTCACGGTCTCCCCTTGCGGGCTGAACTTGATCGCATTGCTGACCAGGTTGGCGATGGCGCGTGCCAGCAGCGTCGGTTCACCCTGCAGCACCGCGGGGTCGTCAGGCAGGTCGATCTGCAGCGTCACGTCGCGGGCCTTGGCCAGTGCCCAGAGCTGGTCCGTCGCATCCAGCACCAGGCCACCCAGTTCCACTTCCATGAACGCCAGGGTCTTCGACTCCGCGCGCGCGACGCTGATGAAGTCGTCGGCCAGCGTCATCGTGCGGCGTGCATGCGCGGCGATACGGGCCAGCACGCTGCTGTCCGTGGCGACATCGCCGGTGGCTGCGCCATCGCGCCGCGCGCGGCGCTCATGCAGCTCGATCAAGGCCAGGATCGAGGCCTGCGGCGAGCGCATGTCGTGCGACAGGAAGCGCAGCATCTGCTCGCGCTGGCGCTCGGCAATGCGGATCGCAGTGATGTCGATCACGCTGACGATCAGGCCGGCCACGGCGCCGGCCTCGGCATGCAGCGGCGCGCCATGCAGCAGGTAGCGGCGGTCGCCGCGCCCGGCCACCTCGATGCCGCCGTCGGGGACCGGGGCCGGGGCGATGCGGGCGCCGGCGTGGCGGTCGTGCAGCGCCTGCCAGTACGCCAGGGCCGGTGCCGGCGCGGGAAAGAGCGCCTCGATCAGCGCGTGGATGGCCGGCCGCGGCGGCCCGGCCTCGCCCGGCGCGCGCGCGGGCTCGCCGTCCAGCACGGCGGGCGCCAGCGCCACGCAGCGCCGGTTGGCCAGCATCACGCCGCCATCCAGGTCGCAGATCGCGGTGGCATCGGGCAGACTTTCCAGGCCATCGGACAGGAAGCGGCGCGTGCCGCGCAGCTGCGCGCTCATGCCGTAGACGGCGCGCATGCGGCTGTCGAGCGTGGCGCCGGTATGGCGCGGCGCGGCAATCAGGCCGGGCTCGCGTTCCAGCCGCGCCAGTTCGTCGGTAAGGAAGCGCAGGGCCGCCTCCTGGCGCAGCCAGCTCCACAGCGGGTAGAACAGCACGCAGCCCAGCGCCGCGGCGGCGGGCGCGAACCACAGCCGCACCAGCGCCAGCAGCAACAGCGAGCCGCCCAGCAGGGCGGCCAGCAGCAGCCCGGTGGCCACCAGCGCGCCGCGCGGGGGCAGGCGCAGCGCGGCCAGTGCGGCCAGCAGCACCGCCAGCAGCGTGCCGCCGACCTGCCACGCGCGCGGCACCGCCACGATGGCGTCGCCGTCGGCCAGCGCCTGCACGGTATTGGCCAGGATCTCCACCCCGCTCATGCCGCGGCCATCGCGCGACACCGGCGTCGGCAGCACGTCGCCCATGCCGGTGGCCAGCGCGCCGATCAGCACGGCCTTGCCGGCGAAGATGGCGGGATTGGCGCGGCCGTCCAGCACGTCGCTCGCCGACACGCGGGCAAAGGTGCCGGGCGGGCCGGCATACGGGATGCGCAGGCGGCCGCTGCGCTCCCAGCCGTTGGCCTCGGTGATCCGGGCCGGCTCCTGGCGCGCGATGCCGGGCGGCTCTCCGGCGTGCCCGAACGCCGCCATCACCGCGGCCAGGTGCGGCACGCCGGCGGCGGCCACCGGATGAGGCCCCTCGCTCAGATAGACCTGGCGCGCCACGCCATCGGTGTCGACCACCATGTTGATATGGCCCACCGCGGCGCCCAGCCCGGCCAGCGGGTAGCGCACCAGCATGCCGGCGGGGCCGGATTCGGCCACCACCGGCAGCACCACGTTGCCGGCCTGGGCCAGGCTGCGGGCCAGCACGGCGTCGTCTTGCGGATAGCGGGTGTCGCGCTCGGACAGGATCACGTCCACGCCGATCACGCGCGGCCGGCCGGCGGCGATGCGCTCGACCAGTTGCGCCAGCACCGCGCGGCGCCAAGGCCAGCGGCCGATGGCGGTGATGCTGGCGTCATCGATGCCGACAATGACGATGTCGTCGCGGGCCGGATGGTGCTGCGCGCTGATGGCGATATCGTAGGCGGCCAGGTCGGCGCGCTCGGTCCAGCCCTGGCGCGCGGCCAGCACCACCAGCGCCAGCACGGCCGCAAGCAGCAGGCACCATTCGATCCGCGTGCGCCGCCCGAAAGCCCGCCCGCCTGCCCGCGTAGGCGCGGCCGGTGGCGAGCCTGGCGCGTCAGTTGAGCCGGACGCGGCCACCACCGTCCGGCCGGTCGCCCGACCCGATCGCGCCGCCCTGCGAGTCGCGCAGGAAGGCAGAGACCTCGATGCGCTGCGGCGCGGAGAACGCCGCCGGGTCAGGCGTCACCCCCGGCGCCGCACGTGCCACGCGGATGAAATAGACGCCGGGCGCGGGGCGCGGCAGGTCAATGGTGTTGGTGGTGGTGTGCTCGTCGGCCAGCAGCGTGGCAAAGCCGGCATCGGCCGACACCTGAACCCGGTAGCCCGCGCCGGCACCACTGCCCTCGGGCCAGCCGATATGCAGCGCGCCGCCGTCGTCCTGCAGGGTCGGCACGGGCGGCTTGGGCTCGACGCTGAACGGGACCGCATCCGACCACGGGCCCGGCCGGCTCGCCGCATCGACGCTGCGCACGCGCCACCACCAGCGGCCCGGCACCAGCGCTTGCGCGGCGGCGGGCCCGGAGGCCGCCTGCACCACGGCATCGCGCGTAAAGGCGGGATCGGCGGCCAGCGCCAGTTCGTAGCGCGCAGCACTCGGCACGGTGGCCCATTCGAAGGCGACGGCGTCGGCATAGCGCACCGCATCCGCGGCAGGCTGCCGCGTGAACGGCGCCGGCGGGTTCAGCCGCACCGCCACCGGCGCCTGCGCGCCGTGCCCGGTCAGCTGGTGCTTGTCGATGGCGCTGACGCTCAGGTACAGCGTGCCCTCGGGCAGCCCGTCTACACGGGCGGTCGTGGCCTTGGCGCCACTGACGATGCCGGTCCAGGCCAGTTCGCTCAGCGCCGCATCGCGCGCCACCAGCACGCGGTAGGCGGTGGCGCCCGGCACCGGCTGCCAGGCGGCCTCGAAGGACGGGCCCAGCACGGTATCGGCCGGGGGCAGCAGGGCCGGCGCCGGCAGCAGCGCCACCGGCTGCGACAGCTTGCCGCCGGCCGACACACCGATGCCATAGCCGGCACCGACCGAAGCCGCCGCGGTCATGGCGCGCTCCGCTGCCGGCCGGGCGCGGGCGCCCCGCGCCGCGCTGACGCCGACGCGCCCTTCCAGCACCTCGCTGCGGCTTCCCGCGGTGTCGGCCGAGACCCGGTAGCGGGTGCCGCGCACGCCGGTCACCATCATCGGCGTATGCAGCTCGAAGCGGCCGACGCCGCCGCCCGTGGGCGCCACGCGCGTATCGGCGGCGCCCTTGTCGATGCGGATCACGGTGTCGGTCAGGCCGCTGCGCGCGAACGTGCGCAGCCGGCTGACCGAGAGCCTGGTGGCCGGCGGCACCGTGACGCGGCTGCGGTCCGGCAGCTCCAGCGTGACCGAGCCGCCCGCGGGGGTCTCGATGCGCGCGGCTTCGTCCAGCGTCATGCCGGCCTGCACCGGCCGGCCATTGGCGCGGACCTCGCCGGCCACATAGACCACGCGCGCCGAGGCGGCCTGTTCGGGAATCTGGCTGAGCGGGATGCGCAGGCGCGAGCCGGGCACCAGCCGGTACGGATCGGCCACGCCGTTCAGGCGCTGCAGCGTGCGCCACCCCTGCTCGGACGCCATGTAGCGCGAGGCCAGGCCGATCAGCGTATCGCCCGGCTCCACCAGGTAGATAAAATCGGCGCCTTCCGCGCCCGCGGGCCCGGCGTGCGCCGGAACCGCCACGCCGGCCAGCAGGGCCAGCGCGACACCACCCATCACCTTACGCATCCGCCCCGGCCTCATCCGCTTCCGCGTCAGCCGCGGAAGCCTCTTCAAAGCGATAGCCGTGCGAATACACGGAGGTCAGCCGCACGCCGTTCTCGGGGCGCAGCGCCAGCTTCAGGCGCAGCCGCGAGATATGCGTATCCAGCGTGCGCGAGCCCGCCCCCATGGCGCGGCCCCAGACGGCCTGCTCCATCACCTCGCGCGCCAGCAGGCGCCCGGTATTGCGGAACAAGAACAGGGCCAGCTCATATTCGCGCGGCGACAGCAGCGCCGGCTCGCCGCCGACGGTGATGGTGCGCGCGTGGGTATCGACGGTGTAGTTGCCGCGCCGGATCAGCTCCACTTCCTGCGCGGCCTCGGGGTAGGCGCGGCGCAGCAGCGAGCGCACGCGGGCGATCAGCTCGCCGGCGCGGATAGGCTTGAGCATGTAGTCGTCGGCGCCCACCGTCAGGCCGTCGACGATATCGGATTCAGCGGTGCGGCTGGTGACGAACAGGATCGGCGGCATATTGCCGGACTTCTGCCGCACCCAGCTGACCAGCTCATAGCCGCTGGTGCCCGGCAGCTGCCAGTCGACCAGCAACAGGTCATAGGCGCGCTCGCGCAGCGCGCGCAGCAAGTCCGCACCGTTGGCGAAGGACTCGCACTCGAAGCCGGCTTCGCTCAATATCTGCCGGATCAGTTCGGCCTGATCCGGATCATCCTCCACGGAGGCAATACGCATACCTCTACATCCTTCTGCCAGCTTCCGACTGCAACTGCGGTCTCTGCCACGGCATGTCGACGGCTCGGCCGGCAAGTCATTCCTCATATTCACCCCCAGGGGGGCGCGGCCGTCGATCTGATCCGACGGGCCAGGCCGAAGCCCGCCGGCTGCCTCCATGTTACCCAATCGCGGGCCCATTCGTCGAGATGCCCCGACGAGGGGTGGCGGCGGTAACTGCGCCGATCCCTCCGCGATCGTCTTTCGATCTGCGCCCTCCTTGCCGCCATCGCGCTGCTCGGGGAGCCGGGCGGCGCGGCCCCGGCAGGACCTATTGCAGCATGTAGGTCTCGTACTCCAGCCGGTCCAGCTTGCGGTCCAGCAGGTACAGCGCCAGCGCCACCACCACCAGCAGCGACACCGCAAATCCGTAGCCGTACCACGCCGGTCCCAGGTGCAGCGTCAGCAGCGTCAGCGCGAAGTTCAGCACCACGAAGGTCGCGGTCAGCAGCAGCACCTCGCGGCGGCGGTCCAGGTAGAAGTAGATATTGAGCACCCCCAGCAGCACCACCTGCAGGCTGGCGCCGATCACGTCCACGTACAGCAGCGGCAGGTACAGCTCGGAAATGCCCAGCAGCCGCAGCACCCACACGCCCACCGCAAACAGCAGCAGCGCGGCGATGGCCTGCACCTTGACGATCTCGTACAAACCCAGCCGGATGGTCTGGACCATGGTGTTGCGCATGTCCTCGATATGCTCGAGCGAGCTGCCGCCGCGCACCGCGTTGTAGAACGCGTCGTAGTACTCGACGAAATCGGTCTCGATGCGCACCAGGAACACCGCCATGCCGGGGATGATCGCCAGGTAGGCCAGGAACACCGGGATGTCGTAGATGATCGACGCATGCAGCGGTCCGATCACCTGCTGCCCCGTGGAGGGCGCGTACCAGAACATGAACTTGTCGATCCAGATACCCAGGTTGTACAGCAGGCCGATCGCGACCAGGCTGGGGTAGGCATAGCGGCGCTGGAACACCTCGAACGACATGAACTGGCGGCTGGTGTAGTTGCGGTAGATCAGCGTCACCATGCCGGTCAGCAGGCACAGCTGGCCGGCGGCGAAACCGCCCAGCAGCCCTTCCAGCCCGTGGCCGCGCAGCGCCAGCGCGGCCCCGACCGAGATCGCATAGCCCAGCAGGAAGGTCCACACGATGGCCTTGTACTGCTTCATGCTCGACAAGAAGATCGCGGCAATCCAGATATTGCTCAGCACCACGAACCCCGCCACCATCAGCAGCCGGTACAGCACCGACTGCTCGCCGAAGCTGAACACTGCGCACGCCACGCCGATGCCGCCCGACAGCACCGTCGCCAGCAGCGCCACCGCGTGGTAGTTGCTCAGGACCAGGTGGTCGCGCTTCTCGAACAGCCGGTCCGAGGTGAAGCGCGTGAACGCCAGCTGCATCGGCCCGGTCAGGATCAGGCTGCCGGCGATCAGGTAGGTCACCGACACCTGGAACTGCGTGATCAGCGAGCCCGGCACCACGAAGGGCAGGCTCAGCATGCCGATCAGCAGGATGCCGACGATCGACAGGATCCACGGCCCGGAGCTGATGATGCCGGCATACGCGTAGGCGCTCAGCATGCCCGACAGGTTGTCCCGCCGCAGCATCTTGCGCAGCTCGAATCCAATGCCAGCCATGCTCAGGCTCCTCCGTGGACCGGGCAGCGCGCGGGGTTGCCGCCGCCCTGCCGCTCAGGTCCGCCATGCCCGGCGCCGTCTGGTTGCGCCATCAGCCGTTGATACAGTTCGCGGTAGCTGCCCACCATGCGGTCCTGGGTGTAGTAGCGCTCCACGCGCGCCACGCCGGCGGCCTGCGCCGCCTGCCAGCGCGCCGGGTCCTGCAGCAGCCCTAACGCCGCCGCGGCCAGTGCCGCAGGGTCGGCAATGCGCACCACCTCGCCGGCCGAGCCCAGCGCGGCATCCTCGCCGGGCAGGCCGAACAGCAGCTCGCGGCACGAGCCCACGTCGGTGGTCACGCACGGCACGCCGGCGGCAAAGCCTTCCAGCACCACCAGCGGCAGCGCCTCGCTGATCGAGCTCAGCACCAGCACGCCCACCTGCGGCAGCAGCGCGTCAATGCGCTGGAAGCCCAGGAACTTGACCTTCTGCCCCAGGCCCAGGCTTTCGGCCAGGCTGCAGCATTCGCGCGCGTAGTCGGGATCCTCGTCCTCGGGCCCGGCGATCCAGCCTTCTGCATCGGGGTACTCACGCACCACCGTCAGCATGGCGCGGATAAAGGTCTTGACGTCCTTGATCGGCACCACCCGGCCGATCAGGCACAGCACCGGCGGCACGCCCGGCTTGCGGCGCGCGCGCAGCGGCGCCAGGCGCGGCAGGTCGATGCCGTTGGGGATGCTGCGCGTGCGCGCCTCAGGGGCGCCGTCCTGCACCTGGCGGCGGCGGTTGCCCTCGTACAGCGCGACGATGTCGTCGCCGGCGTCGTAGCAGACCCGGCCAATGGTCTCGAAGAAGCGCACCCACAGTTCGCGGAAGTAGCTGATCTGGGAGATGTCGCGTTCGAACACATTGCGGTTGTCGCGGATCCACTGGCTCTGGAACAGGTCGATCTTGCGTTCCTTGGTGTAGATGCCGTGCTCCGACACCAGCAGCGGGCGCTGGTTGCGGTGGCGCAGCAGCGCCCCGAGAAAGCCCGCATAGCCGGTGGAAACCGTGTGGTAGACGCGCGCCGGGATCAGGTTGTCGGCAATGCGCACCAGCTGCCACAGCGGCTTGTGCATAATGCGCACGGTCCAGAAATAGTCCGTGAACGACGGGTCCGTGCAGAAGCGCCGGTATTGCTCGGTGATGGTCTGCCAGGCGCGGCGGCTGTACAGGAAGGCGTCCTCGCCCAGCGCCCCGCCCTCGCGCAGCGTCGGCATCAGCTCGCGGATCATGGCGCCGGCCTCGGCCTCGCGGCCCGGGTCGCGCAGCAGCTCGTGCAGGCGGTCCGAGGCGTCGAACGCCCTGGCATCGCCGGTGCTGCCCTGGACCAGCGGCGGCGGCGGAAAGTCGTACAGGTAGTGCGTTTCCAGGTGCACCACGTTGGGCGGCAACTGGTAGGCCATGTCGCCATAGTCCTCGCGCCGGCTGCCGATAAAGACGATGCCGAAGCGCAGGTCCGGGAACGCGCGGATCATCTGGTTGACCCAGCTCGACACCCCTCCGCTCACATACGGGAAGGTGCCTTCGAGCAGCAGCATGACGTCGGCCGACGTCCCTTTCATCAAGATCTCGCTCATGATTGCCAGTACCGCAGCAGGGGCCGCACCAGCGGGAGCGGCGAGGGGCTGTCAAACGATGCCATCAGCTGGCGCACCGCGGCGTAGTCGCGTTCCAGGTAGGCGGCTTCGGCCAGGTGCGGCAGCACGCGCTCGCGCGCGAAGCCGAGGGATTCGGCGCGCTGCAGCCAGTCGCGCGCCTCGCGCGGGGCATTGCGCGCCAGCGCCAGGCGCCCGCGCATGTACCACAGCGAGGCATTGCTGTCGTCGTACTCCAGCGCCGCGCTGGCGTAGCGCTCGACCTGGCCGGCGGTGTAGCGGTAGACGTCGCCCTGCACCAGGTTCTGGTAGATCAGTTCCCAGTACAGGTCGGCCAGCCGCTTGCTGATCTCGGCGCGCTCGCTGGCGCTGTTGGCGCTCTCCAGCCGCGGCAGCTCGGCCAGGATCTGCTGGGTCAGCTGCTTCTCGGCGCCATCCAGCATGCCGTAGGCCAGCAGCCGCACGTCGTCGACGCTGTCGGCCAGCAGTTCGCGCAGCACCGGGCTGGCGGTGCGCGCCGGCATCGACTGCATCGCCACCAGCGCGGTCATGCGCTCGGGCAGCGGCGCGCGCGCATTGCCCAGCTGCGCACGCAGGCGCGCGCCGCCGCCGTGGGTGACGCGCGACATCAGGTGCGTGACGAACTCGGGCAAGCCCACGGTGCCGATGCCGCTGGTGTCCACGCGCCGCGGGAACAGCTTCGAGAACAGGTAGCTGCCCAGGCACACCAGCGCGCCGCCCAGCGGCACGAAGAAGCAGAACAGCGCGAGAAAGCCATAGCTCCACGCGAACGGCACGCGAAAGCGCCGCGGCAGCAGGCGCCACAGCAGCAGCGCCGTCAGCGCGGCAGCCGCCGCCTGCATGCCGAAGAAGGCCAGCAGCAGCGCAGTGCTGTTGCCGGCGCGCGCCAGCAGCGCCAGCGCGGCGATCTGGGCGGCGAGCCCGCTGGCGCCGAGCTTAAACATGGGGCGCTTCCCCGGCCGGCAGCGTGGCGGGGGCGATCGCGCCATCGACCTGGGCCCGGCGCAGCAGCTTGACCAGCGCGTCTTCCGAGCCGGCGCCGGGCACCGCCAGCGTATAGACGCCGATGCCCGCACTGGTGAAGTCGGTGCCGAACTGCGCGCGCAGCATGTCTTCGATGCGCACCAGGTAGGCCGCCACCGCCTGCGCATCGGACAGCGGCATCAGCGTCAGCATGGCACGGTGATGGGCGTTGACCACCGGCCACGCCACATCCAGCGCGCGCCGGCTGCGCACCACCTGCTCGAACAGCGCATCGCGCTCCGGATCCGCGTCGAACACCAGCGCCACCACCGAGCTTTCGATGCCGGTCTCGCGCCGCAGCCGCGACAGCCGCGCATAGTCCAGCGCAAACGGGTACGGGCAGGCCGGCAGCGCAGCCTGGATGGTGCGGGTGGCGCCGGCGTGCTCCACGCCGTCGGCGTAGTAGCCCAGCAGCACCATCAGCATCTGCAGGTTCTCGTAGGTCAGCGACAGGAACGGCATGCGCTCGACCACCAGCAGGCCGATCAGGTGGTCGGAGCCGGCCAGCACCGGCGCCACCGCCACGTAGCGCGTCTGCGCGCCATGCTGCAGGCCGTCGGCGCGCAGGTGCGCCAGCTGGCGCGTGTCCAAGCAGTGGCGCACCAGCGGGTCGGTGGTATCGAGCGTGAATTCCGGGCCGACGCTGGCGACAGGGGCACCGTCCACGTGCTCGCCATCGCAGGCATAGAGCGCGGCTGCCTCGAGCTGGCAGGCCTGCGCCACCACCTGCAGCATCGGTTGCGCGCCGGCCAGCACCTGGCCGGTGCGTGCCGCCTCGTCCAGCGCCACGCTGCGCAGCTGCGACAGCGTGTCGCGCAGCGTGGTGGGCCGCGCCAGCAGGTCGTTCTCCAGCCGCGCATGCGAGATGCGCAGCAGGTAGTGGTTCTTGGTCAGTGCCGCCAGGCGTTCGTCCAGGTAGCGGTTCACGGCGCGGGCACGCGCCAGGCGCGTGCCCCAGATATCGCCGAACTGCCCGGCCACCAGCACCAGCAGCAGCCCGCCGAGGAAGAACAGGCGCGGGAAAGGCCCTGCCATCACGCCGGTCTGCTGGTAGAAGTACCAGCCGCCCAGCAGCATCAGCACGCTGCCCACGCCGATCAGCGTGCCGTAGCGCAGTGCCAGGATCACCGGCAGCAGCCAGGCCCACGGAAAGCCCATGCCGAGCAGCAGCGGGTTCTGCGGCAGCGCCAGCCACGCCAGCCCCATTGCCGCCAGCATGGCCACCACCAGTTCCACCACGGCCGCGCGCCCGCTGACCGCCGGCGCCAGCAGGCGCGCATAGCGCCCACCCAGGCCGATGCCCTGTCCTTGCCGCGCGCGATATGTCTTGTCAGCCGTATTGGCCACGCTCATCCCCTTGCTTCAACCATTCCATCGCCGCATCGGTGTGCAGCCTCGTCCTGATGGCTTGCCGCCGCCTCAGCCCTGCATCAGCGGCGCCAGCAGGCGGCGCAGCAGCTTCTGCGCGGTGCCCGACAGCGACGCGCGGCTCCAGCCGCTGTCGCTGCCGGTGGCCGACCACACCACTTCACCGCTGGCCACGTCCAGCAGCTGCAGCGAGATGCCGACCGCGGGCTCGCCGTCCACGCCCACCTTGTAGCGCCACTCCTGCACCGCGCCGGTCAGCGCGTAGCGGGCCTTCTCGGCACGCGCCCATTCCAGCGCCTTGCCCACGGCCTCGCGCTCGGCCGGCTCGAACAGCGTTTCCGGATTGAGGCTGGCCGGATAGCGCTTCAGGCTGGCCACGCCGCCGGTCTTCAGCAGGCTCTCGGCAATCGCCTCGGCGCGCAGGCCGGCCTGCGGCGTCTCGGTGTAGTTCACGATCGGCAGCACCGCGATGGTCTCGCCGCGGGCCAGCGCCGGCGCGCGGCCGACATCCGTCACCGCGCAACCCGCCAGCCACAGTGCCGCGCCCAGCGCGCCGCACCATGCCGCCAGCCGCCTGGCCACCGTCTTGCCCGTCACTGCCGTGGTTTGCTTGTTCATCTTCATCCCCTTTTCCATGTCCTGTTGTTACCCGATCCGTGCCATCCGCTGCCGCCGGCTCAGTACAGCCAGCGATAGCGCATTCCCAGTTCCGTCAGCGGCTTGCCACCGTTGCGCGCCGCGGTCTCATGCGAGATATACAGCGCCAGGTGGTCGTTGCCGAACACCGATCCGGCCAGCCCGCCCTGCACGCGGAAGTTCTGCCGTGCGCGCGTGTCGCGCAGCAGCCCCACTTCACCGAACGGCCGCCACTTGCGTGTGTACTCATCCAGCAGCTCAGTGCCGAAGCCGAACAGCACGCCGGCCTGCGTAAAGCCCTGCGGCATGTAGAACGCCGGCGTGGCTTCGTCGCCGACCGGCACCAGCGACGCCATGCGCGGCGTCAGGCTGCCGCCGTTGGCGCTGTAGTTGGCATGCGTGCCGACCACACGCACGGTGTAGTCCGGATACGAGGTGCGGATCCTGTAGCCGGCCTCGACGTCATAGACCATGCCATGCCCCAGCGCGCTGCGGTCCTGCCCGCGGAAGCTGCTGTACTCGATGCGCGCGCCGACGAACTCGCGCAGGCTGAAGCGCCAGGTTGCGCCCAGCCCCACCACGTCCTTGGCCCCGCCCACGCGCAGCGGCGCCGATTCATCGGCCGGCTGGTTCAGCCCGGCCAGGGTGCTGAACTGCAGCCGACCCTGCTGGTTCCACTCGCCGAAGAAGCGCGCGGTCGCCATCGTGTCCAGTCCCTCGCGGTAGCCTGCAGTGGCACGCCAGCGCTTGCTGTCGTCGCGATAACCCAGCGACAGGTCGGCGCGCCGGTCGGACGACGGCACGTTCACCAGCTGCTGGGGGTCGGTGCTGCGCTGGTCGCGCCAGGTGCCGCGTAGGTTCAGGTCATACCCGTCCCACAGGCGCACGCCACCCGCGAGGCTGCCTTCGGTATATTCCAGCGGCTTCTGGTGCATGAAGCTCACGCGCGGCTCGATCGCCTGGGCGTTGTAGAGCAGCGTCTCCTGCAAGGTGTCCTGCAGCGTGTCGTCGGAACGGGCCCGCTCCTGGGTCTCGAAGGCCAGCGTCTGCGCGGCGCCGATGCGGTTCAGTTGCTGGTTGGCCTCGATCTGGTTGGCCACCGGCACGCGGCCGGCCTGGCGCTCCAGGATGCGGTCCAGGCTGTTCATGTCCTGCTGGTCCAGCGCTATCGCCACCTCGGCATAGGCCGGGCGCTGCAGCCGGTTGACATACTGGCGGGCCAGCCAGCCGCGCGCCAGTTCGTTGGATTCCGCGGACATCGCCCAGGCCAAAGCGGCATCGCGACCGGCCGCGGACAGCGCGGCATCGCGGCGGGCCGCGTTGCGCACGACCTCCGCGGGCGCAGTTGCCGCCTCATGCAGCGGCGGCAGCCCGGCCACCTCGCCCAACTGCGACGGCGCGCCCGCCATCGGCGGCGCCAGTTCGCGCGCCGCGGTGGAAGCGCGGTCCGCGCGCAGCATCTGGATCACCAGCGCGCGCGAGACATCGCCCGAGGCAAAGATCTGCCCCAGCGCCACGGTCTGGCGGCGCAGGTCCGCGCGCGAAGGCGCGCCGGACTCGTTCTCGTACTCCTCGTCGCCGTCGGTGTTGTCGGGCCTCAGCCTGGCATAGCGCACCCCGCCCTGGGACCAGCCGTGGTGCAGGTCGATCCAGGCCTGGCGGCGCACGCGCCAGGCCATGTCGGTCTGGCCGATGGTTTCATAGGCATCGGCCATCAGGCTGAGCCAGAGCGGATCGGCGCTCTTGCCGTCATTGAGCCTGCGCAGGTAGTGCATGGCCGCGCGCCCGTCCTGGAAGCGCATATGGCCCGCGGCAAAGGCGCCCCACAGGTCGGGGTTGTCTTCCGCGTCGTCCTTCACCCGGCGCATCACCGCGCGCACCTCGGTAGCGCTGCCCTGGTCGACCAGCGTCCACAGCAGCGCCGCCAGGGTTTCGCTGTCGGCATCGCGCAGGCCAGCGGCGTGGCGCAGGTCGGCCAGAGCCAGGTCGCGCTGGCCGGTCACGCGGTAGTACTCCGCGCGCCGCATCAGGAAGCGGCTCGACTGCGCTGCCGCCTGGCGCTGCCCGGGCGTCATGTCCCGCAGCAGGCGTTCGATACGCGGGTAGGCATGGGCACGCGTGTAGTAGTACAGCGCCAGCTCCAGCGATGCCGGCTTGCCGCTGCGGCGCCAGTCGGCCTCGGCGATGCGCCCGGCGTCGATCGGGGTCTTGTCGTAGTAGGCGATCAGGTTGGAGAAATCCGCCTCCTGCGTGTCGCGGACCTCGTCCAGGCAGTCGTTGCGCGCCGGGCCCGCCGGCATCTGCAGGCAGTGTTCGTCCTGCGTCTGTGCCGCCGCCAGCATCAGCTGGCGATAGCCGTCCTTGAGCAGGTCGTCGCGCTGGTTCAGCCGCGCCAGCTCGGTAAAGGTGCGCCAGTAAAGGATGTCTTCCTTCCCGGCCGTGGCACGCGCCGGCAGCATGGCGTCCAGCGCCTGCGCCAGCTTGCCGCGCACATAGAGCAGGTTGGCGAGCTTGAGGGCATAGGCAGGGCGTGGGCCAAAGCGCTGCTGCAGCTGCGTATAGATCTGGAACGCGCGCTCGTCGTTGCCGGCGCGCTCGGCCAGCGCGGCGTGGCGCTCCATGATGTCGCGCGCCCTGGGGCCGTGGCTCAGGCCTTCGAGAAAGCGCATGGCCTCTTCCGGTTCGCCCAGGCGTTCGTAGGCCGCCACCACCTCGTCCACGGTCTTCAGGTCCGAGCCGCCCGCGCGGTGGCGCAGCGCGGCCAGGTAGGCGCGATCGTCGGACAGACCGGGGGCGAGCCGCATCACCGCATCCCACGCACGCTCGTCGTTGGTGGCGCGGGCATAGTCGAGCCAGCTCTTCAGGGCCACGGCGGGCTGGCGGTTCCATTCGGCCACCTGGGCCAGCCGTTCGCGCCAGATCGCCTCGCCCGGCAGCCGGCGCACCGCGGTCTCGGCCACGCGCTGCGCCTGGTCGAGCTTGCCGGCCGACAGGAACACGCGATAGGCGAGCTCGTAGTCGTCGGCGTTGAACGGCTTGTCGGCTGGCTCCGCCGGTGCTTGCGCGGGAGCAGCAGCTCGCGCCGCAATCTTGCGCGTACCCAGCTGGCCGGAAGCGGCCAGCGCTTCACGCAAGGCAAGGCCGCGCGGCCCGTCGAGGAAGACCAGGCCGCGCTCGGCCCAAGGCTGGCTGGCGGCGATGCGCCGCACCTCGACCTGGCGCGCGGCCAACGCCATGTCCCCGGCATCGCGCATGCGCGCCGAGACCTTCAGCAGCCGCTCCACATAGCGGCTGGCCTGCTCCGGCTTGTTGGCCGCCAGCGCCAGCTTCGTCAGGTAGCGCAGCACCTCCGGATCGTCCAGCAGCTTGCCGCCGTGGCGCTCGGCCTGCGCCAGCGCTTCGTCCAGCAGGTTGCCTGACTGCAGCGTCTGCACCGCCTTCAGGAACAGCGCGCGCCGCTCGGCCAGCGTGGTGGCGGCCGCCTGTTGCGCGAACAAGGCGTTGGCGGCGTCGCGATAATCGCCGCCCGCGATCGCCATATCGGCCAGCTGGCGGTTCCAGAAGGCCGCGTTGTTACGGTCCTGGCTGGCCAGCGCCGCATAGAACTTGCGCATGGCGTCCTGGGCGCCCGCCTGGCTGGACTGCGTGGCCAGCGTTTGCAGGTCGGCCAGCCCCCAGCTGCGCCCGGCAGCCTGGTCCAGCAGGCTGCGCAGCTGCACCAGGTTCTGCTCGCGCTCAGGCGTATCCGGCAGCGCGGCCCAGGCGCGCTGCTGCGCGATCTCGATGCGGGTGCGCAGGATCTGGCCCGACAGGTCGGTGCCCTGCACCGCCTGCATGCGCGCCAGCATGGCCTGCGCCTCTTCCAGCCGGCCGGTGCGCGCGTATTGTTCGGCCAGCACGCCCATGAAAGCGGGGTCGTCGGGCGTGACCTTCCACCAGGCTTCGAGGTAGGCCATGGTCAGCCCGTCGATGGTGCGGCCCTGGCCCAGCAGGCGTTCGCGCAGGGTCTCGCGCGGGAACATCAACGCCAGGCCGATCCCCACCATCGCGGTGAAAGTCAGCACCAGCGCCGGCGGTAGCAGCCGCTCGCGCTCAACCGGCGCAGCGGACTTCGACTTGTTGCCTGGCATGGTTCGGATCGGTGACGGGTGCGGTGTCCACGCGCAGCGTGTCGCGCTCGCGGACGGCCTGTACGGGCTTGCCATCGACGCTCACACGGCAGTTGCCGGCGTTGGCAAGACGGAAGAATGGCTTGAAGTAGCCGCTGAAGGCGAAGCGCGTGACGCCATCGCGCTGCGACCAGTCGCGCACGATGCCGTTGGCTTCGGCCAGTTGCGGCGCGGCCGGGGCAGTGACGGTGTCGCGCACGGCAAAGCGCGCATCGCCGCCATCCAGGTGCAGGTAGATGCCGCCGCCCGGTGCCGGCGAGGTGCCGGTCACGCCGTGCGCCGCGCCCACGTCGGGCATGCCCGCGCCGCTCCAGCGCAGGTTGCGCAGGTTGCCGTCGCCGCGCACGATCCATTCGGCACCGGTGCTGCCCGGCCCGCCGTCGCCAACGTCCCGCGCCACGGCCATGTCCTGCCAGTCGAGCACCTTGCGCACGTAGTCGGTCGAGTGCAGCGGCAGCAGCGGCTGCGCCAGCACATAGTCATAGACCTTGCGCAGTGCCTTCAGCGACGCGGCCTTGGTGCCCGAATAGCTGTGGTAGTAGATATTGACCGGCTTGAAGCGATAAGGCTTGTCGGTCAGCTCGTAGGTCTCGATCACGCGTTCGAAGCCGTAGAACGGGCCGTGCCAGAGGTTGGTGTAGACGTTCTCGTTCTGGTTGGGCGCAAATACCTGGAAGGTGCCGCCGGGCTTGTTGATGCCCAGCGGCGCAATCGCGGTCCAGCTGGGATTGCTGCGCGTGATCAGCGTATCGCCGCCGTTCATGTTGAGCACGCGCGCCTTGTCGGTCAGGCGCAGCGCCTCGGCCGGCGGCTGGCAGTCGCCCGACCACAGCAGCATGCTGACCGGCTTGCCGGCCGGCGCCAGCGTGCGGTTGATGTAGTCGATGGAGCCGCCGATCTCGCGGTTCAGGTCCATGCTGTAGCCGGGGATGCTCAGGTGGAAGGCCTCGTCGCCCTCGACCACGGCGGCCCCGCTGGATTGCGCTGCCTGCCCTGGCGGTGCCGGCACCGTGCGCGACCATTCGAACGGATGCGAGAAGGTATGGCTGGCCACCTCGACATAAGGCTGCGCGAAGATCTTGCGCGCGATCGGCTCAAGCTCGGCGCTGAGCCTGGGGTACATGCCGTCCTTGCTGACTTCGCCCTGGATCACCGACATCGTCATCGGCAGCCGGTAGCGGTCGAAGATCTCGCGGAACAGCACCTCGCCGGAGAAACCGCCGCCGGGAATCTCGGCGCGCGAGGCAAAGCCGTCGCCGTCGATATGGATGGTCAGCAGGCGCCGGCCGTTCTCGGTGGTGACATCGGGCACGGGCATGGCGGGCAGGCGCAGCGCCTCGCGCAGGAAGTCCAGCGGCTGCACCACCCAGCGGCTCTGGGGGTTGCCGTTGCCGCTCTGGCGCACCGCATACGGCCCCAGCACATAGCCGCCCCACGGCGTGATCGCGGCGGCGTCATAGGTCAGCGTGCCCGAGCGCAGGCGCAGCAGCGAACGGTAGCCATCGCCGTCCGGCACCTGGATCGCTTCGGCCTGGGTGCGGTCGGGGGCCACCGGCATCTCGAAGCCCATCATCCGGTCCTTGGCCAGCACCTCGACCGGGCCCGACACGCGGCCCTTGACGGTCTTCAGCCCGAAGCTGCGCGCCACCGCGCCGCTCACGTTGGTGCCGAAGTCGTTGAGGAACACCACCGGCATGCCCTGCGCCATGCGCGCCTGCACCCAGGTATAGAAGCGTCCCGGCTGCGCCGTGACATTGCCTGACAGGTACACCACCACGCCGGCGTAGCGGTCCGGCCCGATCTCGGGCAGGTCCTCGCTGGTCTCGGCGAAATCCACGCGATAGCCAAGGTAGTTGAGCGGCATCGAGACAAAGCGCACGCCCTCGGAATCATCGATCGACACGCCGGGGCGGCGCTCCTGCACCACCAGCACGCGCCGGGGCAGCACCTCGACCTTGCCGATGCCAACCGTCTGCAGCCCGGGATCGGCCACATAGGGCGTGATCCCCAGCGCGCGGATGCGCTGCGCGGTTTCGCGTGCGCAGCGGCGGTCCGCCGGCGGGCAATAGTCGATGGAGATTACCGGCAGGCGGTACTGCTCGCGGATGGTGCGCGCCTGCGCCAGCAGCCAGTCGCGGTCCGCCTGCGGCACATTGACATAGCGGCCCTGGGCCTGGTTCCAGCTGCGGAACAGCGATTCGAAGGCAACGGCATGGGCCAGGTCGTGCACCTGCGGCAGGATCTCGAAGCCGCGGTTGAAGACCAGGCGCGCCTCGGGGTAGCGCGCCTTGATGGCGCGGATCACGCGCACCAGCCCGGCTTCCTGCCGCGCGCGCTCGGCGTCGGTCCTGGCGGCAAGCTGGTAGGAATCGAGGGTATCGAGGAAGAAGCCGCGGAAGCCGCGCTGCCACAGCGGCGCGATCACCTTGTCGACATAGAAGGCGGGCCAGCCGTCGGCTGCCTGGTCGATGACCGGGGCGTTCCAGGCGTCATTGCGCCCGACGAACCAGGCCTTGGGGATGTCCTTGAAGTAGGGGCGGCTCTCCAGCACCTCGCCCACGCTGACATAGGCAAACCAGGCGGTGGCCGGCGTCGCCGCCTGGCGCGGGTCGAAGCCGCTGTCGGGCTCGACCACGGCGATGTCGAAGGCCTGCAGGGCGTCAACCGGCGGCTTGGCGCCGTAGTGCAAGGCGATCGACGGCAAGGATGCCGTCTGCGCCGCGGGCACCGGCGCGGCCGCAGCCGTCGCCGCCCCGAGGGCCAGCGCGATGCCTTGCACCCGCTGCGCCATGCGCATCCCTACCCACCCCGATCGGAACGGCATGCGACCGCCCCGGCTCCCTTGTGCTTCCTCCAGCTGCTTCACAGGCTTGCTTCCTCTTCTCTGCGCACGCCGGCAAGTGCCTCACGCACAACATTTCCTGATGCGGTCGTCGCCGCCTTGTGTCCGACTGTGGACCTCAGAATCGGAAAAATCCGATGGTATCCGGCAAACGAATGCTAGGACAGACGCATGGATCACATTGTCAACAATTGTCCCAACACTGAGACATTGAGCCGGCTCGCGCATTAACGCGCGCCGCAGCGCCGCAGGGCACGCGCCAGCCACGCTCGTGGTACGGGCGCACCGCGAGCGGCCCTCAGTCTCAAATGCAAACAACGGAAACAGTCCAGGCCCCGTGCGCGACGGGTGGTGGGGCTGTCCGCAACCGCAATGCCGGACAGCTAGGTTTGAAACGCCATGATGGATTCCCCGTTCCGATCTTTTATGTATGGGCCCGCATACAGTGAGCGCGCTCATGTATGTCTGTGCATGACGCGAGCGCGGCCACCGGCCTGGCCTTTATTGCCAGCATAATGATATCTCCGGGCCGCGCCCGCTTCCCCCGAACGCGGTAGGCATTGGCTGCCGTAAGAATTTGTAAAAAAGATGGCACGCCCATGCACCGGACGGAAGCCATTATGCCCGGGGGCGTGGCATCGCGCTCGCTGACGGTGCACGCACAACCAAATCCGCCAATAGAAAATCAGGGAATTCACTGAACTGAAGCCGAAGTAGAAAACGCTAACATCTCCTATCGGAACCTCTCATCATGATTAGGCGCTTAGCCTGATTGACACGCCGGGAAAATTCGGCAGAATGATTCCCACTTGTGCAGCGCCCATGCGGTGTGTCTTTTGGTGTTGTCGTTCCGTGACGTTTTCGGTTGTCACGACAGCGACATATCGAAGTCATATGGAATGCGCTGGCGGGGAACATAAAAAGGATCCGCTGGGTGCGTTGCACACGGTGTATAACGAGCGTTTTCGCTCATTTTGAAATTCAAGGTTGAGATAGATATGGAAACCGGTACCGTTAAGTGGTTCAACGACGCCAAGGGCTTCGGCTTCATCACGCCGGATGAAGGTGGCAATGATCTGTTCGCGCACTTCTCCGCAATTGAAGGCAATGGCTTCAAGTCGTTGAAGGAAGGCCAGAAGGTACGCTACGTCAAGGCCATGGGCCAGAAGGGCGAGCAAGCCACCAAGATTCAGGCCCTCTGATACCGGTGGAGTCCGGGCCGGTCCAGCGGACCGGCCGGAAGGAAAGCCCCGCAGCTTCGGCGCGGGGCTTTTTTATTGGCGCGCCGGCACCGGGGCGGTGGAGACTGCGATCCTGCAACGGGTGAAATTGCTATAATCGGCCGACCCACAACCACCCTCCCGCCAGTGGGCGCGCACGGATGCTGCGCGGTCAGTGCGGGACGGTATGCAGCGTGTCGAGGAGTTACGTGGCCGGTACTCAAATCGCAACGCAAGACGCCCCTGTCGCCGCCGACCATGGCGGCCAGGCCGGCCCAGCGGCATCGGCCGGCAGTTCCTTCCATGCCGCGCTGCGCATCCTGCCGTCAGCGCAGCGCCAGGCCATGTTCGAGATCTATGCGTTCTGCCGCGCGGTCGACGACATCGCCGACGGCAACGCACCGCACGCCGAGCGCCTTGCCGCGCTCGATGCCTGGCGCCACGACATCGCCGCCTGCTACGCCGGCAATCCGCCTCGCGCCCTGCAGCCGCTGAGCGCGCAGATCCGGGCCTTCCACCTGCAGCAGCAGGATTTCCTCGCCGTGATCGACGGCATGACCATGGACGTGGTGCAGGACATCCGTGCCCCCGACGCGGCCACCCTCGACCTGTATTGCGATCGTGTCGCCAGCGCTGTCGGCCGGCTGGCGGTGCGCGTGTTCGGCCTGGAAGAAGCGTGCGGCATTGCGCTTGCGCACCACCTGGGCCGCGCGCTGCAGCTGACCAATATCCTGCGCGATATCGACGAAGACGCTGCCATCGGCCGGCTCTACCTGCCGGCGGAAGCGCTGGCCGCGGCCGGCATCGGGGCGGACACGCCCCAGGCCGTGGTGGCCCACCCCGCCGTCGGCCAGGCCTGCGCGGCCGTGGCGCGCGAGGCCCAGGCGCACTATGACCAGGCCTATGCCATCATGGCGCGCTGCCCATCCCGGCAGGTGCGCTCGCCGCGCATCATGGCCGAGGTCTACCACCGCATCCTGGCGCGGCTGCGCACGCAGGGCTGGCGCGCGCCGCGCCAGCGCGTGCGCCTGCCGCGCGCCCAATTGCTCTGGATCGTGCTGCGCCACGCCATTGGCTGAGCGCTGCACCCGATGCATGCCGGGCGCGGCCGCGCCGCGCACCGGCATAAGGAGTCTGCATGTCGATGAATGAGACCGCCTTTGCCACGGCAGTGCCACGGATCGCGCCGGCCAGCGCGGGCGACAGCCCCTCGCCGCGCGGCGCCGCGCAGGCACTGGACCACGGCATCGGCCGCGCGATCGACGCGCTGCTGCACCAGCAGCGCCCCGACGGCCACTGGGTCTATGAACTGGAAGCCGACGCCACCATTCCCGCCGAATACGTGCTGATGGTGCACTACCTCAGCGAAGCCCCGGACCTGGAGCTTGAAGCCCGCCTGGCCCGCTACCTGCGCCGCATCCAGAATCCCGATGGCGGCTGGCCGCTGTTCCATGAAGGCCGCTCCGACGTCAGCGCCAGCGTGAAGGCCTATTTCGCGCTGAAGATGGCCGGCGACGATCCCCAGGCCGCGCATATGCAGCGCGCGCGCCGGGCCATCCACGCGCTGGGCGGCGCCGAGGCCAGCAATGTATTCACGCGCACGCTGCTGGCCCTGTACGGCGTGATGCCGTGGTCGGCGGTGCCGATGATGCCGGTCGAGATCATGCTGCTGCCGCAGTGGTTCCCGTTCCACCTGTCCAAGGTCTCGTACTGGGCGCGCACGGTGATCGTGCCGCTGCTGGTGCTGAACAGCCTGCGCCCGCAGGCGCGCAACCCGCGCGGGGTCGGCATCAATGAGCTGTTCGTCGGCAATTGCCATACGGTGCGGCTGCCGCCGCGCGCGGCGCACCAGCACGCCGGCTGGTACACCGTGTTCCGCGGCCTGGACGCGCTGCTGCGCGTGGCCGAGCCGCTCGTCCCGCGCACGCTGCGCCGGCGCGCCATTGCCGCGGCGCAGGCCTTCGTGCGTGAGCGGCTCAACGGCGAGGACGGCCTGGGCGCCATCTTCCCGGCAATGGCCAACAGCGTGATGATGTTCGACGTGCTGGGCGTGCCGCCCGACGACCCGGCGCGCGCGGTGGCGCGGCAATCCATCGAGCGGCTGCTGGTCGAGCACGGCGACGAAGCCTATTGCCAGCCCTGCCTGTCGCCGGTGTGGGATACCGCGCTGGCCGCGCACGCGCTGCTGGAAACCGGCGAGGCGCGCGCAACCGCCGCGGCCGGGCGCGGCCTGGACTGGCTCAGGCCGCTGCAGGTGCTGGACGTGCGCGGCGACTGGATCGTGCGCCGCCCACGGGTGCGCCCCGGCGGCTGGGCCTTCCAGTACGCCAATCCCTATTACCCGGACGTGGACGACACTGCCGTGGTGGCCGCCGCGATGGACCGCTACATGCGCGCGCACGATGTGCCGGGCCGCTATGACGAAGCCGTGGCGCGCGCCGCCGAGTGGATCGTCGGCATGCAAAGCAGCGACGGCGGCTGGGGCGCGTTCGAGCCCGAGAACACGCATCTCTACCTGAACAACATCCCCTTTGCCGACCATGGCGCGCTGCTGGACCCGCCCACCGCGGACGTGTCCGCGCGCTGCCTGTCGATGCTGTGCCAGATCGGCGCCACGCCGGGCAAGAGCGAACCCGCCGCGCGCGCGCTGCGCTACCTGCTGGCCGAGCAGATGCCCGACGGCAGCTGGTTCGGCCGCTGGGGCACCAACTATATCTACGGCACCTGGAGCGCGCTGTGCGCGCTGAACGCCGCGGGCCTGGCCCCGGAAGCCCCCGAGATGCGCCGCGCCGTGGCCTGGCTCGAACAGATCCAGAACGCCGACGGCGGCTGGGGCGAGGACGGCAGCAGCTACCGGCTCGATTACCGCGGCTACGAGCCGGCGCCGAGCGTGGCCTCGCAGACCGCGTGGGCGCTGCTGGCGCTGATGGCAGCCGGCGCCGCGCGGCATCCGGCGGTGGCACGCGGCATCGACTACCTGCTGCGCACGCAGCAATCCGGCGGGCTGTGGCATGAGCCACGCTTTACCGCCGTGGGCTTTCCGCGCGTGTTCTACCTGCGCTATCACGGCTATGCGCGCTACTTCCCGCTGTGGGCGCTGGCGCGCTACCGCAACCTGCAGCGCGGCGGCGCGCACCAGGTGTCCTGGGGGCTATGACGGCACCGTTCGTGCTGGTCGTCACCGGCATGGCGTTCGAGGCGCGCATCGCCGCCGGCCCGCATTGCCGCGTGGTGCACGGCCTGCGCGGCCTTGCGCTGGAACAAGGCGTTTCCGCGATGGCGAGCCGGTACTGCATGGGCATTCTCAGCTTTGGCGTGGCGGGCGGGCTGGATCCCGCGCTGGCGCCGGGCGATCTCGTGCTGGCGGACTCGGTCTGCGCGGCAGGCGAACGCTACGACACCGACATGACCTGGACCCGGGCAATGCACGCGGCACTGCCGCATGCCAGGGTCGGGGTCCTTGCCGGCGCGGACCAGCCGGTGCTTTCGGTTGCCGCCAAGCAGATGCTGCACCGGGCCACGGGGGCGCTTTGCGTCGACATGGAATCACACCTCGCCGCGCGCATGGCGGCGGCTTGCCGGCTGCCGTTCGCGGCTTGCCGCGTGGTGATCGACCCGGCCAGCCGCGCGGTCCCGGCTGCCGCGGCGGCGGGCATGGGTGATGACGGCAAGACCGATGTGGGCGCGGTGCTGGGCAGGCTCTTGCGCGCGCCGTGGGAACTGCCGGCGCTATTGCGGCTGGCGGGCGATGCGGCGGCCGCGCGCGGCGCGCTGCGGGCGGCCCGGCTGGCGCTGGGGGATGAATACGGCTTGCGCGATATGCGAACGCTGGCCGGCTGAGGGGATCCCCTGACGGCGTCAGCCGCCAAACTTCCGCACAGCATCCAGCGCCAGCCCGCTGCCGATGCTGCCAAACCGGTCCCCTTCCACGCAACGCGCTTCCGGCAACAGCGCCGCCAGCCGCTGCCGTAGCAGCGGCACGCTGCTGGAGCCGCCGGTGAAGAAGATGGTATCTACCGCGGCGCCATCCACGCCGGCGTCCACCAGCAGCTTCTGCACAGTCTGCTCGGTCTTCACCACCAGCTTGTCGATCGACGCATCGAACTCGTCGCGCGTGATGGTCAGCGTCAGCCCCTGCTCCAGCCGGTGCAGGTCCACGTCGGTGCTGCCGTCATCGGACAAGGCGATCTTGGCGGCTTCCATCTGGATGGCCAGCCAGTGCCCGGCACGCTCGCGGATCAGCCGCACCAGGCGGTCGAGCTTGACCGTATCCGCCGCGTCGCGGTAGTTGTCCATCACCAGCGACCACGCCTTGCGCGTATAGACCAGGTTGATGGTGTGCCAGCTGGCCAGGTCGAAATACTGGCTGGACGGCATCGCCTTGCCGTTGCGCAGCGCGCTGCCCAGGCCCAGCAGCGGCATTGCGCGCGCCAGGCTGAGCGCACGGTCGAAGTCGGTGCCGCCGATATGCACGCCGCCATTGGCCAGGATGTCGTCGCGCCGGTCGCTGCGCGCGGCGCGCTCGGGCGACAGCCGCACCAGCGAGAAGTCCGAGGTACCGCCGCCGATGTCGGCCACTAGCACCAGTTCCTCACGCGTGATCCGGGCCTCGTAGTCGAAGGCCGCGGCGATCGGCTCGTACTGGAACGCGATCTCGCCGAAGCCCGCGTCGCGCGCGATCTCGGCCAGGGTGTCTTCGGCGAGCTGGTCGGCGGCCGGGTTCTCGTCGATGAAGAATACCGGGCGGCCCAGCACGGCGCGCGAAAACTCCGTGCCGGCAGCCTGCTCGGCACGCGTCTTCAGCTCGCGGATGAAGTGCGCCAGCAGCTTGCGGAACGGCATCGCCTGGCCCATCACCTCGGTGCTGTCGTCCATCATCGAGGTGCCCAGCAGGCTCTTGAGCGAACGCATCAGCCGGCCTTCATAGCCAGCCAGGTAATCACCCAGCGCGGCGCGGCCATAGCTGACCAGCGGATCCTCCGCATGGAAGAAGATCACCGAGGGCAGCGTCACCTTGCCGTCCTCCAGCGGCAGCAGCGCCGCCGGCCGCTCCGGATGGCTCCAGCCGACCGTTGAATTGGACGTGCCGAAGTCCAGGCCGCATGCGTTTGACATCATCGATTCCGTTCCCTGCAAGACAAAGTAGCCCGCGCGGCGCAAGGCCGGCGCGGGCGGGGGCGTCATTGTAGGGCAGTCGCGCTGACCGTGGAGGCCCGAGGGGCAGACGATGTTGTCGGGAAGCTATTTTCAAACATGCATTGAAGGCAGTACTAATCAAATGCCTCTTTTTCAATGACATGGCAACTGGGACCATGGTGACCTCGGCGTGGTGCTCCCTGCATCACCCACTTTCCAACTGGAGCCTGGTCATGAATCTCTCCGACATCGTCGATACCCGGTATGCCACCAAAGCCTTCGAGGCAGGCCGCACCCTGCCCCAGGCCACCGTGGACCAGCTGCTCGCCGTGCTGCACAAGAGCCCGTCCTCGGTCAATTCCCAGCCGTGGCACTTCGTGGTTTCCGCCACGCCCGAAGGCCGGGCACGGATGACGCGCGCCACCGTCGACCGCCATCCCTACAACACGCAGAAGATCCAGGACGCCTCGCATGTGATCGCGCTGTGCGTGCGCACGGAAATGGATGCCGCCCACCTGGCCGGCATCCTGGCGGCCGAGCAGCGCGACGGGCGTTTTGCCGATGACGCTGCCCGCGCCGGCATGGACAAGATCCGCCGCGGCTTTGTCGACCTGCACCGCTACGACCTGCAGCACTGGATGACACACCAGGTCTACCTGGCGCTGGGCGGCCTGCTGATGGCCGCGGCCGCGCTGGGCGTGGACGCCACGCCGATGGAAGGCATCGATACCGGCCCGCTCGACCTCGAACTGGGCCTGCGCGAGCGCGGACTGACCAGCGTGGCGCTGGTCAGCCTGGGCTACCGCAGCGCGCAGGACTTCAATGCCGCGCTGCCGAAGTCGCGGCTGTCGCGGGAAGAAGTGTTCACGTTCCTGTAATTCCGTTCCAGCAAGTCCGGCCCCGGCAGGGGCTGGCGCGTGCCTTGACACGCCAGCATGCGCCTCCTATGCTGCGTCTGTTCTTTATTAAAGACCATTGTTCTGTTCTACGGAACGTCAAGAACGTACGGCCGGACGTAGCCCCATGCAAAAGCCCCTGCGCCATATCCGCGTGCTCGACCTCACCAATGTGCTGGCCGGGCCGTTCTGCTGCCACCAGCTTGCCCACCTGGGCGCCGAAGTCATCAAGGTGGAAACCCCCGGCACCGGCGACCTGGCGCGCCAGCTGGGCGCCGATGCCGAGCTGAACCAGCGCCTGATGGGCGTGTCGTTCCTGGCCCAGAACCCCGGCAAGCAGTCGCTCACCCTGAACCTGAAGCACGCGCGCGGCAAGGAGGTGTTCCGCAAGCTGGTGCAAAGCGCCGACGTGCTGGTGGAGAACTTCCGCCCCGGCGTGATGGACCGGCTCGGGCTGGGCTACGAGACCCTGAAGCAGGACAACCCGCGCCTGATCTACTGCGCGATTTCCGGTTTCGGCCAGGACGGGCCGCTGGCCGGGCTGCCGGCCTATGACCAGATCATCCAGGGCATGGCCGGCGTGATGAGCATTACCGGCGATGCGCAGAGCGCACCGTTGCGGGTCGGCTATCCGGTCTCGGACACCATCGGCGGGCTGACCGCGGCGCTGGCGGTGTCGGCGGCGCTGGCGGACCACCAGCGCACCGAAGGCTATTTCATCGACGTATCGATGCTGGAAGCCACGCTGGCCACCATGGGCTGGGTGGTGTCCAACCACCTGATCGCCGGCAAGGTGCCGGCGCCGATGGGCAACGAGAACATGACCGCCAGCCCCTCGGGCACGTTCCGCACCGCGCACGGGCTGCTCAATATCGCCGCCAACAAGCAGGAACAGTTTGAAGCCGTGTGCCGCGTGCTGGGCCGTCCCGAGCTGGCCGCCGATGCGCGCTTCGCGCAGCGCCAGGCACGGCTGGCCAACCGGGGGGAACTGACACAGGCGCTGGAAGCAGAGCTGGCGAAGAAGCCGGCCACCGAATGGTGGCCGCTGCTGACCGAGGCCGGCGTGCCCGCCGGCCCGGTGCTGGACGTGCCGCAGACGCTGGCCCATCCGCAGGTGCGCGAGCGCGGCATGATCGGCGAATTTGCCGATGCGCCCGGCGTAGGCCGCGATATCCGCGTGGTGCGCACCGGCTTCAAGCTCAACCGCGAGGCCCCGGCCGTGGACACGCCGCCGCCGGAGCTGGGCCAGCATACGCGGCAGGTGCTGGCCAGCCTGGGCTACAGCAATGCGGACATCGACCAACTGAGCGAGGAGCGCGCGATATGAGCGGCATCGACACCAGCAGCCACCCCGGCCACACCCGGGATGACGCCATGGACCCGGGCCAGCGCCTGTCGCAGGACTGGTGGCGCACCGGCATCATCGACATGCGCCCGGGCGAGATCCGCTACCGCGGCTACCCCATCGAACAACTGATCGGCCGGGTCTCGTTTGCGCAGATGATCTGGCTGATGCTGCGCGGCGAGCTGCCCGGCCCCGGGCAGGGCGAGCTGCTGGACGCGGCGCTGATGGCCGCGGTCGACCACGGCCCGCAGGCGCCCAGCATTGCCATCGCACGCATGGCGGCCACCTGCGGCGTGGGGCTGAACAACGCCATGGCTTCCGCCGTCAACGTGCTGGGCGACGTGCATGGCGGCGCCGGTGAACAGGCGGTGGCGCTTTACCAGGACGTGGCGCAGCGGCTGGATGCGAGCAGCGCCATGGACGACGCCGTCGCCGCCGCGCTGCAGCACTACCGCGACCTGCACGGCAAGTTCATTGCCGGCTTTGGCCACCGTTTCCACCCGGTCGACCCGCGTGCGCCGCGGCTGCTGGCGCTGGTCGACCAGGCCGCGGCCAACGGCGTGGTCAGCGGGCGCTACGCGGGGATCGCGCGCGCGGTCGAGGCAGCGCTGGGTGCCGGCCGCGGCAAACCCATCCCAATGAATATCGATGGCGCCACCGCGGTGATCTATGCCGAACTGGGCTTTGCCGCACCGCTGGCGCGGGGGCTGTTCTGCCTGTCGCGCTCGGTCGGCATCCTGGCGCATGCCTGGGAACAGACCTGCGAGGGCGGGCGCAACAAGGGCCCGATGCCGCGCCAGTTCCTGTGGACCTATGACGGTGCGCCGCAGCGCGATGTGCCAGAGCCAGGCCGGCAGGCATAACGGGGTCAGCCGGCCAGGTCGGGCTCAGGCGCCAGCATTGACGCCGGCGATGCGCTCGCGGCCGCCGGCGCCACCATGGACGAGGCCAGCACGTAGCGGTCGCGCCCATGTTCCTTGGCGTGGTAGAGCGCGCGATCCGCATCGGCGAACAACAGGCGCCACAGCGCTTCCTTGCTGCCCGGGCCGCCGCGCAGCTGCGCCATGCCAATGCTGACGCTGGCATGGCCATGGCCGGCGGGCAGTTCGATCGCGCGCACCTTGCGCAGGATCCGGTTGGCCAGCGCCGAGGCCTGCTGCTCGTCGGTATGCGGGCACAACACGCAGAACTCCTCGCCGCCATAGCGCCCGGCCACGTCCGAGGCGCGGCGCGAATTGTCCAGCGCATGCGCAACCTCGCGCAGCACGGCGTCGCCGGCGTGGTGGCCGAAGGTATCGTTGACCTGCTTGAAATAATCGATGTCGATCACCAGGCAGGACAGCGCCTGCCCGTCGCGCTGCCAGCGCGCCACCAGCGACAGTGCCGACATCTCAAGCGCCCCGCGGTTGAGCAGCCCGGTCAGGGCATCCACGCGCGCGCCGCTTTCGTTGTGCGCGATGATCTGCTCCATCGCCATCATGGTGAAGCCGAACAGGCCCAGCAGCGTGGCGATCAGCGGCGCTAGCAGCCAGGCCGAGCCGGCCGGGCCGGCAAAGAACAGCGTCAGCGGCGCGGCGCCCGCACCGCCCGCCACGGGCAGGTTCATGGCATGGCTGAAGCCGGCCAGCTGCGTGGCCAGATGCACCAGGCTGGCCACCAGCACCAGCGGCGCGCCGATGCTGCGGCGCCCGCGCCCGGCGCGCGCCAGCGTGGCAAAGGTGGCCAGCGACACCAGCGCCAGCAAGCCGTAGACAATGCGCAGCACCACCTGCTGCCCGTCGGGCATGCCGCTGGTGGCCGCGATCAGGCCAAGCACGATCACGCCCGCGGCGGCCAGCGCCGCGGGATGGGCCGGCACCCCGTAATAGACCCGCACGCCGCGGTAGATCAGCAGCCAGCCAGCCACGAACGCCAACGCACCCAGCGTGCCCAGATGGCCCGTGCCGCTGGCAGCGCTGATGGCCAGCGCCAGGCCCGCGGCCGACACCAGCACGTGCCCGAACGCCCACAGCCGCCCCGCCTCGCTCGCGCGCAGCGCGAACACCAGCCCCGCCGCAATAATCAGCGTGCTGCAGAAAAACACCATCATCACCACCGCAATGGTCTGCTGGTCCAGGTGCACGGGGATTTCCTCAAGGATGCCGTCTGCCGCGCCGTCAATATCGAGCAGCGGGCATCAGGCCACAGGGGCGCGAAGCAGGCATCTCCCGCACTTGTTTTCACAACATGTGACGTGCGTTGTTTTCAATGCCAGCCGCATGATAGCCCGCACATGCCGGGCCGTGGCACCCCCGACAAGCCGGGTCGGGCCGGCTGCACACGCAGCTCAGTCCGGGGTGGCCTTGTCCGCAATGCTGTCCGGAAAGGAGCCGCCCAGCGCCTGGGTCAGCACACGCGCCGCATGCAGCACATCGACGCGGAAGTCTTCCCGGTAGCGCGAGGCCGGGCAGGTCAGCGTCAGCGCGCCGCACAGCACATCGCCGGGACCGAACACCGGCGCCGACACCCCGGCAAGATCGGGGCTGCGGTCGCCCACCAGAGCCGCCACGCCCTCGTGCCGGATGCGCTCGTAGAGCGAGCCGGACTCGCCCGCAAAGGCGCGCAGCACGCGCGCGCCGGCGCCCCGGTCGCGCGGCAGCAGTTCGCCGGCGCGGACATGGTCGCGCACCGGCTGCGGCGAATCGACGCGGTACAGGCACAGTCGGTGCTCGCCCTGCTCGACATGGAAGGCCGCGCTTTCACGCGTGATGCGCACCAGCTCGCGCAGCGCCGGCATCACCACCGCCTCCAATGAGAACGACGCCGCGTAGACGGCATTGAGCCGCGCCACCTCGGGACCCAGCCCATAGCGCCCGTCCGGCTGGCGCCGCACCAGCCCGGCGTGCTCGAGCGAGGCCAGCAAGCGCAGCAGCGTGCTCTTGTACAGGCCACTGCGCTGCGCCAGCTCGGCCAGCCCCAGCGCGGTATCGCCAAGGCGGAACACCGACAGCACGAACAGCGCCCGGTCCACGGCGATGGCGCCGCCCGCGGCGGCGTGCTTGTCGGCTTCTGAAACCTGTGCGGCTTTGCGTGGCATGGCGGACGGCGGCGATCCTGGCTGGACTGGATGACGGAACGATGCGCCAACGTATAGAACGCATCCCGGCTTGTCAATCCGCCCTGCTGCGTGTCAAGGAAGCAGCACACGTGCGGCGGAGCCGCGCAAACGACGCTGCACGCATTCATGGATCCGGGCGGCGGCGCGCTGGCGTTTTTCTGCAACACGTGGCCAGTGCCTCCTGCCGCCCAGGCCGTCGCCCAAGCGCCTTCGCCGGCCCCCCGGCTACCGCATGCGCCACATTGCGTGCGCGTACTCGCCACTCCCCAGTTTGCAAGTGGAATTAGAGGGAAAGTTACCTGCTTTTGATTAAGCAGCCGCTGCACGGCGTGGATAAAATCATGCGTTGCCTGACCTCTGCGCAATCCCTGCGCTGCTTTCCGTACCCTCGCTGCAATGTCTCACCGCCGTGCTTTTCCCGACCCTGGTATGACCGTTCCCGCCCTCTCGCTTGGCGCCATCCTGGATGACCTGCGTAGCGCCCCGCGCCCGCTGACCTCCGCGGAGTACACATACCTGGCCCACCTGCGGCAGCGTATCGTCACCGGCGACGCAGACCTGTGGACCACGCTCGAGACCGCGGGCGTGCCATGCAGGGAACGCCGCCTGTCGCCCGAAGTGGTGCAGGCGCTGACCGCTATCGGCCATTTGCCGATGCACTGAGCCCGGCTCGCACCACCCCGCATTGCAGAAATTTCCCGGGGTCATTTCGGAAAGCCGCACCCTCCAGCCAGCCTGCGTCCCGCTACGATCGATCCACTTTCGATTCGCCGGGCACCGTGCTTCCAGTCAAGCGCCAAGCATGCCCCGGCCACGGCCCAGGCATGGCTTACCCAAACAACCGGCGCGTCAGCTTCCCGCGACGGCCCGGAAACCCGAACCCGGCGCCGTTGCGCGCCACGGCGCCGCATTCTGGGTGCGGCAGGCGACGACGTAGCGTCAGGCCAGCCGTTCGCAGCAATAGGCCTCGGTGCGATAAGGGAAAGCAACCTCGGCTCGGCCCGCCAGCGCGGGATGCCCGTCGATAACCGCCTGCAGCCGTTCACGCACGCGGGCTTGCTCCGCCGCCGGCAGCGCGGCAATGAAGCTCACCGACATCACCCGGTCCACGATCACCTGCTGCGGCGCCCCTACATGCGTGTAGGGCAGGCGCTGCAGCGCCAGCGGCCCGAAGCCCTCGGCGGGAAAGACCCGCCTCCAGTCGCCCTTGTAGAAGCGCGGCGCGTCGCCTTCATACGGCGTCATGATGGCCGTCAGCTGCGCCACCCAGTCCACGCTTTCATCGCGCACGTTCCATACCAGCCCTAGCCGGCCGCCGGGGCGCAGCACGCGGCCGATTTCCGCCATCGCCCGCGCATTGGCAAACCAGTGGAAGGCCTGCGCGCAGACGACGGCGTCGACGCTGGCATCGGGCAGCGGGATGGCCTCGGCACTGCCTTCCAGCGCCTGCACTGACGGCAGCACCGTGGCCAGCTGCGCGCGCATCTGCGCCACCGGTTCGACCGCGATCACCGTCGCCCCCGTCTCCACCAGCCGGCGCGTGAACTTGCCGGTGCCCGCGCCCAGGTCCAGCACGGTGCGGCCCGCGCGCAGGCCCAGCGTGCCGCGCAGCCAGGTGTCGATTTCAGTGGGATACTCGGGACGTCCGCGCGCGTAGGTATCGGCCTGGCTGGCGAATCCCTGTGCGGCGGCCTGGTGGATGGCGGTCATGGGTGGGCTCCGGTTGCGTACCGGAGGCGTAGCCTACGCCCCATGCCGGCACACGGCAAGCGGGCGGCTACTGCTGCATGCCCCAGCGGCGCACCGTGAGCCGTTCCAGCGTGGTGAACACCAGCCCCTCCACCAGCAACCCGATCAGGATCACCGCGGCCAGCCCTGCAAAAACGCGGTCGGTGTAGAGCTCATTGCGGTTCTGGAAGATGAACCAGCCCAGCCCGCCCTGCCCCGACGACGCGCCGAACACCAGCTCGGCCGCGATCAGCGTGCGCCAGGCAAAGGCCCAGCCGATCTTCAGGCCCGACAGGATCGCCGGCAGCGCCGCCGGCACCAGCACCAGCGCGACATAGCGCAGCCCGCGCAGGCCGTAGTTGCGGCCCGCCATGCGCAGCGTCGGCGGAACTGACTGGAAGCCCGCGTACATGTTCAGCGCCAGCGGCCACAGCACCGAATGGACGAGCACGAAGACCAGGCTCCTGGTGCCCAGCCCGAACCACAGCAGCGCCAGCGGCAATAGCGCTATCGCCGGCAGCGGGTTGAACATGGCGGTGAGCGTATCCAGCACATCGCGCCCAAAGCGCGTGGACACGGCCAGCGAGGTCAGCACGAACGCCAGCACGATGCCGGCCGCATAGCCGCGCAGCAGCACCGACAGCGAAATCGCCGCCTTGCCCGGCAGCTCGCCGCTGCCCACCGCCTCGGCAAAGGCGCGCATCGTGGCCAGGCAGGACGGCAGCAGCAGGTCGTTGTCCTGCACGCGCGCCACCAGCTCCCAGATCAGCCCCAGCGCCAGCAGGATCACCGCCTTGCGCAGCCAGCCGTGTTGCCACAGGCGCTGGTGCCACGGCAGCGCGCGCGCAAGCGGGGCTTCGGTGAAGGGTTCAGGCTCGCGTTCGTATTCGGGCCGAAGCGTGTCGGCCAGTGTCAGTGTCGGTTGCGTCATGATGCGATGTCCCGGATCAGCGGCCCGCCGCGCTGCGCGCACGCGGCGCGGCCTCGGCGGCGGGCTCGTCGAACAGCAAGGTATGGATGCGTTGCGCGGCGGCCTGGAATTCGGCGCCGCCCTGGCTGGCCAGGCTGAACTGGTGGCTGTTGAGTTCCGCGCGCACGCGGCCCGGGTGCGGCGACAGCAGCAGGATGCGGCTGCCCACCACCAGCGCCTCTTCGATCGAATGCGTGACGAACAGCAAGGTGAAGGCTGCGTCGTCCCACAGCGCCAGCAGCTCTTCCTGCATGCGCCGGCGCGTGAGGGCGTCCAGCGCGGCAAAGGGCTCGTCCATCAGCAGCACCTTGGGGCGCATCGCCAGTGCGCGCGCGATCGCCACGCGCTGCTTCATGCCGCCCGACAGCGTATGTGGGTAGGCATCGGCAAAATCGGCCAGCCCCACCTTGTGCAGGCTGTCCAGCGCCAGCTCGCGCGCCTCTGCCCGCGACAGCTTGCGCGCTTGCCGCAGCGGGAACATCACGTTCTGCACCACCGTTTTCCACGGCGGCAGCTGGTCGAACTCCTGGAACACCACGATGCGGTCCGGGCCGGGCTGCAGCACACGCCGGCCTTCCAGCCGGATCTCGCCCTCGCTGGGCGGAACGAACCCGGCAACCGCCTTCAGCAGCGTGGACTTGCCGCAGCCGGACGGGCCCAGCAGCACGAAGCGGTCGCCGGCATGCACGTCGAAGCTGACGCGATGGGTGGCCCGCACGATGCGCTCGGGCGTGCAGTACTCCAGCGACACGCCATCCAACTGCAGCAGGGGCGTGGCGCGGTCCGACACCACGCGCAGGTTGTGGGTGGCCATGCTCAGCTCCCCTGCGCGGTGACCGGGTCCTGGAAGAAATAGTCCTGCCAGGACTTGGGCTGGTTGCGGATCGCGCCCACGCGGTGCATGAAAGCGGCCAGCGCAAAGGTGTTCTGCGGCGCCACGCGGAACTGCACCTGCGGGTTCTTGAGCACGCGCAGCAGCAGCGCGCGGTCGGTCTTGGCCTTGCTCTGGCGTAGGTAGATGTCGGCGGCCGCTTCCGGATTGGCGGTGGCAAAGGCCGCGGCCTCGGCCAGCGCATCGACGAAAGCGCGATAGGTCTTGGGATTATCGTTGCGGAATTTCTCGGTCGCGTACAGCACCGTGGAGGAGCTGGGGCCGCCCAGCACGTCATACGAGTTCAGCACGATGCGCGCGTTCGGATTGCCGGCCAGTTCCTGCTCCTGGAACGGCGGATTGCCGAAGTGCCCGGTGATCTCGGTGCCGCCGGAAATGATCGCCGCGGCCGCATCCGGGTGCGGCACCGCCACGGTCCACTTGTCGAGGCGGTTGTACTCCTTGTCGCCCCATTGCCTGGCCGCAGCCAGTTGCAGCACGCGCGACTGCACCGACACGCCCACCGCCGGCAGCGCGATGCGGTCCTTCTCCGTGAAATCGGCAATCGATTTCACTTTGGGGTTGTTGCTGACCAGGTAGTACGGGAAGTTGCCCAGCGACGCCACGCCGCGCACGTTCTGCTTGCCGTGGGTGCGGTCCCACAGCGTCAGCAGCGGGCCCACGCCGGCGCCGGCGATATCGATGGCACCGGACAGCAGCGCGTCATTGACCGCGGCCCCGCCCGACAGTTGAGTCCATTCGACCTTGATGTCGACGCCCTGCTGCTTGCCGTGTTTCTCGATCAACTGCTGGTCGCGCGCCACGTTGAGCAGCAGGTAGACCACGCCGAACTGTTCGGCAATACGCAGCTTGCCTTCGGCGTGCGCGGTGCCGGTGATGGCCAGGCCGGCGCTCAGCGCCAGCAGGCCGAGCCTGCGGGAAAAACGAGAGAACATGATCGAAACTCCGGGGAATACGTGGATGAGCGCTTGCCAGTGCAAGCGCGTACGGTGACTTGCGATACTGCTGCCGCCTTCAGCGCGGCACGTCACCTTCGATGGTGGTGCGGTACATCACGCGCCGCAGTTCCGGCGGACAGCCCGCGGCAAGATGCAGCAGCGAGCGGTTGTCCCAGAACACCAGGTCATGTGGCTGCCACTGGTGGCGGTAGATGTGGGCGGGCTTGACGCTGTGCGCGAACAACTGGTCCAGCAGGTCGCGGCTTTCCTTCTCGGGCAGGCCGACGATGCGGGTGGTGAAATGCTCGCTGACAAAGAGCGCCTTGCGCCCCGTTTCCGGATGGGTGCGCACCACCGGCTGCAGCACCGGCCTGACTTGCGCAATCTGCTCCGGCGTCAGGTTGGGCCGCCACGGGCTGCGTTGCTGCAGCTCGGCATAGCGCGCCAGGTAGGTGTGCTCGGCCTGCAGGCCATCGACGGCGCGCTGCAGCGCAGCCGGCAGCGTGTCCCAGGCCAGGTGCATGTTGGCGAACAACGTATCGCCTCCCTCGGCGGGCAGCTCGCGCGCATGCAGCAACGAACCGAGGCTGGGCTTTTCCTTGTACGACAGGTCCGAATGCCAGAAGTGGCCGGCATCGCCCAGCCCGATCGGCTTGCCGTTCTCGACCACGTTGGACACCACCAGCACTTCCGCATGGCCCGGCAGCTGGAACTGGTGCAGCACGTGGATCTGCAGCGGGCCGAAGCGGCGGCTGAAATCGATCTGCTGCGCGGGCGTGATCTGCTGGTCGCGGAACACCACCACGTGGTAGTCGAGGTGGGCGCGATGGATGCGGGCAAAATCCGCGTCGGACAGCGGCTGCGACAAGTCGAGCCCGATCACTTCCGCGCCCAGCGGCGCGTCCAGCGCACGGATCTCGAAGTTGCCCGCATCTGCGAAAAATGCGGTGGAAAGCGGCGCGCTCTGCTGGCGCGAAACACTGGCGTGGGCGGTTGCGGTCGTCATGGCAAGCTCTGGCATACGGGGGAAGCCGATGCGGCATCGGGGATGCCGCGTACAAGCTTGCACTGTAGAGAGCCGGCCATCGCCCGGTCAACGAATCATATCGCTGGCCCTTATCCGCTTATCGCATATCCATGTCTCGACATTTGCGGGCCATCAGGGCTTGCCGGGGCAACCGCTGCGGCACGGCACGTTGGCCGTATCCGGGCGCGCGTCGGCGACAAAGCCATCGCGGTTCGGCATCTTCACCTGCGGCAGCGTGCTCGCGTCCAGCACCGCATCTGCGGGCAGGACGCCGTTCCTGTGCAGCAGCCACGCGGTGACGGCATAGACCTCGTCCGGCGCCAGGCTCTGCGGCGCGTTGTAGGGCATGGCGCGGTTGATGAAGTCGAATACCGTGGTCGCGTAGGGCCAGAAGCTGCCGATGGTCTTGACGGGGTCCTTGCCCCTGGCGGCGTCCTTCAGCGTGCCCTGCCCGCCCACCAGCGCATCGGCCGGCTTGCCTTCGCCATTGACGCCGTGACATGCGGCACAGTGCTGCGCATAGACCTGCTGGCCCCGCGCGACCGTGCCGCTGCCTGGCGGCAGGCCAGTGCCGTCCGGGGTCACGTCGATATTCCACGCGGCAAGATCGCGCTCGCTGGCGGGGCGGCCTTTGCCGAAGGTCTGCGCAAGGACCGTTTGCGCAGCGCAGGCCAGCGCCAGCACGGCGACGGCACCGCTGAATCGTTCAAGCGCGCGCATTGGCAATGCTCCCGTCCGCGGCCACGCGCCAGCGCTGGATCGCGTTGTAGTGATAGGTGGAAGCCACGCCGCGCGCGGCCACCAGCTGGTCCGGCGTGGGCTGGACGTTGCCGGCTTCGTCGATGGCGCGGCTCTCCAGCGAAGCTGGCCCGCCATCCCAGCGCCACGGCAGGCGGAAGCGCACCAGAGCGCGGTCCAGCACCGGCTCCTGCAGTTGCGCCTCGCGCCAGCTGCGGCCGCCGTCGACCGACACCTCGACGCGGCGGATACGCCCGTGGCCCGACCACGCCAGGCCCGCGATCTCGTAGAAGCCGCGCTCACGCAATCTGTGATCCGGCGCGGGGAAGGTGATCACGGACTTCACGTCCATCAGGAAGGTGAACTGCCGCGCGCTGCCGTCGGGCAGGGAATCCGTGTATTTCGAAGTCTCTTCGCGCGACATGAACGGCGCGCGCCCCAGCTTCAGGCGCCGCAGCCACTTGATGGACATGTTGCCCTCATAGCCCGGCAGGAACAGCCGCAGCGGATAGCCATGCTCGGGGCGCAGCATCTCGCCGTTCTGCGCATAGACCAGCAGTGCGTCTTCCAGCGCCTTGGCCAGCGGCACGCTGCGCGTCATCGCTGCGCCATCGGCGCCCTCGGCTAGCACCCACACAGCTTCCGGCGCCACGCCGACTTCGTCCAGCACCACGGACAACGGCACGCCGGTCCATTCGCAACAAGACAACAAGCCGTGGCTGATCTGCACGGACTTCGCACCGGGCGCCTTCCACTCGCGCCCGGTGTTGCCCGAGCACTCCAGGAAATGGATGCGCGACACCGACGGCAGGCGCACCAGGTCGTCCATGGTGAAGATGCGCGGGCGCGCCACCAGGCCATGCACCGCCAGCCGGTGCTGCGCCGGGTCGATCAGCGGGATGCCGGCGTGATGGCGCTCGAACACCAGCCCGGTCGGCGTGATGATGCCGCGCAGGTCCTGCAAAGGCGTCATCGACGAGTTGGCGCCGGGCAGCGGCGCCGCGCTGCGGCTGCGCCGCACCACGTCTTTCTCGAACGGGGACGGCTGGCCATACGGATGCCACAGCACGGGCTCGCCCGGCGTGCGCGTCCACGGCGCAACCGTCAGGGGTTCTGCGCGCGCCGCAGTAGCGGCGCCAGCCGCGGCGGCGCCCAGCACCGCCCCGCGCTGCAGGAAGCGCCGGCGGCCGGAAGTCAGGTCATTGCTCATCGTGAGGGCTTGGTCAGCCTGGCAGGGATCAAAATGCGCAGACTGTAGGACAGCACCGGCGCTCGGCCAACGAAGAAGATTGCATGCCGATATGCCAACGCCGCGCTGCGCGCCATATGCGCGGGGCCGATAACCAAAGTCGGAATCATTCGTTCTGGTCCGCGCGCAGCGCCGCTTATCGTGGAGCCGTCCTCCACTTCAAGAAGGTCTGCACGATGACGACCCCGCGCCCCCATGCCACCGCTGCACCCACGCTGACCCGCCGCGAGCTGCTGCGCTGCGTGGCCTGGTCCGGGCTGGGCATGGCGGCTTCGCTGTCGCCGCTGTCCGCGTTCAGCGCAAGCCCGGCCGCGCGTCCCGACGTGATCCGCGTCGGCGTGGCCCAGCCCGCCACCGGCACCCCGCCCAGCTTTGCCGGCAGTTCGCTGGCGATTGCCCATGCGCGCGGCTGGCTGGAGGAATCGTTCAAACCGACCGGCACGCGCGTGGAGTGGTTCTTCTTCAAGGGCGCCGGCCCCGCCGTCAACGAGGCGCTGGCCAACCGCCAGCTCGACTTTGCGCTGCAGGGCGACCTGCCGTCCATCGTGGCCCGCTCCGCCGGCCTGAAAACGCGGCTGGTGCTGGCCACCGGCGTGCGCGCCAACATCTACGTGGGCGTGCCACCCGATTCGCCGCTGAAGACGGTCAGCGACCTGCGCGGCAAGCGCGTGTCGCTGTTCAAGGGCACCAATATGCATCTGCCGGCGCTGCGCCTGCTGGAAGCGAACGGGCTCTCCGACAAGGACCTGCGTCTGCTGAACCTGGACACGGCCGGCTACCTGGCGGCGCTGTCCACGCGCGACATCGACGCCGCCATCGGCGCCATGGACATCCTGCGCCTGCGCGACAAGGGCGCGGTGCGCATCCTGTACTCCAGCAAGAACCAGTCGCCGATCTACACACGGCAAAGCCACGTACTGGTGAGCGACGAATTCGCCGGGCGCTATCCGGAGGCCACGCAGCACCTGGTGAAGGCCGCGGTCGAGGCGGCGCGGTGGGCCTCGGACGAGAGCCATCGAGAAGAAGTGCTGCGCACCTGGGCGCGTGCGGGTACGCCTTATGACCACTGGAAGGAAGACTTTGACGGCGAGCCGCTGCGGGTGCGGCTGAACCCGAATTTCGATCCCTTCCTGGTCAGCCGCTACAAGGATGCGGTCGAGCAGGCCTATCGCTTCAAGCTGAGCCGTGCGCGATTTGACGTGGACCAGTGGATCGACCAGCGCTTCCTGAAGGCGGCGCTCACCGACCTGAGCCTGCAGAGCTACTGGCCCGTCTACCAACCCAACGGCAAGATCCTGGGAGCCTGACATCATGTCCGTCGCCGATTCGCTTTCACTGCCCGCCGCCGCAGCGCCGCGCGTGGCTGCTCCGCGCAAGCCACTGCGCTGGCAGGATGCCACACGCTGGCTGCTGGCCTGGCCGGTGCCGCTGGCGCTGCTGCTGGTCTGGTATGTGGCTGCCCGCAATGCCTGGATTCCGCCGCAGGTGCTGCCCGCCCCCGAAGACGTCGCACGCACGCTGGCCGACCTGTGGCAAAGCGGCGAGCTGCAGGCCAACCTGGCGATCAGCGCGCTGCGCGTGGCCGGCGGCTTTGCCGTGGGCCTGGCCGGTGGGCTGGCGCTGGGCGCGGCCATGGGCCTGTCGCCGACCTTGCGCGACTACGTCTACCCGACCTTCAAGGCCTTCAGCCAGGTGCCGGTGCTGGGCTGGCTGCCGCTGCTGATGCTGCTGGTCGGCATCGACGAGGCGCTCAAGGTGATCCTGATCGCCAAGGCCGCCTTCGTGCCGGTGGCGCTGAACACGTACAAGGGCATCGGCAGCGTGCCGACCCGCTACCTGGAAGTGGCGCGGGTGCTGCAGCTCACGCGCTGGCAGACGCTGTCGCGCGTGGTGCTGCCCGCCGCGGCCGCGCCGGTGTGGAACGGCGTGCGCTACGGCCTGACGCACGCGTGGCTGGCGCTGGTGGTGGTGGAGCTGCTGGCCTCGTCCGAGGGGCTGGGCTACATGATCGTCTACGGGCGCCAGCTGTTCCAGCTCGACATGGTGCTGGCCGCCGTGGTGGTGGTGGGGGTGGTGGGCTTTGCGCTGGACAAGGCGCTGGCGCTGGCCGAAGGCGCGGTGCTGCGCTGGCGCAAGCCGGGCTTCTGAGGCGAGGCCGCGATGACCACTTCTGTAATCCGCCCCCGTATCCGCCTGCCCCGCGCCCTGCGCGGCTGGGTGCTGCCGCTCGCGTTGCTCGCGCTGTGGTGGGCCGCCGTGCGCTTTGGCTGGACCACTTCGCCGCTGCTGGTGCCGGTCTCCAGCGTCTGGGACACCGCGGTGCGTCAGGTGCAGAGCGGCGCGCTGGCCACGGCATTGGCCGCCAGCCTGTGGCGTGACCTGGCCGGCTTTGCCATCGGCACCAGCGCCGGGCTGGTGTTCGGCACGGCGCTGGGCCTGTCGCGCCTGTTCGAACGCCTGGTCGGCCCGAGCTTTCACACGGTCAAGCAGATCTCGCTGTTTGCATGGATCCCGCTGATCTCGGTCTGGTTCGGGCTGGGCGATGCCGCCAAGGTGGTGTTCCTGTCGCTGGCCGCATTCTTCCCGGTGGTGCTGAACACCTTCGAAGGCATCCGCGCCGTACCGGCCGACCTGCTCGAGGTTGCGCGCGTCTTGCGATTCAGCCGCACCCAGGTGCTGTGGCGCGTGGTGCTGCCGTCGGCGGCCCCGTCGATTTTCGCCGGCATCCACCTGGGGCTGATCTATGCGTGGCTGGCCACGCTCGGCGCGGAGTACCTGCTGGTATCCGGCAAGGGCATCGGCAACACCATGACCGACGGCCGCGAGAACTTCTGGATGGACCTGGTGATCTTCGGCGTGATCGTGGTCGGCCTGGTCGGCTTCACGCTGAACTGGATCGCCAGCCGCATCGAATCCCGCCTGCTTGCCTGGCGCGGGCGCTCGGTAGCCGCGGGCTGAACCACGCAGCCCCTTATTGAACGGAGACCACAAATGCCACACGCCGGCACGCTAAGCATCGCGCACCTGCACAAGCAGTACGAAGTCGAGGGCCGGGCGCTGCCCGTGCTCGAGGACATCACCCTGACCATCGCCCCGGGCGAGTTCTTCAGCATCGTCGGCGCCAGCGGCTGCGGCAAGTCCACCCTGCTGCGGCTGGTGGTGGGCCTGGAAGAGGATTACCGCGGCGAGATCCTGCTGGACGGCAAGCGCGTATCGGGCACCAGCCTGCAGCGCGGCATCGTGTTCCAGGAGCACCGCCTGTTCCCGTGGCTGACAGTCGAGCAGAACATCCGGCTGGCGCTGCTCAACACGCCGGGCAGCGATGCGGAGAAAGACCGCAACGTTGCCGAGCATATCGCGCTGGTTGGCCTGCGCGGCTTCGAGCAGGCCCATCCGCACCAGCTTTCTGGCGGCATGTCGCAGCGCGTGGCGATTGCGCGGGCACTGGTGACGCGGCCGGAGATCCTGCTGCTCGACGAGCCCTTCGGCGCGCTCGATGCCATGACGCGGGCCCACCTGCAGCAGGAACTGCAGCGGATCTGGCAGGCCGAGGGCATCACCATGATCCTGGTCACGCACGACGTCGAGGAAGCCGTCTTCCTGGGCGACCGCGTGGTGGTGATGGAACCCCGGCCCGGCCGCATCCGCCGCGTCCTGCCGGTGGACCTGCCGCATCCGCGCGAACGCGCCGGACTTCCGTTCGCGCGCGTGCGCGATGCCGTGCTGCGCGAATTCGCCGGGCAGGAGCCTGTCGTGCAGCGGGCGCCCGAACCTGAACTCGCCTGACCCAACCCTGATCCCCTCCGGAGCTTCGTGATGACCCAAGCCAACGCTACGCAAGACCAGACCGTCCAGCTCGACATCCACCCGGTTGCCGGCCGCATCGGCGCCGAGATCCGCGGCGTCACGCTGCACGGCGACCTGCCGCCCGCCACCTTCGCCGCCATCCGCGCAGCCTTGCTCAGGCACAAGGTGCTGTTCTTCCGCGACCAGGTGCATCTGGACGATGCCGCACAGCAGGGCTTTGCGCGCCTGTTCGGCGACACCGTGCCGCACCCGACCGTGCCCTCGCGCGACGGCACGCAATTGCTAGAGCTCGACTCGCAGCACGGCGGCCGCGCCAACTCCTGGCATACCGACGTGACCTTCGACCTGGCCTACCCCGCGGTCTCGGTGCTGCGCGCCGTGACCGTTCCCGCCGCCGGCGGCGACACGGTGTGGGCCAACACCGCCGCCGCGTACCAGGACCTGCCCGAGCCGCTGCGCGAACTGGCCGACAAGCTGCGGGCGCTGCACACCAACGACTACGACTACGCGGCCACGCGCGTCAATCCGAGCGACGAAGGGCTGAAGCGCTACCGCGAAGTCTTCACCTCGGCGCTCTACGAGACCGAGCACCCGGTGGTGCGCGTGCACCCGGAAACCGGCGAACGCACGCTGGTGCTGGGCCACTTCGTCAAGAAGCTGCTGGACTACGCGTCGGCCGATTCGGCGCACCTGATTGCCGTGCTGCAGGGCCATGTGCACCGTCTGGAGAACACCGTGCGCTGGCGCTGGCGCGCGGGCGACGTCGCCATCTGGGACAACCGCGCCACCCAGCACTACGCCATCAACGACTATGGCGACGCGCACCGCGTGGTGCGCCGCGCCACCGTGGCCGGCGATATACCGGTCGGTGTGGATGGCCGCCGCAGCAAGGCGGTGAAGGCGGGCGTGCGCGGCGAGGGCGCGGCGCCGGCCAACCAGTCCGCCGCTGCCGCGCAACGGCAAGCGGCCTGATCCAGCCAGTGTCTTCCGGGGAGCACGATCGATGTCACAGCAAAAGCCGCCGCGCCAGCTGCATCTGGGCGCCTTTCTCCAGGCCACCGGGCACCATGTCGCCGGGTGGCGCCATCCGGCCGCGCAGGCCGATGCCGGGCGCAACCTGGCGCACTACATCGCGCTGGCGCAGCGCGCCGAGTCCGCGGGGTTCGATGCGCTGTTCCTGGCGGACGGCGTCGCCATCCGCGGCATGGACGATGCCACCCTGCCGCGCACCGCGCGCGCCGCCACCTTCGAGCCGTTGACGCTGCTGTCGGCACTGGCGGCGGTGACGCAGCGCATCGGCCTGGTGGCAACCGTCTCCACCACCTACAACGAGCCCTTTCATGTGGCGCGCAAGTTCGCCTCGCTCGACCACCTCAGCGGCGGCCGCGCGGGCTGGAATGTGGTGACGTCGTGGTCGGATACCGAAGCACGCAACTTCAGCCTCGAACGTCATCCCGCGCATGCTGACCGCTACGCCCGTGCCGAGGAGTTCGTCGACGTGGTGACCGGGCTGTGGGACACCTGGGAGGACGATGCCTTCCTGTACGACAAGGACAGCGGCCGGCATTTCGATGCGGACAAGCTGCACACGCTGGACCATCGCGGCGCGCACTTCCAGGTGCGCGGGCCGCTCAACGTCCCACGCCCGCCGCAGGGCCATCCGGTGATCGTGCAGGCCGGCTCGTCCGAGGCGGGGCAGGAGCTGGCGTCACGCACCGCCGAGGTCATCTTCACCGCGCAGCAGTCGCTGGCCGATGCGCAGGCCTTCTATCGTGGCCTGAAGGCGCGGCTCGCGCGCTATGGCCGCACGCCCGACCAGCTCAAGATCCTGCCTGGCGTGTTCCCGGTGGTAGGCCGCAGCGAGGCCGAGGCGCGGGAGAAATTCGAAGCGCTGCAAAGCCTGATCCATCCGTCGGTGGGGCTGGCCCTGCTGTCGCAGCACCTGGGCGGGATCGACCTGAGCGGCTATCCGCTGGACGGCCCGCTGCCCGACAACCTGGCCGAACCGAACGGCGCCAGGAGCCGCTTCCAGCTGGTTACCGGCCTGGCCCGGCGCGAGCGGCTCACCATCCGCCAGCTGTGCCTGCGCGTGGCCACCGCACGCGGCCACTGGTCGATCCACGGCACGCCACAGTCCATCGCCGACCAGCTGCAGGCGTGGTTCGAGGGCGAGGCCGCCGATGGTTTCAATGTCATGCCGCCCTGGTTGCCGGGCGGGCTCGATGACTTCATCGAACTGGTGCTGCCGGAGCTGCGCCGGCGCGGGCTCTTTCGCGACGGCTATACGGGCACCACGCTACGCGAGCACCTGGGGCTGCGCCGGCCGGAGAACCTGCGCTGGCAGCAGGAAGAACCGCCGCTCGCGGTCGGGGCATGACCCGTGCGCTGCGGCGCCGCGCATATCCAAATGCAATAAGTTTCCTTGCCTCGCGCGAGCGCCGTCGGCAACCATAGCGGCCACGCCGCAGGGGCGTGCGCGGGCCGGCTGTTACCATCGCACGGCCTGGTGCGCCCGCGCGGCGCACCGCTCGGCATGCCCGGCGCCACGGCAGGCCTTGCCCCGTCGCGCCGGTCCGGCACCCAACAGCGAGACGAAGAGAGAAGAAGATGAGACTCGAAACCCTGGCCGTCCATGGCGGCTATTCGCCCGATCCCACCACGCGCGCGGTGGCCGTGCCCATCTACCAGACGGTGGCCTACGCCTTCGACAGCGCCCAGCACGGCGCCGACCTGTTCGACCTGAAGGTGGCCGGCAATATCTACAGCCGGATCATGAACCCGACCAACGACGTGCTGGAGCAGCGCCTGGCCGCGCTCGAGGGCGGCGTGGGCGCGCTGGCGCTGGCGTCCGGCATGGCGGCGATCACGTATGCGATCCAGACCATTGCCGAGGCCGGCGACAACATCGTCTCGTCGAGCCAGCTCTATGGCGGCACCTACAACCTGCTGGCACACACGCTGCCGCAGTCCGGCATCGAGACCCGCTTTGCCGATGGCCGCAACCCGGCCAGCTTCGGCGACCTGATCGACGCGCGCACCAAGGCGATCTTCGTGGAGTCGGTGGGCAACCCGCTCGGCAACGTCGTGGATATCGAAGCCATTGCGCGCGTGGCGCACAACCACGGCGTGCCGCTGATCGTCGACAACACGGTGCCGTCGCCCTACCTGTGCCGGCCGTTCGAGCATGGCGCGGACATCGTCGTGCATTCGCTGACCAAGTACCTGGGCGGCCATGGCAACAGCGTCGGCGGCGCCATCATCGACAGCGGCAAGTTCCCGTGGGCCCAGCACAAGGAGCGCTTCAAGCGCCTGAACGAGCCCGACGTGTCGTACCACGGCGTGGTCTACACCGAGGCGCTGGGCCCGGCGGCCTATATCGGCCGCGCGCGCGTGGTGCCGCTGCGCAATACCGGCGCGGCGCTGTCGCCGTTCAATGCCTTCCTGATCCTGCAGGGCATCGAGACCCTGGCGCTGCGGCTGGACCGCATCACCGAGAACGCGCTGGCGATCGCCCGCCACCTGCAGCAGCATCCCAAGGTGGACTGGGTCAACTTTGCCGGCCTGCCCGACCATGCCGACCACGCGCTGGTGCAGAAGTACCTGGGCGGGCGAGGTCCCGGCATCTTGTCGTTCGGCCTGAAGCAAGGCGGCCGCGAAGGCGGCGCGCGCTTCCTGGATGCGCTGCAGCTGTTCACGCGGCTGGTCAATATCGGCGATGCCAAGTCGCTGGCCACGCATCCGGCGTCGACCACGCACCGGCAACTCAATGCGGATGAACTGAAGGCGGCTGGCGTCAGTGAGGACATGGTGCGGCTTTCCGTCGGCATCGAGCATATCGATGATCTGATCGAGGACCTGGACCGCGCGCTCGCGGCCTGAGCCCAGGCCACAGGCGTCAAAGCGACCGGCTGATTTGCTCCCCTCTCCCGCTTGTGGGAGAGGGGCACGGGGTGAGGGCAGGCGGTGGCATACCGCCAGCACAACCTACCCGTCACCACGCTTGCCCTGCGCCTCCAGCACAAAGTAGCTGATCGACCCGATCATCAACGGAATCAGGTAATACAACGCGCGATAGACAATCAGCGCCGCCAGCAGCAGCCCGTGCGGCACCTGCCCGCCCAGCATCGTCAGGAACACGGTCTCGATCACGCCGAGGCCCCCCGGGATCCGCACCACCACGCCCGCCAGCCCCGAGGCCAGCAACACCCCAAGCACCGTGAAGTACCCCGCATGCGTATGCAGCAGCGAATGCAGGATGGCCGCCATCGCCATCCAGTGGGCCGCCGACAACAGGCACTGCAGCGCCGCGAAGCCCACCGACGGCACATGGATGTCATGGTCGCGCACGGTCCGGTGCCGGCCGTGCCAGATAGCACAGGCAGCCAGGTAGGCAGCCGGCACCGCCAGCATCAGCGCGCCCAGCACCCGTGTCAGCGCCGCGGGAATGCCCCATTCCGGCGGCAGCACCACCTGCTGCGCCACCAGGATGCCGCCCGCCAGCAAGGCATACCCGAGCCAGTTGCTGCTCACCACCACCACGAACAGGCTCCAGATCTGTGGCAGGGTCAGCCCGGCGCGCGTGTACAGACGATAACGCACGCCCGCGCCCCCCAGCGTGGCCCCGAGGTTGAGGCTGAGCGTGTAGCTGACATAAGAGATCGCCATCACCCGCCGCGCCGGCAACGGGTGTCCGGCATAGTGGCAGCCAAGCCGATCGAACTGGCTGTACAGCAAGCCGCTCAGCGCAACGAAGGCCGCCGCCGGCACCAGCGTGCGGGCGTTGAAGCCGCGCAGCGCTGCCAGCACCGCGTCCCAGTCGATGGTGCCCAGCTTGCGCGCGATCAGCGCCAGCACCGCGGCAATGAACAGGATGCCGATGGCACGGCGCCACGCGGGCCAGTGCGCGTGCTCGCGGATGGCCGAGAAGGTCGTCGCGCCCATCATTGCGCGCCTCCCCTCGTCGCCGCGCGCCGCAAGGCCGGCCGCAGCAGGGATGTGCAGGAATGCAGGCCTGCGTCCGTCAGCCCGGCATGCAATTTCTGGCCTACCTCGGCTTCAAACAGGATAAAAGTTTCCGGCAGTGCGCTTTCGCGCGCGCACGGGTTCGCGCCGAACCCGCACGACAGGCGGCGCTCCGCGCCGTGCCCTGGCCGGTGGAAACGATTGGAGGCGGACTGCATCGGTGTCATGACCTGAGAAAGCCGCAAACAACGTGCCAGCGCGGGTGCGTCACCCCCCTAAACCCCGGCCACGGCTGCGCCGCCAGCGTGCCAGGGCCGCGGACGCCAGCGCACCGGCGGCGAGCCCGGCAATGAACACCGCGGCAGTGGTCCCCGCCCAGCCCGTCGCGGCGCCCACATCCGCACGGCCCCGCGCGAGGGGCGCGAGCGACTGCCAGTCGACAGCCGTGAACTGCGTCATCGCCTGCGCCCCGTCCAGGCCGTACACGCAGATCTCCCCGCCCGGCAGCTTGCAGAAGCGCTCGCGCGGGCAGGCCTTGAGGATGGCCTGCGGGGCGCCCTCGCCGCAGTTGGCCCCGGCGCTGCGCAAGACCTGGATCGTGACTTCGGGATGCCGGGTAAGTTGTTCGGGCATGGCCGCCTCCAAACCGGTGACGCTGTCCTTCAGCGTAGTGCAGCCAGGCTGCCGGCACCCTTATTCACCAGCGGCATATGACCATGCGGAATAACTCGTTCGCCTATTGCCTGCCTTTCCATACAATGACCCGACGCCGCAGCGGGACGCTGCAGGCCTCCAACAACATGACGGGGAGCATCAGATGCAATATGGGAAATTCGGCCTCGTCGCACGGCTGGCCGCGGCAGTGCTGGCACTGGGCGTGATGCAGGGTGCGGGCGCGGCCGATCCGGACAAGAAGGAAATCCGCTTCGGCGCCACCGCCGGCCCCTACGCCGACCAGATCCGCTATGGCGTGAAGCCGGTGCTGGAAAAGCGCGGCTACAAGGTCACCATCATTGAGTTCAGCGACTACGTGCAGCCCAACCTGGCGCTGGCCGACGGCGCCATCGACGCCAATGCCTTCCAGCACGTGGCCTACCTGAAGAAGTTCTCGGCCGACCGCAAGCTGGCGCTGACCGACGTGATCCAGGTGCCGACCGCGCCGATCGGCATCTACAGCCGCAAGCACAAGGGCCTGGCCGAGGTGAAGCCCGGCAATACCGTGTCGCTGCCGAACGATCCCACCAACCTGGCGCGCGCCATCGCCATCCTGCAGCAGATCGGCTGGGTCACGCTCAAGCCGGGCACCGACCCGATCCGCGCCAGCGAGCGCGACATCGACGCCAACCCGCACAAGCTCAAGCTGATCCAGCTGGAAGCCGCCCAGCTGCCGCGCTCGCTCGATGACGTGGACTATGCCTTTGTCAACGGCAACTATGCGCTGGCCTCCGGCCTTAAGCTGACCTCGGCGCTGGCGCTGGAGAAGATTCCCGACTACTACATGAACCTGGTCGCGGTGAAGACGGCGGACCTGAACAAGCCCTTCGTCAAGGACATCCGAGAGGCCTACGAGTCGGCGGAGTTCAAGACCGTGACGCAGCAGCGCTTTGCGGGCTTCGTGCAACCGCCGTACCAGCGCTGAGGCACACCGCTGTTGCCAGCAGAAAAGCGCCGTCAGGCGCTTTTCTGCGTTGTGGGCAGCACCACCCGCATTGTGCACAGCAAGACGATTTTGCGCCGCGCCCGCCGCGCAAATGCCCTACACTCAAGCTCAAGTCCCCCCGCGCCCAAAAAGCATGGCGGGGATCACAACGCGATCATTGCTGCGGACAGCGCTGCGAAGATCCTCGCGGCCGTCCCTGCGGATCCTGTCGAGACAAGCATCGAGAGACCTGCCATGTCCACGGTTGCGAGCTTCGAGATCGGCTACACGCGCTACCTTGCCCCGCCGGGCGACACCTCCTCCCCCACATCCCCTCCCCCACCCCTTGCCAGCAACCCCGACGCGCTGCTGCCGCTGTACCAGGCGATGGTGCTGACGCGCCAGTTCGACCTGAAAGCGATTGCGCTGCAGCGCACCGGCAAGATCGGCACCTTTGCCTCGGCACTCGGCCAGGAAGCCATCGGCGTGGGCGTGGCCTTTGCGATGCGGCCCGAAGACGTGCTGGTGCCCTCATACCGCGATCACGCAGCGCAGTTTGTGCGCGGCGTCACCATGACCGAGAGCCTGCTGTACTGGGGCGGCGACGAACGCGGCAGCGGCTTTGCGGCGGCGCCGCATGACTTTGCCAACTGCGTGCCGATCGGCACCCAGGTCTGCCACGCGGCCGGAGCCGCCTATGCGTTCCAGCTGCGCGGCGAGCCGCGCGTGGCGGTCTGCCTGCTGGGCGATGGCGGCACCTCCAAGGGCGATTTCTATGAGGGCATGAACATGGCCGGCGCGTGGCACGCGCCGCTGGTGATCGTAATCAACAACAACCAGTGGGCAATCTCGATGCCGCGCAGCGGCCAGACCGCGGCGCAGACGCTGGCGCAGAAGGCCATTGCCGCCGGCATCCCCGGCGAGCAGGTTGACGGCAACGACGTGGTCGCAGTGCGGCACCGCGTCGGCGAGGCCATCGCGCGCGCGCGCGATGGCGGCGGCCCGGCGCTGATCGAGGCCATCACCTACCGCCTGGGCGACCACACCACCGCCGACGACGCCTCGCGCTACCGCGACGAGGCCAGCGTCAAGGCGCACTGGCAGGAAGAACCGCTGCTGCGGCTGCGCACGCACCTGCTGGCGCTGCACGCGTGGGACGCGGCGCGCGAGGAAGCGCTGGTCAAGGCCTGCTCACAGCAGGTGGCGCAGGCCGTCGAGACTTACCTGGCCATGCCGCCGCCGGATCCGGCCGCGATGTTCGACTGCCTGTACGCGGCCATGCCGGCCGAATTGCAGGCGCAGCTGGAGATTGCCCGGCGCTTCCCGGCGCCGCACGGATAAACAGCGAACCCTGTGCCTCCACGTAGCGACCACAACGAGCGAACCATGGCGGAAATCAATCTGGTCGAAGCAGTCAACCTGGCGCTGGCCCATGCGCTGGATCACGATCCCGATGTGCTGCTGCTGGGCGAGGATATCGGCGTCAATGGCGGCGTGTTCCGCGCCACCGCGGGCCTGCAGGCGCGCTTTGGCGCGGCGCGCGTCATGGATACGCCGCTGGCCGAAGGCGGCATCGTCGGCGCCGCGATCGGCATGGCGGCAATGGGGCTCAAGCCCGTGGCCGAGATCCAGTTCACCGGCTTTATCTACCCGGCGGTCGACCACATCATCAACCACGCCGGACGCATGCGGCACCGCACGCGCGGGCGCCTGTCGTGTCCGATGGTGGTGCGCTCCCCCTGCGGTGCCGGCATCCATGCCCCCGAGCATCATTCCGAAAGCCCGGAAGCGATGTTCGCGCATATGCCCGGCATCCGCGTGGTGGTGCCCTCATCGCCCGCACGCGCGTACGGGCTGCTGCTGGCGGCCATCGCCGACCCGGACCCGGTCATCTTCCTCGAACCCACGCGGCTGTACCGCCTGTTCCGCCAGGAAGTGGCCGACGACGGCGCGGCGCTGCCGCTGGACACCTGCTTCACGCTGCGCGAAGGCAGCGACATCACGCTGGTGAGCTGGGGCGCGATGGTGCAGGAGACGCTCGCCGCCGCGGACGCACTGGCCGGCGAGGGCGTGACGACCACGGTCATCGACGTGGCCACGCTCAAGCCGCTGGACATGCAGACCATCCTGGAATCGGTGACACGCACGGGCCGCTGCGTGATCGTGCACGAGGCCCCGCGCACCGCCGGCTTCGGCGCCGAGATCGCGGCGCAGCTGGCCGACGCGGGCCTCTACTCACTGGCAGCGCCGGTGCAGCGCGTGACCGGCTTCGACACCGTGGTGCCGCTGGCGCGGCTGGAATATACCTACCTGCCTGGCGTCGCCCGCATCGTCGACGCGGCGCGCAAGGCGATGGCGGCATAACGCGGGAATTGCCGACGATAGGCAAGGAGTGCCGATGAGAGTCTTCAAGCTGCCCGACCTGGGCGAAGGCCTGCAGGAGGCCGAGATCGTGACCTGGCACGTCAAGACCGGCGAGACCGTGGCCGCTGACCAGCCGCTGCTGTCAGTGGAGACGGCCAAGGCCATCGTGGAAATCCCGTCGCCGTATGCCGGCACCATCGACAAGCTGTTTGCGCAGCCCGGCGATATCGTCCACCTGGGCGCACCGCTGGTCGGCTTCGAGGGTGCGGGCGAGGATGCCGACGCCGGCACCGTGGTGGGCTCGGTCCAGGTCGGCACGCACGTGGTCAATGAAGCCGCGCCTGCGGGCACCGCGGCACCCGCCGCGGCCATGGCCGCGCGCATCAAGGCCACGCCGGCTGTGCGCGCGCTGGCGCGCCAGCTGGGGGTGGACCTGGCAATGGCCACGGCATCGGGCCCCGAGGGCGTGGTCACCGCCGCCGACGTCGAGCGGGTAGCCAGCACGCTGGCCGAGCTGGGCGCGCCGGAACAGCTGCGCGGCGTGCGCCGGGCGATGGCGCAGAACATGGCCCGTGCACAAGCCGAAGTGGCCGCCGCCACCGTGATGGACGACGCCGACATCCACGCCTGGCAGCCCGGCGCCGATGTCACCATCCGGCTGGTGCGCGCCCTGGTGGCCGGCTGCCGCGCCGAGCCCGGCCTCAATGCCTGGTACGAAGGCCAGACCGCCCGCCGCCACGTGCTGAAGAAGATCGACGTCGGCATCGCGGCGGACCTGCCCGAAGGCCTGTTCGTGCCGGTGCTGCGCGACGTCGGCAACCGCGATGCCGCAGACCTGCGCCACGGCCTGGACCGCATGCGCGCCGATATCCGCGCGCGCACCATCGCGCCGGAGGAGATGCGCGGCAACACCATCACGCTGTCCAATTTCGGCATGATCGCGGGACGCTATGCCGCGCCCATCGTGGTGCCGCCGACCGTGGCAATCCTTGGTGCCGGGCGCGTGCGCGAAGAAGTGGTGGCGGCCAGCGGCGTGCCGGCGGTGCACCGGGTGATGCCGCTGAGCCTGACTTTTGACCATCGGGTGGTGACGGGTGGGGAGGCGGCGCGGTTTTTGGCGGCGGTGATTGCGGATCTGGAGATGGCGGTGTAGGGGTGGCCGGATCAGGGCGTCTGCGAACACCGCAGCCCCTCGTGAACGCACCCCTCGCCCGTAAGCGGGAGAGGGGTGCAGACCGCCGGTGTGCTGGCACCAATCGGGCGCTGCGGCGGCCCTGTATATAATGCGTTTCCGATCGCCGCTGCCGTCAAGCCGGACCTATCCGGACAGCCGGACACCCCTCATGGAATCCAAGACCGCCCGCCTTACCATCCTGATCGATCCGGTCAAGAAAAAGGCCTTTGAAACCCTGTGCGCCTCGCAGGACCTGACACCGTCGCAGGTCGTGCGCCAGCTGATCCGCGAATACCTGGCCCAGCATGGCGTGGAATACGCCACCAAGGCCAAGCTTGCGGGCAGCACGCGACAGAAGAAGTAACTCAGCGCGGGGCGTTACCTTCGCCTGCCAGTTCGCTGCAGCGCTGCACCGCCTGCGCCAGCGAATCCACATAGTTGCCCTCCCCCAGCGCCGCCAGCACGCCCGCGCGCGCCAGCTTTTCCCTGACCCGCTCGTTGGCTTCGGCCAGCACCACCGCCACGCCGCGTTTCTGCAGCGTCACGATCACGGCCTCCAGCGTCTGCAGGCCGGTCATGTCCATGAAGGGCACGCGGCCAAGGCGGATCAGCAGCACGCGCGGCTCGGTATGGGTCTGCACCAGCGCGCGCTCGCAGGCTTCCACAGCACCGAAGAAGAACGGCCCGTCGATCACATAGACCAGCACGCTCGGCGGCATCCGCGCGGCCGGGCCGGTGCCGGCGTCGCCCAGTTCGCGCTCTACGTCCACGGCATCCTGGCGCGCCACCTCCACTGACGCCGACATGCGCCGCAGGAACTGCAGCATGGCCAGGATCACGCCGATATTGACCGCCACCACCAGGTCGGTCAGCACGGTCAGGGTGAAGGTGATCAGCAGGATGGCCACGTCGGCGCGCGGCGCGCGGCGGACCATGCGCGCGAACTGGCGCCCCTCGCTCATGTTGTAGGCCACCACGAACAGGATCGCGGCCAGCGTCGCCAGTGGCACGCTGGCCGCGAGCGGCGCCAGGAACAGCAGCACCATCACCAGCGTGAGCGCATGCACCACGCCGGCCAGCGGGCTGTTGCCGCCATTGCGGATATTGGTGGCGGTGCGGGCGATGGCGCCGGTGGCGGCAAACCCGCCGAACAGCGGCGCCAGGATATTGGCGATGCCCTGGCCGACCAGCTCCTGGTTGGAATCGTGCCGAGTGCCCGCCATGCCGTCGGCCACCACCGCGGACAGCAATGACTCGATTGCGCCCAGCATGGCGATGGTGAAGGCCGGCCCGGCCAGTTCCAGCACGCGCGCCAGCGTGATGTCCGGCAGCGCTGGCACGGGCAGCCCGCGCGGCAGGCCGCCAAAGGCGGTGCCGATGGTGGCGACGCCGTCAAAGCGGAACAGCGCCTGCACCGCGGTGGCCACCAGCAGCGCCACCAGCGGCCCGGGGATGCGCCGCAGCCAGCGCACGCGCGGCGCGCCCACTACCAGCGCCAGGCTGCCCAGCGCCAGCGCGGTGGTGGCCGGGTGCCATTGGGGCAGCGCCTGCAGCAGGTGCCAGAATTTTTCGTGGAAATGCTCGCCTGCCACCGGTGGCAGGCCAAAGAAATCGCGCCACTGGCCGACGAAGATGATCACGCCGATGCCAGCCGTGAAGCCGACGATCACCGGCGCGGGAATGAACCGGATCACGCTGCCCAGCCGCGTCAGCCCCATCGCCAGCAGGATCAGGCCCGCCATCAGGGTGGCGATCTGCAGGCCGTCGATGCCGTGGCGCGCGGTCACGGCGGACAACACCACGATAAACGCGCCGGTGGGTCCCGCGATCTGCAGCCGGCTGCCGCCGAACAGCGACACCGCCAGCCCGGCGACGATGGCCGTGTACAGGCCCTGCTCCGGCTTGGCGCCCGACGCGATCGCAAACGCCATGGCCAGCGGCAGCGCCACCACCCCGACGATCACGCCCGACACGATGTTCGGCAGCCAGTTGCCGCGTCGGAACAGTCCGGCCAGCCAAGCTTCGCGCAGCGCGCTCATGCGTCAATCCCTCGGGTTCGTACAGGATGATGATGGTGCATTGGATGATAACAGCATGTTAATGCCCGCCGGCTTGCGGCTTGCGCCGTGATATTCGCCATGTCTGCCCTGTCGCTTATGCCACTCAATTCCTATACTGGATTGGCTCGCCCGGGGCGCACGGGGTACGGGCCCAGGCGGACGCGGCAATCTTCTGCAATCGGAGGCCCATCATGTTCAAGCACCTCCTTGTGCCTACCGACGGCTCCGCACGCGCCGACGCGATGGCGGCCCGCGCCATGGCCTTCGCCAGCCGCATCGGCGCCCGCGTGACCGGGCTGCATGTGATTCCCGAGTACCACGTACTGACCTACCGGCTGACCAGCCTGCAGGACACCAAGGACACCTTTGCCGCAGAGGCCGCGCGCCACGCGGATACCTTTCTGGCCACGCTCAGCCACGCCGCCGCGCAGGCCGGCGTGGCCTGCGAGACCGTCACCGCCACCGACGACCATCCCTGGCAGGCCATCATCCAGTGCGCACACCAGCGCGACTGCGACCTGATCGTGATGTCGTCGCATGGCAAGCGCGGGCTGCAGGCGCTGCTGATCGGCAGCGAGACCCACAAGGTCCTGACCCACAGCACGATCCCGGTGCTGGTCTTCCGCTAGGCGGCGGTCGGGCGAAGAACGAGATAGCGAGATAGCGGGCAACAGTGCGCGCGACGCGCGTTTCCAAACCACGCCAACTGCAAGGAGCGCAACCATGGCGATTCGACTGGGCGAGCAAGCCCCTGATTTCACCGCCGACACCACGGAAGGCAAGATCAGCTTCCATGAGTGGATCGGCGACAACTGGGCCATCCTGTTCTCGCATCCCAAGGACTTCACGCCGGTGTGCACCACCGAACTGGGCTATATGGCCGGGCTCAAGCCCGAGTTCGACAAGCGCAATACCAAGATCATCGGCCTGAGCATCGACCCGGTCGGCGACCACCAGCGCTGGGCCAAGGACATCGAGGAAACGCAAGGCCATGCGATCAACTATCCGATGATCGGCGACGCCGACCTGACCGTGGCCAAGCTCTACGACATGATCCACCCCGAGGCCAGCGGCAGCGGCCCGCGCACGGCGGTAGACAACGCCACCATCCGCTCGGTGTTCATCATCGGCCCGGACAAGAAGGTCAAGGCCATGCTGGTGTACCCGATGAGCGCCGGGCGCAATTTCGACGAGGTGCTGCGCCTGCTGGATTCGCTGCAGCTCAATGCCAAGCACACCGTGGCCACGCCGGTGAACTGGAAGCCGGGCGAGGACGTCATCATCCCGACTTCGGTCTCGGACGAGGATGCCAAGAAGAAGTACCCGCAGGGCTTCAAGACCCTGAAGCCCTACCTGCGCACGGTGGAGCAACCCAAATAAGGGGGGAGCGAGGAGCGCCAGCACCAGGGAGTGCGGCCAGGCGTGGAGGTCACGCCGGCCGCCGCCGGGCCTCCCGGTCAGTCACGGCCGGGAGGCCCGACTTGTCCACAGGAACTATCCACAGCTTCAGTGGATATCCCCCCTCTTGACAACCGCAAAGGGCGCGCCGGCGCTGGAACTCACTGGAGTGCCCGTTTTATAGGCAACCCGCCGGGATACGGGAATGGTTGCGGGCGTCTGAATTTTGTGCCTGTTGCGATTCTTCCGCCATCAGGCGCTCAGCGCGTCAGCACGTCGCGGATGGTGTCAGCCAGTTCCTTGGCCACGAACTTCGCCACATAGGCGTCCGCGCCCACCTTGCGCACATGCTCCTCGCTGGCCTCTCCCGACAGTGACGAGTGAATCACCACCGGCAGCGACTTCAGCCGGCTATCCGCCTTGATCTTGCGGGTCAGGGTGAAACCGTCCATCTCCGGCATCTCCAGGTCGGTCAGCACCAGCGCCACCTCATCCTGCACTGACTTGCCATGGCTGGCCGCCTCGGCGGCGATGCGGTCAAGCAGCTCCCACGCCTCCTTGCCGGACTTGGTCATCACCACCGGCGCGCCCAGCGCCTTCAGCCCCTGCTCGATCAGGCCGCGCGCCAGCGCCGAATCGTCGGCGGCAATGACCTTGGCGCCCGGGCGCAGGCTCAGCTGCGGGCCGACCGTGCCCGGGTCCACGTCCGGCTGCCGCGTCGGCAGCACATCGCGCAGGATCTGCTCAACGTCCAGCACCTGCACCAGCCGCGACGGGTCCGTGCTCCCCGCGGTGTCCCCGTCCAGCTTGGCGATGCTGGTGACGTGACCGGTCCGCACGCTGGCCTCGGCCGAATGCACCTGGTTCCACTCCAGGCGCACGATTTCCTCCACTGCTTCCACCGCAAAGCCCTGTGTCGAACGTGCATATTCCGTCACCAGCAGGATGCCCAGGCCGCTGCGCGGCTTGCACCCGACCAGCCTGGGCAGGTCGATCACCGGAATCACCTGGCCGCGGATATCCGCCATGCCCAAGATCGACGGATCGGCCCCCACCACGGTCGTCACGTGCGGCATCACCAGGATCTCGCGCACCTTGAAGACATTGATCCCGAACAGCTCCGTCTGGCCGGAGTGCTCGGCATCGCCAAGCCGGAACAGCAGCAGCTCGAACTGGTTGTTGTTGGTGAGGTTGGTCCGTTCGTCGATGTCCCTCATGGAACTGCTCATGCGTTGCTCCCGTGCCGTGCGTGTGGTGTTTGCCGCCGTCGTTGTCGTCTGCCTGCGGCCGCGGCGGATGGCGGACGGCAGGGTTCATGACTGGATATCGGCGGCGGGCCGTTGGGAGTTGAGAGCGGCATGGCCTGTCCTCAGCGATGGGCATGAGGCGCATCGCTCGATGCCCGACGTGATGCGGCATCGTGATGCTGCGTGATGCCGCGTCGCCGGCGATCGGCTTTACCCGCCCGCCAGCGCCTGCAGGATATGCACCTCGTCGGTTTCCTTCAACGCCGCGTCCAGCCGCATCAGCTGCGTGCGATTGACGAAGACGCGGATATACGGCCGCAGCTTGCCCTGCTCATCGACGATGCGAAAGCGCATGCCGGGGAACTGGCGGTCGAGATCGTCGAGCAGTTCAGCAATGCTGGCGCCGCGGGCTTCGACGTATTCGCGCTGTCCGGTATAGGAGAAGAGCGGCGTCGCGATACGGACCTGCATGGAAGTTCTCCGGTCGGCTGATGGCATTCAGGCAGGGCGCGCCACGGTGACCGCGTAGACCTGCGGCAGGTTGCGGGCGATGCATTGCCAGCCCTCGCCCTCATCGGCACTGGCCCAGATCTCGCCACCGGTGGTGCCGAAGTACACGCCCACCGGCGCGTGGCCGTCGGTGGCCATGGCCTGGCGCTTGACGGTGAACCAGCCTTGTTCAGCGGGCAGTCCGCGGTCCTGGCGCTGCCAGGTCTCGCCAGCATCGCGGGTGACATAGGCCGCGGGGCGGCCGCCCGGGCTGACGCGCGGCCAGACGTCGCTGCCGTCCATCGGAAATACCCACACCGTGCGCGGATCACGGCGGTGGGCGACGATGGGGAAGCCGATATCGCCCACCTCCGCCGGCATGGCTTTGCCAATGCGTTTCCACACGCCTTCGCGGCGGTCCATGCGATAGATGCCGCAGTGGTTCTGCTGGTACAGGATGTCCGGATCGGCGGGATGCTGCAGCATGCAGTGCGGGTCCTGGCCGTATTCGGGGTTGGGATCGGGCAGGAAAGTGGCAAGGCTGCCGCGGTTCAGCGGCTTCCAGTCCGCGCCGCCGTCGGTGCTCTCGAACACACCGCCGCTGGACATGCCGATATACAGGTGGCGCGCGTCGCGCGGATCGACCAGCACGGAATGCATCTTGGGGCCGTCGGGCGTGCCGTCCTGCTCGCCGCCGGTCCAGGTGCGCCAGTTCGGGTGGTCGTTGAAGCCGGACACCGGCTCCCAGGTCGCGCCATGGTCGGCGCTGCGGAACAGCCCCTGCGGCGAGGTGCCGGCGTACCAGGTGCCGGGCTCGCTGGCATGGCCGGGCGTGAGCCAGAACACGTGGTCGACGACGCGGCCGGCCTCGCCCTCCGGCGCCTTGTTGAAGGCGGGTGGGCGCGCGGCTTCGGTCCAGTTGCGGCCGCCGTCGGTGGAGCGGAACACGGTCGGGCCCAGGTGGCCGGTGCGCGCCGCCATCAGCATGCGCGACAGGTCGCGCGGGTCCTGCACGATATGGTGGATGGTATGGCCGAGAAACATCGGGCCCTCGATCAGCCAGCTGCGGCGGGCGGCGTCGCTGGTCAGGAACCAGGCGCCCTTGGTGGTGGCCACCAGCAGCCAGACGGGGCCGCTATCGGTTTCGGGAATGGGGGAAGTCGTCATCATGGCTCCTGCAAGAAGGCCGGCGAACGATGCTTCCGAGTCTAGTACATGTAGACAGTGTTCACAATTGAAGGATGACCAAAGCTGTCGGCGGCAGGTCAGCGGCAGCCACAAAGACTGCGAAGTAGAACGGAGTTAAATGCGGAAGCTGGCGACTTAGCTGGACATTATGCACGAAGTGTGGCATAAGCAATGTTCCCCCGATGCTTTCGCGCCCCGACACCCATGCTTCGCACTGCCCGCTTCGCCACCCTGAACCGCCCGGCCCTGCCGGCGGCAGGCGTGCGCGCGGCGCAGCGCCCGGGTGTCGCCATCGACCTGGCCGACCGCTTCCACGCGTACGCCCAAGTCCGCCGCGCCGTGCTTTTCCTGGCCGTGCGGGCAGCTCGGGGCACCACCCTCCAGTCCTGAGCTTTCCCGCACGGCCCATGTCGCGGATGCCATCCGGCACCCGCTTGATCATGCAGCCAGGAGAAAGCCAGACATGTCCCCGCTCTACCGCCATACCTTCTGCGCCATGGTGGCGCTTGCCGCCCTCTACCTGATCCTCAATCCCTGAGCCCCGGCGGAGTCTTGCCATGGTGAATTTCCATGCCCTGCGCGTGCCGGCGCCGGCTTTGCCGCGCGCGCTCGAGCTGCGCATCGACGTTGAGCTGGCGCCGGGCGATATCGAACGCGAACTGGGTGCCCTGCACGACCGCATCGGCCAACCCGGCGACCGCCTGCATGCGATGCCGGCGCTGCCCGCGGGCGCGCCGGGCCTGCGTCTGCGCTATCGCGAGGCCGACGGCGAGTACTACGTGTATGTGGAAGATGTGATGCAGCGCCGGCTGGCCGGTTATACGGTCTTCAACCGGCTGATCGAGGTCGGCCGCCGCGCTGACCCATGGGTACGGGCGCCGCACACAAAGTTTGCGCCCGCTTACCAGCGCCGCGGCCTGGCCAGAGCGCTGTACTGCTGGGCGCTGGACGGCGGGCTGTGCCTGCTGAGCGGGGCGCGCCAGTCGGCCAGTGCCAACGCCCTATGGCAGGCGCTGGCCGCCGATCACCCGATGGGTTATGTGGACCTGCGCCACAAGACGCTGACCTGGCTGGGCCAGGCCGTCGATGCGCCCGTGCGTGAGGGCCTGCATACGCGCATGCTGCTGCTCGGGCGCGGCTGGACGCTGGACGCGTTCATGGCCCGCACTGGCATGTACTGAGGCAGCGCGCCCGCTTACAGCCAGCGGATCGGCGCGCCTTCGCGGGCATTGGCTGCGTACAGGGCCCAGCCCTGGGCAAAGTAAGCGCGCACCCGCGCGGCCAGCGATAGGCCACCGCCCACGCGGGCGTAGTAGGCAACATCGCGTGCCGGCTGGGCGGCGGGCTTCGATGCCTTGGCTTGGGCGGGCTGGCGATAGAGGGTGTCGGCGAGTACTTGCATGGCGAATATCCTTTCCGGTTGGGATGGAAGTTGGTGCGCCTCACGAAGCACATCCAGCCGTGATTCGGCCCGGATCGGGAGGCAGTTCAGGGTTATCCCTAGTATAGAGAAGTTGCGCCTGAATCATCCGGGTCTGTACCTATAGGCCGTATATGGAGTGCGTGATAATGGCCGCCTGCCGCAAGCGCCACCTGATGCGAATCCGCCAATCGAAGTAAATTAATCATCACATTCGATATTCCTCGATGCACATGCCGCGCATTGTCTGCCGGTGATGATGCATGGCGCGTGGTCACCTAGCCTTCAGCCTTGCCCGGATCGCGCCCGCAGAGGCACCGACAAGCGGCACACCGATAACAGCGGGTTGGCCAGGTTTGCGCCTCCAGCCCAGACCAGAACCACGTGAGACAAGCCTGACGACAGTCCGTACGACGGACGTTGCAGCGCCCGCAAGGAGACAGCTCATCATGATCGAACAGCCCTATCCGTCGCCCGCGACGGAAGCCGATGCCGCACGCCCCCAAGTCCCCGAAGTCCGGAGCCGGCTCGACGCGTTCTTCGAGATCACCGCGCGCGGCAGCACCCAGCGCAAGGAAGTGATTGCCGGGGTGACCACCTTTATGGCGATGGTGTACGCCGTCTTTGTCGTGCCCGGCATGCTGGGCAAGGCCGGCTTTGACACCAGCGCGGTCTTTGTCGCGGTGTGCCTGACCACCGCCTTCGGCTCCCTGCTGATGGGCCTGTGGGCCAAGCTGCCGATCGCCATCGGCTGCGCCATCTCGCTGACCGCATTCATGGCCTTCGGGCTGGTGCTGGGGCAGGGCCTGTCGCCGGCGGTCGCGCTCGGCGCCGTGTTCCTGATGGGCGTGATCTTCACCGCGATCTCCGTCACCGGCGTGCGCTCCTGGATCCTGCGCAACCTGCCCGCCGGCGTGGCGCACGGCACCGGCATCGGCATCGGCCTGTTCCTGCTGCTGATCGCCTCGAATGAAGTCGGCCTGGTGGTCAAGAACGCTCACCCCGGCCTGCCAGTGTCGCTGGGCAAGATCACCTCGTTCCCGGTGGTGATGTCGGTGCTGGGCCTGGCCGCGATCTTCGGCCTGGAGCGCCGCAAGGTGCCGGGCGGCATCCTGCTGGTGATCATCGCGATCTCCGCCCTGGGCCTGGCCTTCGACCCGGCGGTGAAGTTCACCGGCGTGTTCGCGCTGCCGTCGCTGAGCGCGCCCGGCCATGAATCGCTGATCGGCGCCATGGACATGCGCGGCGCGCTGACGGCCGCGGTGCTGCCGAGCGTGCTGGCACTGGTGATGACCGCGGTGTTCGACGCCACCGGCACGATCCGCGCTGTCGCCGGACAAGCCGGCCAGCTCAACGCAGCCGGCCATATGCATAACGGCGGGCGCGCGCTGACCGCGGATTCGGTCAGCTCGATCTTCTCGGCGATGTTCGGCGGTGCTCCGGCCGCGGCCTATATCGAGTCGACCGTCGGCGTGGCCGCCGGCGCCAAGACCGGCCTGACCGCGGTGGTGGTGGGACTGCTGTTCGTGGCGGTGATGTTCTTCTCGCCGCTGGCCGGGCTGGTGCCGTCGTACGCCACCGCGCCCGCGCTGATGTACGTGGGCCTGCTGATGCTGTCGAGCGTGAGCCGCCTGCACATGGACGACATGGTCGACGCGATGGCAGGCCTGGTCTGCGCCGTGTTCATCGTGCTGACCTGCAATATCGTGACCGGCATCATGCTGGGCTTCTGCACCCTGGTGGTGGGCCGCGTGGTGGCTGGCGAATGGCGCAAGCTCAATGTCGGCACGGTGGCCATCGCGGTCATGCTGGCTGCGTTCTATGCCGGGGGCTGGGCCATCTGACCCTGCCGAAACCTACTGCCGCGTCCCGGGCGCCACGCCCGGGACGCTGACAACCAGATGTCTCCTCCACCGTGATCCAGGTGGATTTCAAGCCCGGGCTTCCTGCTTTCCCGGGCTGTTTTTTTTGGTGGCTTGCCTGAAAGCTCCCGCGGATGGTGAATGGGGTTTCGCTAAATCGCCTTCATTGCCCGGCCTGCATTGCGGCCATATCCATGTACACCAGTTCCCAGACATGGCCATCCGGATCCTGGAATCCATGCCCGTACATGAATCCCAAATCCATCGGCGGCTTGTAAGTATTGCCACCCGCCGCGACCGCGGCATTGACCATTTCATCCACGCGGGCACGGGTTTCCATCGACAGGCAAACCAGCACCTCCGTCGATTTCCGTGCATCGCAGATTTCATTGGGCGAGAAGCTGCGGAACTTGGCTTCCGTCAGCAGCATCACGAAAATGTTGTCACCGACGATCATGCAGGTGGCAGTGTCGTCGGTAAATTGCGGATTGAAGGAAAAACCCAACTGCGTAAAGAAAGCGATCGACTTTTGCAGGTCGCGGACGGGCAAATTGACAAAGATCTGCTGGCTCATCAGGGGCTCCGGTAGTCGTGTCAGGGGGGCTGCGCCGGGCGCAGACAAGCAGTCTAGGCGCTAAAGTCTCGGCTCGTGCGTATTTTCATTGTCCTTAAATGCAGGCAAAACGGCCGATGAACCGCCCAATACCGGCTGCATCATGGGCTGTGCAACCGTCAATTCAGGCCGGCAAACAATCAGTCCGTGCATTCTCCGTTATTTTTTGTAAAATTTTTTTAGGTGAACCGACACCACAACTTCTAGTACCATGCAGCGGCCTATTTGCAGAAAGGGGATATAAATGGCGACATACAAGCAACTCCTGGCTGAGAAGGAAGCGCTGGAAGCCAAGCTGAATGAAGTGCGTGCGACGGAAGTCGCCGGCGTAATCGACAAAATCCGGGACCTGATGACTGAATACGGCCTGACCGCCGAAGACATCCTGCCCCGCCGCAAGCGTGGCCGCCCGGCTGGTTCGAGCGCCAAGAAGCCTGCATCCGCTTTGCCGCCGAAGTACATGGACCCCAAGACCGGCAAGACCTGGTCGGGCCGCGGCCGTGCGCCGGCATGGCTGGGCAAGCGCCCGGAGCGTTTCCTGATCGAGCAGTAAGCCGCCTGCGCGGCCAGCGGGCGCCTGCCTCAAACGCCCGCTTCAATCGATGGTGCCATCGGTCTGCCGGGCGCGCGCTACTGCGCCTGGCAGACATAGTCCTTGCGCAGCGCCCTGAAGCCCTGCTGGGTCGGCTCCGCCGTCAGGCGCGCACCGCCGTCGGGCAGCGGCTGCATGCGCAATACCTGCGCCGAGCACTGGCTCGCGGTTTCGTCCCGCTGGTAGCGGATCTCATACTGGCCGCCGGCAGCCGGCACGAATGACACGCCCGCCGCGCAACGCAGCTCAGGCAGCGGCGGCACCGCGGCCGACGTCACCGCCACGTAGATACGCCGGCCCGCCTCCACAAGCCGTTCGCGGGTGCGCGCCGGCGGCTCGGGCGAGCGCCCGGCCATGTCCAGGCTCCGGTCCCGCCCCATCGCAGACAACTGCCTGCCGGTTCCCGCCAGCACCAGCGGCCGCGCGGGCACCGGGCATTTGGCCGGATCGACCACGGTGAACGAAGTGTTGTCGTCGGTGCTGGTCAGCAGCCGCACGCTGGCGGCCGGGGCGCCAGCGGGCACCCGGTATTGCGCCACGCAGCCGGACAGCGCCAGCGCGGCGGCAAGCATCGGCAACAAGGCAAGGCGAGGCAGGACTGCGGACGACCGGTCATGGCGCATGGCGGCGGGCAGGTAGAGTCGAAATTGGCCCAACAGCGGGCGTTGGCGGCACGATGGCGGCAAATCTTGTAGGGATGCCACACGATGACAGCGCGGGCAGGCCCGGCCGCGCAGATGCCGCGCGCTCAAACTACCCAGCATACCCCGTATCCGATGCCTTGCGGCAGCCGCACAAACCCATGTTGAAAACCTCCATGTGATATCCACAGAATCTGTGGATATCCTCCCCCTACCCTCCCCGAAAGCCCCGGTCTGTGCGGGAACCCACCGGAGCGCCCAAATTTTAGGCAACGGGTTGCAGGCGCCCCGGAACCCGGCAACGGTACGGCACCGCCCGCCGCCACCACGCCGTTGCGCTGCCCAGGCCACACTTCGTCCCCCCGCATGCCCTTGAAGGGGTCACCGGCACCGCGTAATCTCGTTGTTACCGGGGGCTGCTCTGGCGCACTTGCGCCAACTTGCCAGCCAGATAATGACAATGACACAACAAGAGCCTATCCAGGCCGGGCCGTTGCCTCGTGACCTGCTGCACGCACTGCGTGATGGCGGCTACGACGTATCGGGACTCGCGCCTGCCCCGGAATCCGACTCCGACTCCGACCCCAGCGACCTCACGCCTGCCGTGCCGGCGCCAGGCCCGCAACAGGCCTGCCACGTGCTCTGCGCGGTCTACCGCGCCACCGGCGATCCAACCATCGGCCTATGGCTGGGCAGCCGGATGCAGACCGACCTGCTCGGGCTGGCGGGCCTGCCGGCCATGGCCGGGCCGTCGCTGGGCACCGCGCTGCGGCGCATCGCGCGCTACCAGAAGCTGCTCGCCGGCGACCGCATCGAACTGCGCCGCCAGGGCGACGAAGCCTGGGTCTGCATCCGCCCGAGCGACCCCGAGGCGCCCGACACCCGCCCGCGCATCGACATGGAGCTGTGCTCGCTGCTGGCCTTCGGGCGCCAGTTCACGCGCAAGCCGCTGCATCCGCTGCGGGTGTCGCTGCGCATCGGCCAGCCCGACTGGCACCTGCGCTATACCGAGGCATTCGACTGCCCGGTGCGCTTTGGCGAGCCGGAAGACGCCATCGTGTTCGGCCGCCGCGACCTGGCCTTGCGCCTGGCTGCCCGCGTGCGCAGCGGACCGGCCGGCCCGGGCCACGCCATGCGCGAAGCGCGGCCGGCGTCCGCTTCGCTGGACGATGTGCGCGCGGCCCTGCAGGCGCTGGCCGGCGAGCGCGCCCTCAGCCTGGCCGCGGTGGCACGCCACCTGGACATCAGCGAGCGCACGCTGCAGCGCCGGCTGATGGCAGCGGGCACGAGTTTTCGCACGCTGTGCGAGGAGGCGCGCCGCGACCTGGCTGGCGGCTACCTGGCCGGGGGCACGATGTCGCTGGGAGAAATCGCGTTCCGGCTCGGCTTTGACGATGCCAACTCGTTCTTCCGCGCCTTCCGCCGCTGGACCGGCATGACGCCGGGCGACTACCGACGCGCGGCGGTGCATCCGCCCGCCTAGCGCAGGCCGACTCACCCGCCGTCGGGTTGCTCCCACGGCGGGTTGTCGCCGAAGCGCCCGGCCAGGAAATCCACAAAGGCGCGCAGGTCGGCGCTGATATCCCAGGTGGAATGCAGGGCGATGCCAAAGACCGCCAGCGCCGCATCGGACAACAGTTCGCCGTGTCCGTGGCGCAAGCCTGCCCCTGATCCCGCGCTTCAGCCCGGCTTGCCGTCCACCCGCGGGCGCGCAAGCCGCGATGCATAGGTCAGCGCGTAGAGAGCAAACCCCGCTACCCAGCACGCGCCCGCCCCCCAGATCCAATGCAAATACCCGGCCGGCCATAGCATTGGCCCGAACACGCGCAACACCGCTGCCGCAGCCACCAGCCAGTACGCCGCGGTTTCCGCGCGGCCGGCCACCAGCATGCGGCCGGTGTGGCCCAGTGCGGTACGCGTGATCATGGCGATGATCGCCACGCCGAGCACGCCCACCGTGAATGCATGCGTCGCCAGCCCCGCCATCACCAGCCCCAGCGCACCCAGCGCCTGCAGCAGCAGCGCCACCGGCAGCCACGCGTAGGCCAGGTGCAGCACCCACAGGATCGGCCGGTTGCCCACCGCATGGCTGCGCCAGCCAGCCACGCGCACGGCCAGCACCGCCGCGGCCAGCAATGACAGTGCCGCCGCCAGCCAGCCCGGCAAGGGCAGCAGCCCTGCGGCCAGTCCCAGCACCGCGGCCGGCACCACCATGCGGTCCACCTGCCGGTATTGGCGCAGGCGGAACCCCGGGATCGCGTTGGTCGTGAACATCGGGATGACGCGCCCGCCGATCACCACCACGAACAGCGTGACCAGCGCCACGCCGGCGCGGCAGGCCAGCATCGCACCGGCGTCATGGCCGCGCGCCTGCAGCCACAGGCTGGCGATATCGGCCGTGGCCAGCAGCCACAGCGCCAGGGCCAGCGGATAGTTGCGGCGGTTGCCGGCGCGGGCCAGCGTGCGCGTGAAGGCCAGCGCCGCCAGCGGCAGGAACGCGCCCTCGATCACGAAGGCCGCCGTGCCCGGCGCCACCCACATGCCCACGCGCCCGGCCAGCCACAGCAGGAAGAGCGCGGCCAGCGCGGCGCCGGTGGGCGTCGGCTGACCGGTCCAGGCACGCCCCGCGGTGAACAGGAAGCCCACCACGATGGCCGCGGCAAAGCCGAACACCATCTCGTGCGCATGCCAGAACATCGCCGGCATCACCGGCGCCGGGCCGGCTGCGGCGACGCCCGCCAGCATCGCCGACCACGCCGCGATGGCCAGCGCGGCGAACACCGCCCCGCCCAGGTAGAACGGCCGGAAACCCAGCGCAAACAAGGCAAAGCCGCGCGGCGGCGGCCCGGCGGGTGCCTTGCCGGGGGGCGGCGAGCGTCGCGCGGGGAGGATAGGGATGGTGTCCATGGCTGGCTACGGGAATCAGGTGATGCGGCGCGCGCCGGCTTCTTGATCCGGCGCACGGCTTGCCGCAGGTGCGCAAACGGATGCCATTCACGCTGACTGCACGATAGCACCGCCGCCGCGCCGAAGACCTCCGCCGGTAGAACTACCTCCAAAGGCAGGCTGCGCACCCGTGTGCGCTGTGCTGCCGGCGAATAGGCAGCACCAGTGGCCGCCCCTACTCTGGCATCACCCCCGCCAAAGTTGACACAGGAGCATGGCCATGGCCACCCAACCACGCGCGCCCGAGCCCGTACCGCCCGGTGCCGCAATCACGCTGGCGTCGAGCACTTTCGCCTTCACCATCTGCTTTGCCGTCTGGATGCTGTTCGCCGTCCTCGGCATTCCGCTCAAGCAGGAACTCGGCCTCAACGACACCGAATTCGGGCTGCTGGCGGCAACCCCCGTGCTGAGCGGCTCGCTGATCCGCGTGCCGCTGGGCATCTGGACCGACCGCTACGGCGGCCGTATCGTCTTCTTCGTGCTGATGCTGGCCACGGTGATCCCGATCTGGCTGATCTCGTATGCGCACACGCTGTGGCAGCTGCTGGTGCTGGGCCTGTTCGTCGGCCTGGCGGGCGGCTCGTTCTCGGTCGGCACGCCGTATGTGGCGCGCTGGTTTCCGCGCTCGCGCCAGGGGCTGGCGATGGGTATCTTCGGCGCCGGCAACTCGGGCGCGGCGCTGACCAAGTTCGTCGCGCCGGCGATGATCCTGGCCGCCGGCACCTGGACCGTGGTGCCGCGCGTGTATTCGGTGGCGATGCTGGTCACCGCGCTGCTGTTCTGGGTGTGCTCGCGCAGCAACCCGGCGCACCTGGTCAAGTCCAGCGTCGGCTGGCGCGAGCAGCTCGCCGTGATGCGCGACCCGCGCGTGTGGCGCTACTCGCAGTACTACTCGGTGGTGTTCGGCGGCTATGTCGGCCTGTCGCTGTGGATGACCAAGTACTACATCGGCGAATACGGCTTCGACATCAAGACCGCGGCCATCCTCGCTGCCTGCTTCTCGCTGCCCGGCGGCGTGCTGCGCGCCATCGGCGGCTGGATCTCCGACCGCTACGGCGCGCACCGCACCACCTGGTGGGTAATGTGGGTGAGCTGGGTCGGCTTCTTCCTGCTGAGCTATCCGCAGACGGATTTCATCATCCAGACCATCAGTGGCCCGCAGGCCTTCCGCATCGCGCTGACGCCCACCGTCTTCACCTTCCTGCTGTTCGTGGTCGGCATCGCCTTTGCCATCGGCAAGGCCTCGGTCTTCAAGTTCATCTCCAACGACTTCACGCACAACATCGGCGCGGTCTCGGGCGTGGTGGGCCTGGCCGGCGGGCTGGGCGGCTTCGTGCTGCCGATCCTGTTCGGCATGCTGGCCGACCTGACCGGCGTGCGCAGCAGCTGCTTCATGCTGATGTACGGCACCGTGTGCGTGAGCCTGGTGTGGATGCACTACAGCCAGCGCGGCGAGCGCCGGCACAAAGAACAGGCCGTCGGCCTCACCCAGGCCGCCTGACGGCCCCCGTCACGCAAACAACCAAGGCACACTGTCATGTCATCTTCCGTACTCACCCGCTGGGAGCCCGAGAACAAGGCCTTCTGGCAAACCCAGGGCGAACGCATCGCCTACCGCAACCTGTGGATCTCAATCCCGGCGCTGATGCTGGCCTTCGTGGTCTGGATGCTGTGGAGCGTGGTCGCGGTCAACCTCGACCGCGCCGGCTTCCAGTTCACCAAGAACCAGCTGTTCTGGCTGACCGCGCTGCCGGCGCTGTCCGGCGCCACGCTGCGCATCTTCTACTCGTTCCTGGTGCCGGTGTTCGGCGGGCGCCGCTTCACCGCGATCTCCACCGCGCTGCTGCTGATCCCGGCGCTGGGCATGGGCTTCGCGCTGCGCGACCCGTCCACCGGCTACCCGACGCTGCTGGTGCTGGCGCTGCTGTGCGGGCTGGGCGGGGCCAACTTCAGCTCGTCGATGGCCAATATCAGCTTCTTCTTCCCCAAGGCGAAGAAGGGGCTTGCCACCGGGCTGAATGCGGGTATCGGCAACCTGGGGGTGTCGGTGGTGCAGTTCGTCACGCCGCTGGTGGTGTCGGTGGCCATCTTCGGCGCGCTTGGCGGCGAGCCGCAGCAGTACCAGGCCAATGGCGTCACGCGCGACCTGTGGCTGCAGAACGCCGGCTTCATCTGGGTGCCGTTCATCATCGTCTCGGCGCTGGCGGCGTGGTTCGGCATGCATGACATCGCGGACGCCAAGGCCTCGTTTGCCGAGCAGGCCGTGATCTTCAAGCGCAAGCACAACTGGCTGATGTGCTGGCTGTACGTGGGCACCTTCGGCTCGTTCATCGGCTTCTCGGCGGGGCTGGCGCTGCTGACCAAGTCGCAGTTCCCCGGAGTGAACCCGACCGCCTATGCCTTCCTGGGGCCACTGGTGGGCGCGCTGACGCGGCCGGTGGGCGGCTGGATCTCCGACAAGCTCGGCGGTGCGCGCGTCACGCTGTGGACCTTCGTCGGCATGATCGCGGCAGTATTCGCGGTACTGGCGACGCTGCCGCATGACGGCGCCGGCGGCAACTTCACCTTCTTCCTGGCCGCCTTCATCGCGTTGTTCGCGCTAACCGGCATCGGCAATGGCTCGACCTTCCGCATGATCCCCGTGATCTTCCTGACGGAGCGCCAGCGCGCTGCCGCAGGCAAGGGCGATGCCGCGCAGCGGCAAGCGCTGCAGGAGGCCGGCAAGGAATCCGCGGCGGTACTGGGCTTCTCAGGCGCGATCGGCGCGTACGGCGGCTTCTTTATCCCCAAGAGCTTCGGCACCTCGCTGGAGCTAACCGGCGCACCGGATGCCGCGCTGTACTGCTTTATCGCCTTCTACGTCAGCTGCGTGCTGGTGACGTGGTGGCACTACGCGCGCCGCAACGCCCCCATGCCCTGCTGACCGTCTCGCCGGCCGGACTAGTTCTGTCGAACTAGTCCCGCGCGCGGCACCTAGCCCGATCGCCATGCGGCGGCTGTTCCACCAGCGAATTGGCTGCCGCCCGCCTCCCCCATAAGCTGAGGGTGTCCCTGCAAAGCGCCTGAAACCACCGGAGCGCCCGCAGCAAAGCACTCGCGGAGAACAAAGCAATGAGTCATTTCCTGGATCGACTGAAGTTCATGTCGCGCGTCAAGTCCACCTATGCGGACGGCCACGGCGCGGTGGTGAACGAGGACCGCAAGTGGGAAGACGGCTACCGCAGCCGCTGGCAGCACGACAAGATCGTGCGCTCGACCCACGGCGTGAACTGCACCGGCTCCTGCTCGTGGAAGGTCTACGTGAAGAACGGCCTGATCACGTGGGAGACCCAGCAGACCGACTATCCGCGCACGCGCCCGGACCTGCCCAACCATGAGCCGCGCGGCTGCCCGCGCGGCGCCTCGTACAGCTGGTACGTCTACTCCGCGCAGCGCGTCAAGTACCCAATGATCCGCGGCCGCCTGATGGAGATGTGGCGCGAGGCCCGCAAGACCATGGACCCCGTCGCCGCGTGGGAATCGATCAGCCAGGACCCGGTCAAGGCCGCCCGCTACAAAAGCGTGCGCGGACTGGGCGGCTTCGTGCGTGCGGACTGGAACACGGCGACCGAGATGATCGCGGCGGCCAATGCCTTCACCGTGAAGAAGTTCGGCCCGGACCGCGTGATCGGCTTCTCGCCGATTCCCGCCATGTCGATGGTGTCCTATGCCGCCGGCGCACGCTATCTGAGCCTGCTGGGCGGCGCCTGCCTGTCCTTCTATGACTGGTACTGCGACCTGCCGCCGGCCAGCCCCCAGGTCTGGGGCGAACAGACCGACGTGCCGGAATCGGCCGACTGGTACAACTCCACCTACCTGATGGTGTGGGGCTCCAACGTGCCGCAGACGCGCACCCCGGACGCACACTTCTACACCGAAGTCCGCTACAAGGGCACCAAGACCGTGGCGGTCTCTTCCGACTTCGGCGAGATGGTCAAGTTCGGCGACATCTGGCTCGCGCCGAAGCAAGGCACCGACGCCGCGCTGGCGATGGCCATGGGCCACGTGGTGCTGAAGGAATTCCACGCCAGCGGCAAGTCCGCGTACTTCCGCGATTACGTGAAGCAGTACACCGACATGCCGATGCTGGTGCTGCTGCGTGAGAACCAGGGCACGCTGGTGCCGGATCACTTCCTGCGCGCCTCGCACCTGGCCAATAACCTCGGCGAAGCCAACCATCCCGAGTGGAAGACCCTGCAGATTGACGACGCCACCGGCGAGATCGTCGCGCCCAACGGCTCGATCGGCTTCCGCTGGGGTGAAGCCGCGCACAACGGCGGTGAGAAGGTGGGCCGCTGGAACCTGGAGATGAAGGATGGCGGCAGCGGCCGCACGATCGATCCGCGCCTGTCGCTGGTCAGCCAGCAGGATGAAGTGGTCGAAGTCGGCTTCCCCTACTTCGGCGGCGAACACGACGAGCTGCTGCGCCGCCGCGTGCCGGCCCGCCGGCTGACGCTGGCTGGCGGCAGTACCGCGCTGGTGGCCACCGTATACGACCTGCAGATGGCCAACTACGGCGTGGATCAGGGACTCGGCGGCCCGAACGTTGCCGCTTCCTATGACGATGACGTGCCCTACACCCCTGCCTGGCAGGAAAAGCACACCACCGTCCCGGCCCGCCTGGTAACGCAGGTAGCGCGCGAGTTCGCCGACAACGCCGACCGCACGCAAGGCAAGAGCATGGTGATCGTTGGTGCCGCGCTCAACCACTGGTACCACAACGACATGATCTACCGCGGCATCATCAACCTGCTGATGATGTGCGGCTGCATCGGCAAGAGCGGCGGCGGCTGGGCCCACTACGTCGGGCAGGAAAAGCTGCGCCCGCAGTTTGGCTGGGCCCCGCTGGCCTTCGGCCTCGACTGGTCGCGCCCGCCGCGCCAGATGAACGGCACTTCGTTCTTCTACAACCACACCAGCCAGTGGCGCCACGAGAAGCTGGGCGTCGACGAGATCCTGTCGCCGACCGCCGACCGCAAGCGCTACGACGGCCTCTCGCTGCTGGACCTGAACGCCCGCTCCGAACGCATGGGCTGGCTGCCGTCGGCACCGCAGCTCGGCAGCAATCCGCTCGACGTGGTCGATGCGGCGGAGCGCGCCGGCCAGGACCCGGTGGCCTACACCGTCGAACAGCTCAAGTCCGGCCAGCTGCAGTTCGCCTGCGACGACCCCGACAACCCGGCCAACTTCCCGCGCAATATGTTCGTGTGGCGCTCGAACATCCTGGGCAGCTCGGGCAAGGGCCATGAGTACTTCCTGAAGTATCTGCTCGGCACGCAGAACGCCGTATTCGGCGACGAGAACGATGCGATCACGCCGAGCGAGGTCAACGTACGCCCGGCCGCCGAAGGCAAGCTGGACCTGCTGACCGTGCTGGACTTCCGCATGAGCACCACCTGCCTGTATGGCGACATCGTGCTGCCGACGGCGACCTGGTACGAGAAGGACGACCTCAACACGTCCGACATGCACCCGTTCATCCACCCGCTGTCCGAAGCCGTGCAGCCGCTTTGGGAAAGCAAGACCGACTGGGAGATCTACAAGGCCATCGCGAAGAAGTTCAGCGAGATCGCCGGGCCCTACCTCGGCACGCGCAAGGACCTGGTGTGCACGCCGCTGCTGCACGACACCCCGGGCGAACTGGGCCAGCCGTTCGAGCCCAAGGACTGGAAGGCCGGCGAATGCGACCTGATCCCCGGCAAGACCGCGCCGTCGATGACCGTGGTGGAACGCAACTATGCGGACATCTACAAGAAGTTCACCTCGATCGGGCCGCTGCTGGACAAGCTCGGCAATGGCGGCAAGGGCATCAACTGGAACACCCAGCATGAAGTGAAGGAGATCGGCCAGCTCAGCCACACCGTGAAGGAACCAGGCGTCAGCCAGGGCCGCCCGCGGCTGGAAAGCGCGATCGACGCCGCCGAGATGATCCTGACCTTCGCGCCCGAGACCAACGGCCATGTCGCCGTCAAGGCGTGGGAAGCGCTGTCGAAGATCACCGGACGCGACCACACCCACCTGGCCGAAGGCCGCGAGCACGACAAAATCCGCTTCCGCGACGTGCAGGCGCAGCCGCGCAAGATCATCTCCGCGCCGACCTGGTCGGGCCTGGAATCGGAAGAGGTCAGCTACAACGCCGGCTACACCAACGTGCATGAGCTGATCCCCTGGCGCACGCTGACCGGCCGCCAGCAGTTCTGGCAGGACCACCGCTGGATGCTGGACTTCGGCGAAGGCGCGTGCGTGTACAAGCCGGCCATCGACACCAAGACCGTGGCGCCGATGCTGGGCAAGAAGCCCAACGGCAATCCGGAGCTGGTGCTGAACTGGATCACGCCGCACCAGAAGTGGGGCATCCACTCCACCTACTCGGACAACCTGCGCATGCTGACGCTGTCGCGCGGCGGCCCGCACGTGTGGATCTCGGAGACGGAGGCCAAGGCCAACGGCATCCGCGACAACGACTGGGTCGAAGTGTTCAACGTCAACGGCACGCTGACCGCCCGCGTGGTGGTGTCGCAGCGCGTGCCCAAGGGCATGTGCCTGATGTACCACGCCCAGGAAAAGATCGTGAACGTGCCCGGCGCCGAAACCAGTGGCATGCGCGGCGGCATCCATAATTCGGTCACGCGCGCCGTGACCAAGCCCACCCACATGATCGGCGGCTACGCGCAGCTGGCCTACGGCTTCAACTACTACGGCACCGTGGGCAGCAACCGCGACGAGTTCGTGATCCTGCGCAAGATGAAGAAGGTCGACTGGCTGGAAGGGCCGCTCGTGGAAAAGACTAAGGAAGGAGCCTCGCAATGAAGATCCGTGCCCAGGTGGCCATGGTGCTGAACCTCGACAAGTGCATCGGCTGCCATACCTGCTCCGTGACCTGCAAGAACGTCTGGACCAGTCGCGACGGCGTCGAGTACGCCTGGTTCAACAACGTCGAGACCAAGCCCGGTATTGGCTACCCCAAGGAATGGGAGAACCAGGACAAGTGGCAGGGCGGCTGGAAGCGCAACGCCGACGGCACGCTGGAGCCGCGCCAGGGCGGCAAGCTGAAGATCCTGGCGAACCTGTTCGCCAACCCCAACCTGCCGCAGATCGACGAGTACTACGAGCCCTTCACCTACGACTACGAGCACCTGCAGAAGGCGCCGCTGGTGCAGACCCCGCCCACCGCTCGCCCGGTGTCGGTGCTGACCGGCCGCAAGATGGAAAAGATCGAGTGGGGCCCGAACTGGGAAGACGACCTCGGCGGCGAATTCAGCTCGCGCGGGCGCGACAAGCTCTTCGACGACGTGCAGAAGGAGATGTACTCGACCTTCGAGAACACCTTCATGATGTACCTGCCGCGCCTGTGCGAGCACTGCCTGAACCCGGCCTGCGTGGCCTCGTGCCCCTCGGGCTCGATCTACAAGCGCGAGGACGACGGCATCGTGCTGGTCGACCAGGACAAGTGCCGCGGCTGGCGCATGTGCATCTCGGGCTGCCCGTACAAGAAGATCTACTTCAACTGGCAGAGCGGCAAGGCCGAGAAATGCCTATTCTGCTATCCACGCATCGAGGCCGGCCAGCCCACGGTCTGCTCCGAGACCTGCGTCGGCCGCATCCGCTACCTCGGCGTGATGCTGTACGACGCCGACCGCATCGAGCAGGCGGCATCGGTGGCCGATGAGCGCGACCTGTACCAGTCGCAGCTCGACGTCTTCCTCGATCCGCACGACCCGGCGGTGCAGGCCGAGGCGCTGCGCCAGGGCATTCCGCAAAGCTGGCTGGATGCCGCGCGCAAGTCTCCGGTCTACAAGATGGCGTGCGAGTGGAAGGTTGCCTTTCCGCTGCACCCGGAGTACCGCACCCTGCCGATGGTCTGGTACATCCCGCCGCTGTCGCCGATCCAGTCGGCGGCCGAGGCCGGCCACATGGGCCTGAACGGCGTGATCCCGGACGTAAAGAGCCTGCGCATCCCGGTCAAGTACCTGGCCAACCTGCTGACCGCGGGTGATGTGATGCCGGTGCTGTCCGCGCTGGACCGCATGCTGGCGATGCGCGCCTACAAGCGCTCGCAGGTGGTGGACGGTGTGCAGGACCTGGGTGTGCTGGAGCAGGTGGGCCTGACGCCCGCCCAAGTCGAGGACATGTACCAGACCATGGCCATCGCCAACTACGAGGACCGCTTCGTGATTCCGTCCTCGCACAAGGAGATGGTCGAGGACAGCTTCAATGACAAGGCCAGCTGCGGCTTCACCTTTGGCAACGGCTGCTCGGGCGGTACTTCGGACGGCTCGCTGTTCGGCAAGAAGCCGCAGGGCAGCGTCCACTTTGTCGACATGCCCAAGTCGCGCAAGAACGCCGTGATGAGCTGATGCGTCCCACGAACCGCACGGAGAACAACATGCCCCTCTATCCCATCCTCAGCGCCCTGCTCGGCTATCCCGAGCAGGATCTGCTGGACGCCCTGCCCGAGATCGATGCCGCGCTGGCCGAATGGCCGCAGGCGCGCGAGCTGCTGGCCCCCGTGACCGGCCTGCTGCGCAGCGAGTCGCTGATCGCGCTGCAGGAGAACTACGTCGCCACCTTCGACCGCAACCCGGCGCACTCGCTGCACCTGTTCGAGCACGTGCACGGCGAGAGCCGCGACCGCGGCCAGGCCATGGTCGACCTGATCGACGAGTACCGGCGCGACGGCTTTGAACCCGCGGCGTCCGAGCTGCCCGACTACGTGCCGCTGTTCCTGGAGTTCCTCGGCGCACTGGTGGCCGACGGCAAGGAAGCACGCGCCGAGCAGTTGCTGGGCGAGGCCATCCACGTGCTGGCCGCGATCGGCGAGCGCCTGACGCGCAACCAGAGCCCTTACGCCAGCGTGTTCGCGGTGCTGCGCACGCTGACCGACGTGCAGCCGCAACCGCAGCAGGAACCGCCGGTGCGCGACATGGACGAGGCGCTGGAGACCTTCGGGCCGGGAGCCGACGGCGTGGAACCGTTGCTGGCGCCGCAGACGGGTCCGCAAGCGGTGAAATTCTATCCGCGCGATCCGCGTGTCAGGGCGCCAGTGCCGGCTGCCTGCTGACCGGGCATGGCAATGCAAACTGAACACCAGACAATGGGTTAACACACCATGGCAACGATCCACCAATTCCTCTTCGGCATCTACCCGTATATCGCTGCCGCCATCTTCCTGTTCGGCAGCCTGGCGCGCTTCGAGCGCGAGCAGTACACCTGGAAGACCGACAGCTCGCAGGTGCTGTACCGCGGCAACCTGCGCACCGGCAACATCCTGTTCCATGTCGGCATCCTGGGCCTGTTCTTCGGGCACCTGGTTGGCCTGCTGACGCCGGTGGCGGTGTGGGATGCGCTGGGTGTCTCGCACGGCTTCAAGCAGGCTGTGGCGATGGCCGCCGGCGGCGTGATGGGCACCATGTGCCTGGCCGGGCTGCTGATCCTGCTGCACCGCCGCCTGACCAACGCCCGCGTGTCGGCGGTCACCCGCACCGGCGACAAGGTGCTGCTGCTGTGGCTGCTGGTGACGCTGCTGCTGGGCCTGTCCACCATCTTCGAATCCGCCAGCCACATGGACGGCCACATGATGGTGCAGCTGATGACCTGGGCGCAGCACATCGTCACGCTGCGCGGCGACGCCGCCGGCTATGTCGCGGATGCGCCGCTGCTGTTCAAGGCGCACCTGTTCATGGGCATCACGCTGTTCGCGATCTTCCCGTTCACGCGGCTGGTGCATGTGTGGAGCGGCTTTGCCTCGGTCGGCTATCTCGGCCGCGCCTGGCAATTGGTGCGTAGCCGCTGAGCGCCGCAACCCGACAAGGAGAACAGCATGCCTGTCACCGTCAATGGCGTGGAACTGCGCGACGCCGATATCGAACGCGAACTGGACCACCATCACGATGCGGCCAACCCGGCGCGGCTGGCCACCATTTCGGCCATCCTGCGCCAGCTGGTACGTGCCGAAGCCGACCGCATCGGCCTCGCCGCCGAAGGGCTGGACGACGACGCCCTGGCGCTGGCGCTGCTGGAACGCGAGGCCGGCATCCCCGAGCCCGACGAAGCCAGCTGCCGCCGCCACTACGACAGCCGCCCGGAGCGCTTTCGCGACGGCGAATGGGTCGAGGCCGACCATATCCTGTTCCAGGTCACGCCGCGCGTGCCGCTGGACGCGCTGCGCGAGATCGCCGCGCAGACGCTGGCACTGGTGCGGGGCGATCCTTCCACCTTCCCCGAGCACGCCCGCGCGCTGTCCAATTGCCCGAGCGGCGCCAACGGCGGCCGGCTTGGCCGCGTGTTCCGCGGCGAGACCGCTCCGGAATTCGAGCGCGCGCTGTTCGCCGCGCAGCAGGACGGCGTGCTGCCGCAGTTGGTGGAAACCCGCTTCGGCCTGCATATCGTGCGCGTCCTGGAACGCTGCCCCGGCACGCGCCTGCCCTTTGATGCGGTACGCGGCGACATTGCCCGCGCCCTGGCCAGCGCCGCGCGCGATCGTGCCTGGAAGCAATACGCCAGCCTGCTGATCGGGCGCGCGCGCATCGAAGGCATCGAGCTGGAAGGCGCCGACAGCCCGCTGGTGCAGTAGTGCCTGGATGCCGCCATGCATCACATCGAACAACTGCTCAAAGGTTTCGAACGCTTCCAGCAACGCTATTTCGACGACGAGCCCGGGCTGTTCGACACGCTGCGCACCGGCCAGCGCCCGCCCACGCTGCTGATCGGCTGCAGCGATTCACGCGTCGATCCTGGCCTGCTGCTGGGCTGCGATCCGGGCGAGCTCTTTACCGTGCGCAATATCGGCAACCTGGTGCCGCCCTGCACCGGCCGCCATGAAGGCAGCCTGCACGGCGTATCCGCAGCGATCCAGTTTGCCGTGCAGCAGCTGCGCGTGGCCCGCATCATCGTGATGGGCCACGGCGGCTGCGGCGGCATCCGCGCCTTGCTGGCGCAGCCGGCCGACGCCGGCGACCATCCGCCCGATGAAGGCGAAGACCCCGACTACATCGGCGCCTGGGTGCGCATCGCCGCACCGGCGCGCAGGCAGGTAGAGGAAACCCTGGCCACGGCCAGCGCCGCCGAGCGCCAGCGCGGCTGCGAGCAGGCGGCGACCCTGGTGTCGCTGCGCAACCTGCAGACTTTCCCATTCGTGCGGCGTGCGCTGGAGGCCGGCAGGCTGACGCTGCACGGCTGGTATTTCGACCTGCAGGCCGGCGCACTGCTGGCCTATTCGCAGCGTGCCGACAGCTTCCTGCCGCTGGTGTGCCCGCTGCCCGCCCAAACTGAACTCCGCGAATCCTGCGAACCCTGACACCATGCATCCCTTCATCCTAGGCATCACCGGCACCTCCGGCAGCGGCAAGACCACGCTGATCACGGCGCTGCTGCCGTGGTTCCGCGCACAGGGCCTGACCGTCAACGTGATCAAGCACAGCCATCATCCGCTGGAACTGGAACCGCCGGGCAAGGACAGCGCGCGCTTTCGCGCCGCCGGCGCGGCCGAGGTGATGGTGGCATCGCCCTATCGCTTTGCCATCGTGCGCGAACTGGCCGACGAGGCCGAGCCGACGCTGGCCGAGCAGGTGGCGCGCCTGCGGCCGGCCAATATCACGCTGGTGGAAGGCTTCCGGCGCGAGGCGATTCCGCGCATCGAGGTCTACCGGCCGGCGCACGGGCGCGCGCCTTACTATCCGGGCGATCCTTCGATCATCGCGCTGGCCACCGATGCGCGCATGGACACGGTGCTGCCCTGCATGGCTCTTGATGACATTGCACAGGTGGGGGGCTTCATCCTCGCCATGAAGGACGAGGCGGGGGCGGCGACCGCGGCTGCCGCGTTCAGTCGCTCGCGCGACGGTGCAACGGCCATATGACGTTCACGGCCTCGCCGTCGTTGCGGTAGGCGTGGCAGGTGTCCAGTATCCAGGGCCGGGGTACGGGCTCGTCTCCTGCCAGCTTGGCATCCCACGGCGTCTGTTCGCGCTGGACCGACATCATGGTCTGCATCGCGGTGGTGGCCAGGGGCCCCAGCAGTTCCGTCAGGTGGGTACAACCCTTGGCGCCCCCCAGGCGCGCCCTGGCCTGCTGCCGGAAGCCACCGCCGATGCGCAGACCCTCCAGCTGCCGATAGGCGGCGTTGATTTCCGCGCAGTACGGCGTCGGGCCGGTCTCGGTGCGGGCCTCGAAACGCCGGATCACCAGGTCCGCGTCGATGGTCATGCACAGGCGCATCTGGTGAATGAGGCCACCTTCGGGCACGCTGACAAAGGGCAATTCGGTGGCGTCGGCGGAAATATCATGCATATCGGCCTCGATGTCATAGAGGCCATCGTCGCGCAGATAACCGCGGCATTCGATCTGGCGGGTGTGACGCAGCGTGCGTCCGGGTTGGGGCGTGGGGGCTGTTTCCATGCGCGTTTCCATCAGGCTTCTGGTATTGCCAGTCATGATGGACGCTAGTGGCGCTGGAATCGCCCCCCAGTATCGGGTGGCGCGGCCCCGATACCGCGCATGATCGCCGCCGGATGGCTACCAGCAGTTGTCCGCGCTGCCCGCGCCGGACGCACGGTGGCTGGCAAAGTGGTCCAGCAGGAAGTCCACCAGCGCCCGCACCTTGTCCGGACGATGGTTGCGCGCCGGGAACACGAGATGGATATCCGCGGGCGCGAACTGCCATTGCGGCAGCACCCGGCGCAGGGCGCCGCTGCGCAGGTGCTCCGCAACATCCCACTCGGAGCGCACGATCAGGCCCTGGCCATCCAGCGCCCAGGCCAGCGCCGATTCCCCGTCATTGGTACTCATGGTGCCGCGGACCTTGACGGTCTCCTGCTGTGCGCCATGGCGCAGGTGCCAGGTGCCGAAGGTCTCGTCGGCTTCGCGGATGAAGATGCAGTTGTGCCGCGCCAGCTCGCGCGGGCTCGACGGCTCGCCCCGCGCTTCCAGGTAGGACGGCGCGGCACAGAGCAGGCGGCGGTTGCTGGCCAGCAGGCGCGCCGTCAGCCGCACGTCCGGCATCTCTCCAAAGTGGATCATGGCGTCCAGGCCCTGCTCGACCAGGTTCAGGGGCCGGTCGCTCAGGTAGAGCTGGACCTCGATATTCGGAAAGCGGCGCGAGAACCCCGACAGTGCCGGCGCGATATGCCGCCGTCCGAAGCCGAGCGTTGCGCCGATCTTCAGCAAGCCGTGCGGGGTGCTGCCGGTGCCCGCGATCGATCGCTCCAGCGCCTCCATCTCCGCAAGGATCCGCGCCCCTTCCACCAGATAGCTTTCCCCTTCCGGCGTCAGGCTGATGCGGCGCGTGGTCCGGTGCAGCAACCGGACGCGCAGCCGTGCCTCCAGCCCCGCCAGCCGCTTGCTGACCGCGGGCGGCGTCACGCCAAGCTCCTGCGCTGCGCCGGCCAGGCTGCCGTGCTTGTTGATGCACGCGAAGAACGCGACGTCCGAGAGGTTATCCATTAGTGAATACCAGGAAACAAAGAAGTAACTGAGTTTGAATTATGTGCTTCTGAGTGAATGATACGATGGTTTCCATAACGATTCCTAAACCAGGAGACACTCATGAAAGTTGCCCACCTCACGGCCTTGCTGCTGTGTGCCGCGTCGATCGGCACGGCCGCGGCGCAGTCCTATCCCCAGCGCCCGGTACGCCTGATCGTGCCGTACGCCCCGGGCGGCAGCGCCGACATCGCCGCGCGCCTGGTCTCGGATGCCTGGTCGAAGAGCCTGGGCGGCACCATCGTGGTCGAGAACCGTGCCGGCGCCGGCGGCAATATCGGCGTCGATGCCGTGGCCAAGGCCGCCGCCGATGGCTACACCATCGGCCTGCAGACCGTGTCCCTGGCGATCAACCCGGGCCTGTTCCCGCGCATGCCCTACGACACGCTGAAAGACCTGGCCCCCATCGGCATGGTCGCCAGCTCGCAGCATGTGCTGGTGGTCAACAACAACGTGCCCGCCAAGAACCTGCAGGAACTGATCGCGGCGGCCAAGGCTACGCCGGGCAAGCTGACCTACGGGTCCGCGGGCAACGGCAGCACCTTCCATATGTCGGCCGAGCTGTTCAAGTCGGTGGCCAACGTCTCCATCGTCCACGTGCCGTACCGCGGCGGCGGCCCGGCCCTGGTCGACACCATTGCGGGCCAGGTGGACATGAGCTTCCCGGTGGTCTCGGCCGCGCAGCAGCATGTGCAGGGCGGCAAGCTCAAGGCGCTCGCCGTCACCGGCACCAGGCGCTCGCCGCAGTTGCCCAATGTGCCGACCGCGGCCGAGGCGGGCCTGCCCGGCTATGCCTTCGAGACCTGGTTCATGGTGTTTGCCCCGGCCGGCACGCCCAAGCCCGTGATCGACAAGCTGAACGCGGCACTGAACACCGCGCTGGCCGCGCAGGCAACCCGTGACCGCATGCTCAAGGAAGGCTTCGAGCCCACCCCGACCACGCCCGAGGCGGCACGCCAGCGCCTGGAAAAGGAGATGCCTGTGTGGGCCAACCTGATCAGGCAGCGCGGCATCACCGCGGAATAACGACAGACAAGGCAGTTGCCATGACCCCCAAGACGCTATACCAGAAGCTGGTCGACTCCCATACCGTGGCCAGGATCGACGACGACAATGTGCTGTTGTACTGCGACCTGCACCTGATGAACGAGTACACCAGCCCGCAGGCCTTCGCCGGGTTGCATGAACAGGGCCGCGGCGTGCTGGTGCCGGGACAGAACGTCTCGGTGGTCAGCCATATCATCCCGACGCACCCCACAGCGATCCGCGTGATCGCGGACCCGGCCTCGGCGCTGCAGGCCACCAACCTGCGTGCCAACTGCGAGCGGCACGCGATCCCGCTGTTCGACACCAACGACACGCTGCAGGGCATCGAGCACGTGATCGCGCCCGAGCACGGCATGATCCGGCCGGGCATGGTGGTGATCTGCGGCGACAGCCATACCACCACCTACGGCGCGCTCGGCGCGCTGGGCTTCGGCATCGGCACGTCCGAGGTCGAGCATGTGCTGGCCACCCAGACGCTGGTCTACCGGATGGCCAGGACCATGCGCATCCGCGTGGACGGCAAGCTGCCCGCCGGCACCACCGCCAAGGACCTGATCCTCAGGATCATCGGCGCGATCGGCGCGCAAGGTGCGCGCGGCTACGTGGTGGAGTACTGCGGATCGGCGATCCGCGACCTGAGCGTCGAGGCCCGCTTCACGCTGTGCAACATGACCGTGGAAGCCGCGGCGCGCGGCGCGCTGATCGCGCCGGACGCGGTCGCCACCGACTATGTGCTGCGCCGCGCCGTGGATATCGAAGGCCCGCAGCGCGACGCCGCGCTCAGCTACTGGGCCACGCTGCAGAGCGATCCGGACGCCGTGTTCGACATGGACTTCGTGTTCGACGCGAGCGAGATCGAGCCCTACGTCACCTGGGGCACCAGCCCGGACCAGGTGCTGCCGGTTTCCGGGCAGATCCCGTTCCCGGAAGACCAGATCGACGAGGCCGAGCAGCGCTCGGTCGAGCGCGCGCTGGCGTACACGCACCTGCAACCGGGCGCCGCGCTGGCAGGCACGCCGATCCAGCACGTCTTCATCGGCTCCTGCACCAACGGCCGCATCGAGGACCTGCGCGCGGTGGCCAGCGTAGTGCGCGGCCGCAAGGTCGCTGCAGGGGTCCGGGCCATGGTGGTGCCTGGGTCGGGCGCGGTCAAGGCCCAGGCCGAGCGCGAGGGCCTGGCCGGGATCCTCACCGCCGCCGGCTTTGAATGGCGGCAACCGGGCTGCTCGATGTGCCTGGCCATGAACGACGACGTGCTCGCCGACGGCGTGCGCTGCGCTTCCACCACCAACCGCAATTTCGAGGGCCGGCAGGGACGCGGTGCCATCACCCACCTGATGAGCCCGGCCATGGCCGCCGCGGCAGCGGTCACCGGCGTCATCACCGACGTCCGCAAGTTGGAGATCACCCATGCCTGAACACACCTGCATCGCCGGCAAAGGCGCCGCCATCCGCTTCGAGAACCTCGATACCGACCAGATCATCCCCAAGCAGTTTCTGCGCGGGATCGACAAGGCCGGGCTGGCCGAGGGCATCCTCTACGACCACCGCTTCGATGCCAGCGGCGCGCCGCGCCCTGGCTTCGTGCTGAACCGGCCCGAGTACGCCGGCACCAGTATCCTGGTGAGCGGCGCCAACTTCGGCTGCGGCTCCAGCCGCGAGCACGCCGTCTGGGGCCTGCAGCAATTTGGCATCCGCGCCGTGATTGCGCCGAGCTTCGGCGAGATCTTCTATTCGAACGCGATGAACAACCGGCTGCTGCTGGTGATGCTGCCGCGTGAGGTGATCGAGCCGTTGATGAACGACGTGGATGCGGACGCGGGCAACACCATCAGCATCGATGTCGAGGCGATGCGGGTGCGCACTCCGTCTGGCGACTACGCCTTCGACCTGTCGGCACGGCACCGCCGCATGTTTATCGAAGGGCTGGACATGATCGGCCTGTCGCTGCGGCAGCGCGGCGAGATCGAGCAGTTCATCCAGCAGTACCGGGGCGCGTTCCCGTGGACAACGAACGTGGCCAGGCGCACGCGCGACCGCTTGGGCCCGACCTGAACCCTGCCTTGCAAGCGCATCGCCTCCACGGTGCGCTTGCACCATCGCAAACGACAAACATCAACCACCCACACTTCGTTCCCGCACCACCGCCGCCGTTTGATGCCAGTCAATTCCATGTCGTCAGTGTGTCCGCATGCTTCCCACATGACGACAGGTGCCCGCCACCCAGGCATGGGCACCGCGAAACCGCTTTCCTCACCGCTGATCCACGGCACCCATGAAAGCAAAAAACTGGCTGTACCCGGCAATCGCGGCATTGCCGCTCTCACTCTGGCTCGGGCTGCCACATGCAGCCACCAAGGCAGAACCGAAGGCGGAACAGAAGGCCGCCATCCCCACCCTCACTGCCGCTGAGTTCGACCACGCCCGGCAGATCTACTTCGAGCGCTGCGCCGGCTGCCACGGCGTGCTGCGCAAGGGCGCGACCGGCAAGGCGCTGACGCCGGACATCACCCGCGCGCGCGGCACCGAGTACCTGAAGACCTTCATCAAGTACGGCAGCCCCGCCGGCATGCCGAACTGGGGCACCTCGGGCGATCTCTCCGACCCGGAAGTCGACCTGATGGCGCGCTATATCCAGCTCGACCCGCCGACCCCGCCCGAGTACTCGCTGGCCGATATCGAGAAAAGCCGCAAGGACATCCTGCCGGTGGCCCAGCGCCCGACCAGGAAGATGAACCAGTACAACCTTGACAACCTCTTCTCGGTCACGCTGCGCGATGCCGGCGAGGTGGCGCTGATCGACGGCGACAGCAAGCAGATCATCAATATCGTCAAGACCGGCTACGCGGTGCATATCTCGCGCATGTCGGCGTCCGGGCGCTACCTGTATGTGATCGGCCGCGATGCGCGGCTGGACCTGATCGACCTGTGGCTGCCCAAGCCCGATATCGTCGCGGAAGTGAAGGTCGGCATGGAGGCGCGCTCGGTCGAGACCTCCAAGTACAAGGGCTATGAGGACAAGTACGCCGTGGCCGGGTCCTACTGGCCGCCGCAGTACGTGATCATGGAAGGCGACACGCTCAAGCCGCTCAAGGTGGTCTCCACGCGCGGCATGACCGTGGACAACGAATACCACCCCGAGCCGCGCGTGGCGGCCATCGTCGCCAGCCATTTCCATCCGGAGTTCGTGATCAACGCCAAGGAGACCGGCAAGATCCTGATGGTCAACTACTCGGACCTGTCCAACCTGAAGACCACCACGATTGATTCAGCCAAGTTCCTGCATGACGGCGGCTTCGACGCCACCGGCCGCTACTTCCTGGTGGCCGCCAATGCGTCCGACAAGATCGCCGTGGTCGACACCAAGGAGAACAAGCTGGCCGCACTGATCAACGTGGGCAAGACCCCGCATCCGGGACGCGGCGCCAACTTCACGCATCCGAAGTTCGGCCCGGTCTGGACCACCAGCCACCTTGGCGACGAGACGATCAGCCTGATCGGCACCGATCCGGTCGGACACCCGGCGCAGGCGTGGAAGGTGGTGCAGACCATCAAGGGCCAGGGCGGCGGCTCGCTCTTCATCAAGACCCACCCGAAGTCGTCCAACCTGTGGGTCGACACGCCGCTGAACCCTGACGCCAAGCTCAACCAGTCGGTGGCGGTATTCGACACGCGCAACCTGGAAGCCGGCTACAAGGTGCTGCCGATCGCTGAATGGGCCGAGCTGAAGGGCGCGGGCGCCAGGCGCGTGGTGCAGGCCGAATACAACAAGGCCGGCGACGAGGTCTGGTTCTCGGTCTGGGGCACCAAGGACGGCGAGTCCGCGCTGGTGGTGGTCGATGACAAGACCCGCACGCTCAAGACCGTGATCAAGGACAAGCGCCTGGTCACCCCGACCGGCAAGTTCAACGCCTACAACACGCAGCACGACGTGTACTGAGCCGGCACCACCATGCGTGATCACATCGCCTGGCGGCGCGCTGCACTGGCGGGGCTGGCAGCTGCCTTGCTGGGCGCAGCGCCCGGCGCGGCGGCCCAGCCCACCCCTGCCCGGCAGGCGCAGCTTGCGCACTGGCTGCGCGATGACTGCGGCGCCTGCCATGGCATGACGCTGCGCGGCGGGCTGGGCCCGCCGTTGACGCGCGAGGCGCTGTCCGGCAAGCCGCCCGCGGGCCTGATCGCCACCGTGCTGTACGGCCGCCCCGGCACCGCGATGCCGCCCTGGCAACCCTTCATGACGCAGGATGAAGCCCAATGGCTGATCGATCGACTGCAGGCCGGCAAGCCACCGGCCGCCTCGCCGCAAGGCAACTGATCCGCGGCCTGGCCGCGGCCTTGTGCGCCACCGTTGCCGCCGCGCTGGTGGCGGGTTGTGCCAGCGCCGTGCGCGGCACCGGCGACCTGGGCGTGGTGGTGGAGCGCGCCGCCGGGCAGCTGCAGATTGTCGAGACCACCGGCATGACCCGGCTGGCAACGGTGGAAGGACTCGGCGACTTGTCCCACGCCAGCGTGGTGTTCTCGCGCGATGCACGCTACGCCTATGTCTTCGGCCGCGACGGGGGACTGACGCGCGTGGACCTGCTCAGCGCCCGCATCACCCACCGCATGCTGCAGGCGGGTAACAGCATCGGCGGCGCGATCTCGCAGGATGGCCGCGTGGTGGCCGCGCAGAACTACGCGCCTGGCGGCATCCGCCTGTTCGACGCACAGACCCTTGAACCGCTGGCTGACCTGCCGGCGATCGGCAATGACGGCCGCCGCTCCAAGGTGGTGGGCCTGGCCGACCTGCCCGGCCGCCGCTTTGCCGCCAGCCTGTTCGAATCCGGCGAGATCTGGATCATCGACGCCAGCGATCCGCGCCGGCCGCAGGTGACACGCCTGCCCGCCGGCCGCGAGCCGTACGACGGACTGGTCACGCCCGATGGCCGCTGGTACCTGGCCGGCCTGTTCGGTGAGGACGGCCTGGCGCTGGTCGACCTGTGGCAGGCGCCGCTGCTGTCGCGCCGCGTGCTCTCCGGCTACGGCCGCGGCAGCGCGCCGCTGCCGGTCTACAAGATGCCGCACCTGCGCGGCTGGGCCATGGCCCAGGGCATGGCCTGGCTGCCGGCGATCGGCCGTCATGAGGTGTTGGTGGCCGACCCCGCCAACGGCTGGCAGCAGGCCGCGCGCGTGCCGCTGGCCGGCCAGCCGGTCTTTGTGATGGCACGGCCAGACGGGCGCCAGGTCTGGGTCAACTTCGCCTTCCCCCACAACGACACGGTGCAGGTGATCGACACCGCCACGCGCCAGGTGGTGCGCACGCTGCATCCCTGCCGAGGCGTGCTGCACATGGAGTTCACACCCAAGGGCGAGTCGCTGTGGCTGTCCTGCCGCGACGACAACCGTGTCGAGGTCTACGACACCGCCAGCCTGGCGCGCATTGCCACGCTGCCCGCCGACAACCCCAGCGGCATCTTCTTCACCGTGCGCGCGCAACGGTTCGGCATGTAAGGGCCCCATGTACGATGAACTGAACCTCTACGACACCCTGCAGCGCGATTTCCCGCTGCAGCCGCGGCCCTACCAGGCGCTGGCCGGCAAGCTCGGCCTGTGTGAACACACGCTGCTGAGCCTGCTGGCGCGCGACCTGGGCAGCGGGCGCATCAGCCGCGTCGGCGCCGTGTTCGCGCCCAACGTGATCGGCGTCAGCACGCTGGCGGCGCTGTCCGTGCCGCCGGCCCAGCTGGACCGCGTGGCGGCGCGCGTCAGCGCCTGCGCGGCGGTCAGCCACAACTATGCGCGCAGCGGCCACCCGTACAACCTGTGGTTTGTCGCGGGCGCGCGCGAGCGACGCATGCTCGACGTCACGCTGGCGTCGATCGGGGACATGACCGGCCTGGCGCCGCTGGACCTGCCCATGGCCCGCGAGTATCACATCGACCTCGGTTTCCCGCTCGCGCGCCCGGGCAGCGCACGCGCCCGCCGCGCAGCCAGCGCGGCCGCTCCCGCCGCACCTGTCGCCCTGGACGATGACGACTGGCGCCTGGTGGCAGCACTGGAAACCGGCCTGCCGCTGACGCCGCGCCCGTTCCACGCGCTGGCGGCGCAAGCGCGGATGCCGATGCCGCAGGTCCTGGAGCGGCTGGCGCGCTGGTCCGCGCAGGGCGTGATCCGGCGCTTGGGCGTGGTGCTGCAGCATGGGCGCTTCGGCTTCGGCCACAACGCCATGTGCGTGTGGGACGTGCCCGACGCGCACGTGGACGCCATCGGCATGCGGTTGGCCCGGCAGGCGCGCGTGACCCTGTGCTACCGCCGCGCGCGCCGGCTGCCCGACTGGCCCTACAACCTGTTTGCGATGGTCCATGCGCGCAATGCGGAGGACTTGCAGCCCGCGCTGGCGCGCATCCACGCCACCGCCGGGCTGGAACATGCGCCCGGGACCGTGCTGGTCGGCACGCGCTGCTACAAGCAGCGCGGCACACGCTATGCCATGCAGGTGTCGGCATGACCCGTGCAATCGCAGCACTCGACCCGCTCGACCGCCGCATCATCAACGCGCTGCAGCGCGGCCTGCCACTGGTGCCGCATCCGTATGCCGAAGCCGCATCGGCCCTCGGCATCACCGAGGCCGAACTGCTGGAGCGGCTGCGCGCGCTGCTTGCCGCAGGCGTGCTGACGCGCGTCGGCCCGCTGTACCAGATCGAGCGCGCAGGCGGAAGCTTCGTGCTGTGCGCCTGCCATACGCCAGCCGAACGGATTGAAGCTGTGATCGCCGCCGTCAACGCGCACCCCGAGGTCGCCCACCACTATGCGCGGACGCATCACCTGAACCTGTGGTTCGTGCTGGCGGTGGCAAGGCCGGGGGAGGTCGCACCGGTGCTCGCGCGCATTGCCGCGGCGGCCGGCGTCGAGATCCTGCCGTTCCCGAAGGAACGCGAGTTCTTCGTCAACCTCTACCTGCCCGCCTGATGTCCGAGCCTGTCGATCCCGTCGACCTGGCGCTGATCCGCGCCACGCAAGCCGGCCTGCCGCTGGTGCCGGCGCCCTATGCGGCGGTGGCCTGCGAACTCGGCCTGACCGAGCACGAGGTGATCACGCGGCTGGCTGCGATGCAGGCGCGCGGCGTGCTGCGCCGTATCGGCGCCGTGCCCAACCACTACCGGCTGGGCTGGCGCGCCAACGGCATGACCGTGTGGGACGTGGACGATGCGTGCATTGACACGCTGGGCGAGCGCATCGGCGCCCTGCCCTTCGTCAGCCATTGCTATCGCCGTCCGCGCCACTTGCCGAATTGGCCCTACAACCTGTTCGCGATGGTCCATGCGCGCTCCCGCGAAGACGCCGCGCCGCAGGTTGCCGCGATCGCGGCACTGCTTGGCGACGCCTGCCGCGCGCACGACGTGCTGTGGTCCACCCGCATCCTCAAGAAAACCGGGCTGCGCCTGCCGTCGCCCGGCCCAGACCAATAGGAAACCCCGCCCATGTTCCGCCTGTCCCGCTTCATGGAAGCCCTGCGCGATGCCGGCCCGGTGCCGCCGCCGCGCAAGCCCGCCGTCCCGGTGGTGATCTGGAACCTGATCCGCCGCTGCAACCTCAACTGCCGGCATTGCTATGCCACCTCCGCCGACACGGACTTCAAGGGCGAGCTGGATACCGCCGAGGCGCTGCGCGTGCTCGACCAGCTGCGCGATGCGCGCGTGCCCGCGCTGATCCTGTCCGGGGGCGAACCGCTGCTGCGGCCTGACCTCTATGAGATTGCCGCACGGGCGCGCGCGCTCGGCTTCCACCTGTCGCTGTCATCCAACGGCACGCTGCTTGATGCAGGGCATGCCGCCCGGCTCGCGGCAGCGGGCTTCGACTACGTCGGCGTCAGCCTGGACGGCTTGCCCGCCACGCACGACCGGTTCCGCCGCAGCGACGGCGCCTTCGCGCAGGCGCAGGCCGGCCTGCGCGCCGCGCGTGCGGCCGGCCTGCGCGTGGGCGTGCGCATGACGCTGACCGAAGCCAACGCGGCGCAACTGCCCGACTTGGTGGCCCTGACCGAATGCGAGGGCATCGACAAGTTCTACCTGTCTCACTTCAACTATGCCGGCCGTGCGCGCAGCCATCGCGCCGAAGACGCGCACCATGCCCGCACCCGCGCCGCGCTCGACTGGCTGTTCGACCACGTCTGGCAGCGCACGCAGCAGGGCCATGCGGGCGACTTCGTCACCGGCAACAACGATGCGGATGGCGTGTACCTGCTGTACTGGATCGCCAGGCGCCTGCCGCATCGCCTGGCCGATTTGCGCCAGCGGCTGGAACACTGGGGCGGCAACGCCACCGGCGTCGGCGTGGCCAATATCGACAACCTGGGCAATGTCCATCCCGACACGATGTGGTGGCACGTGACCGTGGGCAATGTGCGCGAGCGGCCGTTCGGCGATATCTGGGCCAGCCGCGCCGATCCGCTGATGGCGGGCCTGGCCAGCACGCCGCGTCCGCTGCAGGGGCGTTGCGCCGGCTGCGCATATCGCGCCATCTGCAACGGCAACACCCGGGTGCGCGCCTTTGCGCTGACGGGCAACCCCTGGGCGGAGGACCCGGGTTGCTACCTGAGCGATGACGAGATCGCGCATACGCCGGGCACGGAGGTCGCAGCATGAAGACCGTGCTCCGATGGCTGATCGCCCTGGCCTTTGCCGGCGCCGCGCAATCCGCCATGGCCGCCGAACCCGCGGCGGTCTACAGCCAGCACTGCGCCACCTGCCATGGCACCGACCGCCTCGGCGCCATGGGCCCCGCGCTGCTGCCGGAGAGCCTGGAACGCCTGCGCGCCAGCGAACTTGACCAGGTGCTGCACGATGGCCGTGCCGCCACGCAGATGCCGGCATTCGCCGGCACGCTGGCCGAACCCGACTTGCAGGCGCTGGCGCGCTGGCTGCGCACGGCGCCCGCAGCCACGCCGCAATGGAACGCAGAGGCCATTCGCGCCAGCCATATCGTCCACCACGCCCCCGGCAGCCTGCCGGCACGGCCCGTGTTCAGCGCCGATCCGCAAAACCTGTTCGTGGTGGTGGAGGCCGGCAGCCATCATGTGACCGTGCTGGACGGGGATCGGCTGGCACCGGTCCATCGCTTTGCCACCCGCTTTGCGCTGCACGGCGGCCCCAAGTTCAGCCGCGACGGCCGCTATGTCTACATGGCCAGCCGCGATGGCTGGGTCAGCAAATACGACGTGTGGAACCTGGCCTATGTGGCGGAGATCCGGGCCGGTGTGAACACGCGCAACGTCGCCGTCAGCGACGACGGCCGCTGGGTGCTGGCCGGCAATACGCTGCCGCGCACGCTGGTGCTGCTCCATGCCGAAGACCTGTCGCTGGCGCGGGTGATCGACGTGAGGGGGCGCGATGGCGAGGCCTCGCGCGTCTCCGCCGTCTACGACGCCGCGCCGCGCCACAGCTTTTTTGCCGCGCTGAAGGATATCGCCGAGGTCTGGGAGATTCCGTATGCCGATGCGGCCGGCGCGCCGTTGCCCGCGCTGGCACCGCGCGTGGTGGTGCTGGATGATGTGCTCGATGACTTCTTCTTCGACCAGTCCTATCGCCATATCCTGGGCGCTTCGCGCAAAGGTGGCGGACAAGTGATCGACCTGCAGAAGGGCCGCAAGGTTGCGGCGCTTGCGCTTGGCGGCATGCCGCACCTGGGCAGCGGCATCACCTGGCAGCGCGATGGCCGTGAAGTGATGGCCTCGCCCGACCTCGGGCAGGGGCGCATCACGGTGATCGACATGCAGGCCTGGCATACGATCGCCACCATACCAACCAACGGCCCGGGCTTTTTCCTGCGCAGCCATGAAAACAACCCCTACGCCTGGGCCGACGCCATGATGAGCCCGAAGCGCGACACGCTGCAGGTGATCGACAAGCAAAGCCTACGGGTGGTCGGCAGCGTCACGCCGAGCCCTGGGCGCACCGCCGCCCACGTCGAATTCACGCGCGACGGGCGCTACGCGCTGGTCAGCCTGATGGAGCGCGACGGCGCCATCGTCGTGTACGACGCGGCCACCTTGCAGGAGGTCAGGCGCCTGCCGATGGACAAGCCAATCGGCAAGTACAACGTCTTCAACAAGACCACGCGCTCGGCCGGCACCAGCCACTGAGCCGGCGTGGTGATGCCCCATTGCAGGAGGCCAAGATGAATTCCCCCCTGAAGCCCGGCAAGGTCTGGCTGGTCGGCGTCGGCCCCGGCAGCCCGGACCTGGTCACGGTACGCGCCATGCGCGCGCTGGCCGCGGCCGAGGTCTGGCTGGTCGATGACCTGGTCGCGCCGGAGATGTCCTGCTATGCCAGCCCCGGCACCCATGTGGAGTGGGTCGGCAAGCGCGGCGGGCGCTGCTCGGTCAGCCAGGAACGCATCCAGCAGCTGACGCTGCAGCATGCGCTGGCCGGCCGCAACGTGGCGCGCGTCAAGGGCGGAGATCCGCTGCTGTTCGGGCGCGGCGGCGAAGAAGCGGCCTTCCTGCGCGGCCAGGGCATGGCCGTCGAGATCGTCAACGGCATCAGCAGCGGCATGGCCGCCGCGCAGGCACTGGGGATTGCGCTGACCCACCGCGCGCACTGCCATGGCGTGACCTTTGTCACCGGCCATACCAGCGCGCACGGCTCGCCCGACTGGCAGGCGCTGGTGCGTGGCGGCACCACGCTGGTGATCTATATGGGCATGAGCCGGATCGCGGCGATCCGCGACGGCTTGCTGGCGGCGGGCATGTGCAGCGACATGCCAGCGGCGGTGGTGATGCATGCCGGCAGCGAGCAGGCACGCAGCTGGACCGGCTCGCTCGGCACGCTCGCCGAATCGCTCGCAGCGGGGCTGGCCAGCCCGGCCGTGGTGCTGGTGGGTGGGGTGGTCGGAGACACGCTGCAGGCGGTGCAGGCGATGGTGCCGGGTGCCGGCGCGCTGGTAGCGTAGCGTTGGCTGCCGGCAAGGTGCTACCGAGTTCCGGGAACCCGATTGTTTGCTCCCTCTCCCGCTCGCGGGAGAGGGAGCAAACCCGCAGCATGCAAAAGCTGTCAGCAATCGCGCAGCGCACTCAGCTCAATACGGCAACCCCACATAATTCTCCGCCAGCGCCCGCGACGCCGCCTCCGACCCCACCAAATACTCCAGCTCCGCCCGCTGCATCCGCAACGAGAACGCATCCGCATCCGGAAACCGGTGCAACAGCGAAGTCATCCACCACGAGAAGCGCTCGGCCTTCCACACCCGCTGCAGGCAACGCGCGGAATAGCCATCGAGGCCGCTGGCATCGGCATGGCGGTAACGGGCTTCAAAACCCTCGGACAACGCCAGCACATCACTGGCCGCCAGGTTCAACCCCTTGGCCCCGGTAGGCGGCACGATATGCGCCGCGTCGCCCGCCAGGAACAGCCGGCCAAAACGCATCGGCTCGCACACAAAGCTGCGCAGCGGCGCAATGCTCTTCTCGATGCTGGGCCCGGTCACCAGCGCGCTTGCCGTCTGCGGATCGAGCCGGCTGCGCAGCTCCTGCCAGAAGCGCTCATCGGACCAGTCTTCCACGCGCTCGCTCGACGCCACCTGCACGTAGTAGCGGCTGCGGTGGCGTGAACGCATGCTGCACAGCGCGAAGCCGCGCTCATGGCTGGCGTAGACCAGCTCATCGGCAACGGGTGGCGTCTCCGACAACAGCCCCAGCCAGCCAAACGGATAGACGCGCTCGAACACCTGCCGCGCCGCCACCGGCACGCTCTCGCGGCAGATGCCGTGAAAGCCGTCGCAGCCGGCGATGTAGTCGCAGGCAACCTCGTGCATGGCGCCATCCTTGCGATAGCGCACCGACGGCGTGCTGCCGTCGAAGCCCTGCACGCTGACTTCCTGCGCTTCATAGATGGTGGGGGTGCCGTCGGCGCGGCGCGCTTCCATCAGGTCGCGCGTGACCTCGGTCTGCCCGTACACGGTGACGCTGCGCCCGATCAGCGCATGCAGGTCGATATGGTGGCGCTGCCCGCCGTACGACAGTGCGATGCCGTGGTGGACCAGGCCTTCCGCATGCAGCCGCCGGGCCACGCCGGCGCGTTCCAGAGCGTCGACGGTGACGCTCTCCAGGATGCCCGCGCGGATGCGGCCAAGCACGTATTCGGGGCTGCGTTGTTCGATGATGATGTTGTCGATGCCGGCGCGTGTCAGCAACTGGCCGAGCAGCAGGCCGGCCGGGCCGGCGCCGATGATGGCAACCTGGGTGCGCATGTCTTGTCTCCTTGTGGGTATCCGTCTTCTGCCGCTAAAGATAGTCGGCGGTGGCCCGCCAAGGAATGGACAGATCGAACCAATGACAGGACAATCGGAACATCGCTGGTAAACACTGAAGCCACCGTGAGACCTGTCCCGACGTACTCGCTGTACGGCACCAATCCCTCGGAATTGCTGTCAAACCAGCTGCATTTTGAGTCCATCGCCGCGCGCAGCCGCCTGCACGGGTGGGAGATCAAGCCACACCGGCATGAGCGCTTCCTGCAAATTCTGTACATTCACTCAGGCGCCGGCGAAGCCTTGCTGGAGGAGCGGCGCGAACCGCTGCGCAGCGGTTCGCTGGTGACGATGCCGCCACGGCACATCCACGGCTTTGTCTTCACTCCGGACACCGACGGCATGGTTGTGACCATGACCGACAGCCACCTGCGCACGCTGCTGGCCGGTGTGCCGGATGCGCTGCCGCTGTTCGCCCGTCCGCGCCACGACCGCGTGCGCCGGGGCCACGCGCTGGCCGATACGCTGGCGCTCGTTCGTGGCGAGATGGAAACTGTGTCCGCCTGGCCGGGGGCGTCGCTGTCGGCGTTGATGACGCTGCTGCTGATCGGCATCGCGCGGCTGGCCAATGCCACCGCGCCGGCCGCGGTGCGCAGCAACAGCCGGCCCGCGCGGCACTTCCAGCACTTTCAGCAGATGCTCGAGTCAGCTTATCGTGAGCAGAAGGAAATCGCGCACTATGCCGGCGCCATCGGCATCACGCCCACACAGCTCAACCGCGTGTGCCGACAGGCGTGCGGGCAGTCGGCCCTGCAGATGATCCATGCGCGCGTGCTGGCCGAGGCGCAGCGCGACTTGCTCTTCAGCGACCTGGAGGTCAAGTACATCGCCCTGTCGCTCGGGTTCTCCGACGCCGCCTACTTCTCGCGCTTCTTCGCGCGGCTGGTAGGACAGTCGCCGACAGAGTTCCGGCAATCGGGGCGCGCGCGGCTGCCGGCAGCCATGCCGCCGCCCGCGGATGCGGCGGGGTGACCGGTCAGCCGGCCTGGTCCATCCCGGCGAACACCTCCTCGGCCAGATGAAAGGCCGAGTTCGCCGCCGGCACGCCGCAATAGATCGCGGTCTGCAGCAGCACCTCCTTGATCTCGTCGCGCGTCACGCCATTGTTGGCGGCGGCGCGCAGATGCAACCTGAGCTCCTCCGGGCGGTTCAGCGCCACCATCATGGCGATGGTCAGCAGGCTGCGCGTATGCCGCGGCAGGCCTTCGCGCGTCCAGATCTCGCCCCAGGCATAGCGCGTGATGAGGTTCTGGAATTCCTCGTTGAGCGGGGTCAGCCGCGCGAGCGAACGGTCCACGTGCGCGCTGCCCAGCACCTCGCGCCGCACGGCAAGGCCGGCGTCGTAGCGCGCATGATCATCGGTCACCGGCAGCCGGCCGCGCACGAAATCGAGCAGCGCTGCCGTGAAGCGGCCGGGCTGCTCGAAGCTGGAAATATGCGCGGCGGGCAGTTCGACAAAGCGGGCGCCGGGAATCGCATCAGCCAGCTCGCGGCCTTCCTGCGCAGGGGTCGACGGGTCCTGGCTGCCGGCGATGACCAGCACCGGCACTTGGATCGACGCGACCGACTCGCGGAAATCGGCGTCGCGCACGGCCGCGCAATTGGCCGCATAGCCGCGCGGATCGAGCCCGGCCAGCACATCGCGCAAGCCGTCCAGGGCGCGCTCCGCCGTGGCGGCAAACCCCGGCGTGAACCAGCGTTCGACCGAAGGCGCGACCATCACGGCCATGCCTTCGCGCAGCACGGTGTCGATGCGGGTATTCCAGCCGTCGGCATTGCCGATCTTCGCGGCGGTATTGGCCAGCACGATATGCGAGAACCGCTGCGGCGCATGGATGCCCAGCCACATCCCGGTGAGCCCGCCCATCGACAGGCCACAGAACACCGCCTGCCCGATCCCCAGCGCATCCAGGATGGCGATGACGTCCTGCCCGAGCTGCGCCACGGTAAAGGCATCGCCAGGCGCGGTCGAGCGGCCGTGGCCGCGGGTGTCGTAGCGCACCACGCGAAAGCGCCCGGCCAGCGTGGCAGCCTGCGGCTCCCACATGGTGTGGTCGGTGCCGAGCGAGTTCGAGAAGAGGATGGCCGGCGCGGAATCGGGGCCGTCAACGGTGTAGAAGAGCCGGGCGCCGGCGTGGTCGAGGTAGGGCAATACAGTCTCCTTGGGTGCGCGGCCGGCGGCGTGGCCGGCGCATCGCGGTAGTTCCGGGCTCAGGGCAGTCTCAGGACTGGCGCGCCGCCAGCGCGGATTGCCAGGCCTGCACGGCGGCGTCCGCAAAGGCAGCTGACTGGCCCGCGTAGTTGGCCGGGTCGGCAAGGCGGTCCAGCACGGCGTCATCGAGCAGGCCGGCATGCGCCGGGTCGGATTGCAGCGTGAGGGCCAGCGCGTCGCGCAGGCTGGTGCCGTCGGCCACCGCACGTTGCGAGGCACGCTCTACCAGATGGTGCGCTGGCAGCCGACCGATCCTGCTGCCAAGTTCAAGCATCGCCGCCTCGCCGAGGATCAGGCCATGGGTGAGGCCGAGGTTGGCACGCATGCGCGCCGTATCGACCTGCAGCCCCGCCACGACCTCGCCCATCTGGCGCAGCGCGCCGGCGGCCAGCGTCACGATCTGCGGCAGCGTGTCCCACTCTGCCTGCCAGCCGCCCAGGGCGCGTTCATGTTCCTGCACCATGCCCGCCAGCATCGTCGCCACCAGCGGGGGCACGCGCACCGCGGCCGTCAGCACTGCCGCGCAGCCGACCGGGTTGCGCTTGTGCGGCATGGTGCTGGAGCCGCCGCGGCCGGGGCCGGCTGGCTCGGCCACTTCCGCCACCTCGGTCTGCATCATCAGGGAGATATCGCGCGCCATCTTGCCGAGCGTGCCGATCAGCATGCCCAGCGTGGTGGCGATCTCGGCCATGCGGTCGCGATGTGCGTGCCACGGCAGCACAGGGGCGGCCAGGTCCAGTTCGCGGGCCAGCGCGGCGGTCACCGCGGGCGCGGCCTGGCCAAGGCTGGCGAGCGTGCCGGCGGCGCCGCCGAACTGCAGCACGCGGGTCTGGACACGGGTGGCATCGAGACGGCCGAGATCGCGGCGCAGCGCATCGAGCCAGCCCGCGGCCTTGAGGCCGAAGCTGGCTGGCAGGGCATGCTGGAGCCAGGTGCGCGCGACCATCGGCGTGGCCCGATGCGCCGAAGCCAGCGCGGCGCAGGCTTCGCCCAGGCGCACCAGGTCGGCATCCAGCGCGCGCAGCGCGTCGCCGGCCTGGAGCACCAGTGCGGTGTCGATGATGTCCTGGCTGGTGGCGCCCCAGTGGACAAAGCGCGCCGCCTCGGCATCGCGCGCGGCCACGGCGGCGGTCAGTTGCCTGACGAAGGGAATGGCGAGATTGCCGGCAGCGACAGCGGCTTGCGCAAGCGCGTCGCGGTCAATGATGCCGGGGTCGCGGCAGACGTCTGAAATCACGGCCGCGGCCGCGGCAGGGATCACGCCGCTGTCGGCTTCGGCGCGCGCGAGCGCGGCCTCCACGGCAAGCATACGCTGCACCGTGCCGGCGTCGGAGAAAATGTCCAGCACGGCCGGGCTGCCGGACATGGGATCGGTAAGACGCATAGCGGTTGGCATTGGGGGCGATGGGTAGCGTGAGTGGCCGTGACATCGACGGCCACCCGATTATGCGTCTGTTGCCGGCAGCGGGGCCTTCAGATATCGAAGAACACCGTCTCGCCCTGCCCCTGCAGCGCCACGTCCCAGCGCAGCGTGCCGTTGCCGGCATCGCTGGCAATCAGCGTGCCGCGGCGCTCGGCGGGGACCAGCGCCAGCACGGCATCGGCAGCATTGGCGGCCGCTTCGTCCGGGAAGTACATGCGCGTGGCGACATGCTTGACCAGCCCGCGCATGAACACCGACACCATGATATGCGGCGCCTGCGGCCGGCCGTCCGGACCGGGCACGGTGCCGGGCTTGACGGTGACAAAGCGGAACGAGCCGTCGGCCTCGGTCGGCACGCGGCCGAAGCCGGTAAAGCCAGGCACCAGCGGCAGCTCGCGCGCATCGTCGGGGTGGCGGTAGCGGCCGGCGGGGTTGGCCTGCCAGATCTCGACCATGCCGTCCGGCACGGGCTCGCCGTCGGCGTCGGTCACGCGGCCTTCGATCACGATGCGCTGGCCAGCCAGTTCCGGCGCGCTGGCGGTCAGGTCGGCGCAGTTCAGGCCGTTCAGGCCGATATGGAGATAAGGGCCGACGGTCTGGGATGCGGTGGCGTAAAGCATGGTCTTACTCCATCGGCGTGGCATCGCGGCCACGCAGCACGATATCGAAATGGTAGCCGAGCGCGTATTCGGGCTGGGTCGTCTCCCAGTCGAGGCTGGCCACAAGCCGGTCGCGCGCCTTTTCGTCCGGCACGCAGTTGAAGATCGGATCGAACGGCAACAGCGGATCGCCGGGGAAATACATCTGCGTCACCAGCCGCGTGGCGTAGGCGTTGCCGAACAGCGAGAAGTGGATATGCTGCGGCCGCCAGGCATTGTGGTGGTTGCGCCAGGGATAGGCGCCCGGCTTGATGGTCTTGAACTGGTAGCGCCCGCTGGCATCGGTGACGGTGCGGCCCTCGCCCGAGAAATGCGGGTCGAGCGGCGCATCATGCTGGTCGCGCTTGTGCACGTAGCGGCCGGCCGCATTGGCCTGCCAGACCTCGATCAGCGCGTTCGGCACCGGCCTGCCATTCTCGTCCAGCACGCGGCCGGTCACGAGGATGCGCTCGCCGATGGGCTCGCCGCCGTTGCCGACGGTGAGGTCGTTATCGCCTTCACGGACGAACTCGGCGCCAAAGGTGGGACCGGTCACTTCAGACAGCGACTGCGGCAGCGCAATCAGCGGCTGGCCCGGCGAGCGCTTCTGCGTCGAGGCATAGGGATCGAAGCGGTATTCGGGCTGGGTGTCCCAGTAGGGACGGCGGTACTGGGCAAGACGGGTCATCGCGCAGTCTCCTTGTCATTGGAATGGTTTGACTTTAAACAACACATAAAGTCATGTAAATTAAGAATTCGTCGAAATACGATAACTTTTTGACATGAAACTCCAAGGCCCACTCGCGCTCGAAATCTTCCGCAATCGCGTGCGGCTGCGGCACCTCTATTGTTTCGTGGCCGTGTCCCAGACCCAGCACCTGGGCCGCGCCGCCGAACGCCTGGGGCTGACGCAGCCGGCTGTCTCCAAGACACTGAGCGAGCTCGAGGAACTGGCCGGCACCCGCCTGCTGGTCCGGCAGCGGGCCGGCACTGAACTGACCACCGCCGGCACGCGCTTCCTGCGCCACGCCCTGCGCATCCTCGCGGATATCGATGCCGCGGCGGACAGCATGGCCGGCGCGGATGCGCTGCCGCAGGAGCGCATCCGGCTAGGTGCGCTGCCAAGCGTGGTGCCGGCGGTGTTGACTGATGCCCTGCTGCGTTTCCGCGCCGCGCATCCCGAGGTCGGTCTGGCCGTGCAGACCGGCATGAACCGCAACCTCATCGACCAGCTCAAGGCGGATGTGCTCGATCTGGTCATTGGCCGGATGGACGACCCGGTGGCCATGGAGAGCTTGTGGTTCGAGTCGCTGGGCCCGGACTCGCTGGCACTGGCGGTTCGTCCCGGGCATCCCCTCGCCGCCGTATCGCGGCCAACGCTGGTTGACGCACTGGCGTGGCCGCTGGTGATTCCGGCCGCAGGCTCGATTCCCCGCCACAACACCGAAAGCCTGCTCGCCCGGCACGGCCTGCCGCTGCCGGACGGCTGCGTGGAAACTTCGGACGCCTATCTCGGACGGCTGCTGGCCCGGCAGAGCGACAGCGTGTGGGCAGCGCCGCTCTCGGCCACCAGCCGTGCGGTATCCGAGGGGGATCTGGTACTCCTGCCAATCGATACGCAGGGCACCGAGGAACCGATCGGCCTGCTGCGGCACGGCGACCGCACGCTCACGCCGATGGCCGAGGCGCTGGCGAACTGCATTCGCGCCGCGGCGCAGCCTGCTCCCGCTCAGTGACTTGCCACGCTTGCGCCGCCATTGACCGAGTCGGCGGCAGCCACGGGGCGGCTGTTGAAATGCTTCACCAGCAGCGCTCCGGCGGCAAGGAATGCCGGCACGGTGAGCAGCGTAAAGATCGTGTCGAAGCCCAGGTGCAGGCGCAGCAGTTCGGCACCGAGCAGCGCACCGGTGATGCCGCCGAAACGGCCGATGCCAAGCATCCAGGCAACGCCAGTGGCGCGGCCCTGCGTCGGGTAAAAGGCCGCGGCCAGCGAAGGCATCGAAGACTGGGCGCCGTTCATGGCCGTACCGGCGAGGAAGATCAGCACGCCCAGCAGCACCTGGCTGCCGGTGCCGTGGCCCACGGCGTAGATCAGTACGCCGGTTGCAGCGTAGGTGATGGCGATGACCTTGTTCGGATTGAAGCGGTCCATGAACCAGCCGGCCGCGATGGTGCCGATGCCGCCGCCGAGCGGGAACAGCGCCGTCAGGAATGACGCGTGCTGGATCGAGAAACCGGCGTCCTTCATCAGCGTCGGCATCCAGCTCGTCAGCAGGTAGAAGATGACAAGGCCCATGAAGTAAGTGGTCCACAGCATCGCCGAGCCCAGGCGATAGCCGGGCGCCAGCACGGTGCCGATGGCGGATCGGGTCGCAGGGGCCTGCTCGCCGATGATGAAGTTGTTGGCCTCGGACAGGTCTGCGCCAGTCACGCGCCGCAGCACGTTGCGGATCTGGGTGGCAGGATAGTTGCGCAGGACCATGTAGCGCACGGACTCCGGCAGCAGCACCACCAGCAACAGCGCGAGCGCAAGCGGCACGATGCCGCCAAGCAGCAGCACGCTGTGCCAGCCGAAGTGCGGAATCATCGCGGCGGCGACAAAGCCGCCGGCCGCGGAACCAAGCGGAAAGCCGCAGAACATGGTGTTCACGAGCACGGCACGGCGGCGTTGCGGCGCAAACTCCGATGTCAGCGTCACGGCATTGGGCATGGCGGCACCCAGGCCCAGGCCGGTCAGGAAGCGCCAGACCGTGAGCCAGCCCAGCGTGGGCGCAAACGCGGTGGCGAGGCTGCAGGCGCCAAAGAAGAAGACGGACAGCACCAGCACCTTCTTGCGGCCGACACGGTCAGCCAGCGGACCGGCGAAGATCGCACCGAAAGCAAGACCGAACAGCGCCGCGCTCATGACGGGCCCGAGGGCGGCTTTCTCGATCCCCCATTCCTGCACCAGCGCCGGCGCGATATATCCGATTGCGGCGGTATCGAAACCGTCAATGGCAACGATCAGGAAGCACAGCACAAGAATGAGCCACTGGTAACCAGTGAATCGCTGTCCGTCGATCAGGGCCTGGACGTCCGTGACGCCGCCCTTCGTTTGGGTGGGATGTTGCACTGCTGTCTCCGTTTGCCTGGAAATCGCACGAGCCGTCCTGTGGGCCGGACATGCGATATTGTTCTAATTGCGAACTGCTGTTCTCCAATTGAACGGAATCTTAGGCAACGGGCGTTGGGACTCAGAATTAGCGTTAACCCGGCGGGAAATTGGCCATCCAGCGTGTGGATTTCGCCGGAAGGCGCCATTTTTGTGGAACCAGACTGAACATCTGGATCACGGAACAGTGCTTTCTATCAGAAAACCGGCTGATCGTGAAATTTACTATCAGACTAACCTTGCGGCATTCCGGCGGTATAACCAAATTTCATGCAAAGAGCGCCAACTCTCAATTTACATTCCGAAACCCGCGACCTATAGTCCCTGCCCCCGGTGCGCCGAGCCGATGCAATCCTGCGGCGAAGTGCCTGTCCAACGTCTCAGGACCCGGGGCGCCACAAGCCGCCGGCCCGAACAAATCCATCCGATCATGCAACGCCTGCTTCTCATCCTTGGCTGCCTGCTGATCGCAGCCGCCGCTGCCTGGCCCTGGCTGTCGAAGCTGCCGCTCGGGCGGCTGCCCGGCGATATCCATATCGTCCGGGACGGGTTCAGCTTCTACTTTCCGATCACGACCTGCATCCTGGTGTCGGTGCTGGTGTCGGTCGTGATCTGGGTCTTCCGGCGCTGAGCACTGCGAGGTGCACTAGGCATGCGCCTCGGTCCGGAACACCGCCACTGCCCGCTGCATATGCAGCGCCTGCTCCTGCAGTGACTGCGCCGCCGCGGCGGCCTCCTCCACCAGCGCCGCGTTCTGCTGCGTGACCTGATCCATCTGCGTCACCGCCTGGTTGACCTGGGCGATGCCGCTGCTCTGCTCGCGCGAGGCATGGCTGATCTCATCCATCATCGCCGTCACGCGGCCGATGGCGGCAACGGTGTTCTCCATGGTCGCGGCAACGTCCAGCGCCAGCGTGTTGCCCGACGCCACGCGCTGCGCCGATTGCGAGATCAGCGTGCGGATCTCCTTGGCCGAGCTGCCGGCGCGCTGCGCCAGCCCGCGCACTTCAGTCGCCACCACGGCAAAGCCGCGGCCTGCCTCGCCCGCGCGCGCGGCCTCCACCGCCGCGTTCAGCGCCAGGATATTGGTCTGGAAGGCAATGCCGTCGATCACCGCGATGATGTCGACGATGCGCCGCGAATCGGCCTCGATCTCCTGCATGGTCTGCTGCATGCGCCCGACCGCATCGCCGCCGGCGCGCGCCACGCCAGACGCCTCGCGCGCCAGCTCGCTGGCCTGGCCGGCATTGCTGGCGTTCTGCTGCACGGTTGCAGTCAGCTGCTCCATGCTGGCCGCGGTCTGCTCCAGCGACGAGGCCTGCTCCTCGGTGCGCTGCGACAGGTCGATATTGCCCTGCGCGATATCGCCCGCCGCCGCCAGCACGTTGTGCGCGCCGGCCTTGGTGTCGCCGATCAGCGCGCGCCAGCTGTCCACCAGCGACAGCAGGTGCCGCTTGATCTCGCTCAGTTCGTCGCGCCCGCGCACCGCGATGCGCAGGGTCAGGTCGCCCGCGTTGATGCGCTCGACCATCTCCGCCACCTGCCGCACGTCGCCGCGCATGCCGCGGCTGAAGCCGATGAACAGGTAGAACGCTGCGGCCACGGTCACCAGCGCAATGCCCGCCAGCAATACGAACTGCCCTTCCTGCGCCGCGACACGCTGTGCCAGCATGGTGTCCACGATCCCGGCAAACGCCTTGTTGGCGGCCGCCACGCCTTCGATGGCCGCGGTGGCCTCGTCGAAGTAGGTCTTGGCATCGATATCGATGCCGGTCGCGCCCAGCATCCGCACCTTGAGCGTGCGATGGAAGTTGTCCATCGCGGCGAGCCGCGCCAGCGCGGCATCGATGCGCGGCCGGTACGCGGGTGCCGCGTTCCCGACGCGCGCGATGTCGCGCCGCACCGTTTCCAGCCCCTCGTGGATCTGCTCGGCGAGCGCGCCCAGGCCCGCCTGCTGCGCGGCATCGGCATAGCCGCCCTGCGCGATGATGCCGGCCCCGCGGCCGCGCGCCAGCGCGCTCAGCTCAGCCAGGCGCGGCATCGGGCCCACCAACAGGTTGAGCAGGTAGTACGAGCCCGCTTCACTGTCCAGCGCCAGCTGCGAGCGCTCGGCCACGTCGCCGATAAACGCCTGCGTCTGCCGCACCAGCGCGCTGTGGCGCTCGAACAGCGGCCCCGCCGTGGTGTCCAGGCCAAGCCCGCGCAGATGCTGCCAGTCCTGCTCCAGCTTGCGCGCCCCGGCCGCCAGTTCAAAGGCAGGATTCTCCGCGATGCTGCGCATCAGCCCCGCCAGGCTGGCCGCGGCCTTGTTGTCGGCCGCGTCGAAGGTGGCGCGAAAGGCCGCATTGCCCGACAACACCGCATTGCCGGCGCCGCGCCGGACCTGGGTCTCGCGCATGAAGTCGAGCGCATGCCCGGCCACGGCAAGCCCCCGCACTTCATCGCCGGTGGTGCGGATCGATCGCGCCGCATCGCTCAGCACCACGTACATCGCGCCGCATAGCGGCACCAGGAACAGCACGGCGATCAGCGCGAGCTTGCGGTTGATATTCAGGCGCGCCATCAGGCGCTCGGCGGGAAGGAAAAAGGGATTCATGGCGGTCACAGAACCTGGCTTGGATTTCCTCCTATCGGCCTTGATTTGCAGGCCTGAAGCGCGGATTTCGAAGGCCTTGATAATGCGCAAATCCGGTGCAGAAAACGCGCTGAAGTGGGGCAAAAAGCACGGGTTGCGGGCAGCGTCGGCACCGCTGCCTGCCCACCTGCACCGAAGAGGTGTGGGGCATTGGGCAAAGGGTCACAGCGGCCTGTCCGGCCTTGTGCCCTTGACGGCGTCGTCTTCCGCGCCTCCCTTAGCGCGCTCATGCGCGACGGGTCCGCTCGCCGCGCTCGCGCCGCCGCGGGCCCGCGCTCCCGACCATACCCGGCGTGGGAATGGCTTGCCGCATGGCATCGACAAACGACCTGAGCTTCGCCGGATAGAAGCGCGCATAGGGGTAGACCAGGTAGATCGGCAAGGGATCGGCCTGCCACTGCGGCAGCAGGTGCAGCAGCCTGCCGCTGGCAATGTCGTCGGCAAAGATCCAGGCCGAGCCGACGGCAACACCCAGCCCCAGCCGGGTCGCCGAATGCAGCGCGTAGAGGCTGTCCGTGCTCATGCGCGGCTGGAATGCGATGCCTTGGCGCGCCTGCGTCTGCGTGTTCTGCAGCACGACCTCATTGCGATAGAAGGTGCGCAGCGCCAGCCATGGCAGGCCCTCCAGGTCTTCCGGCCGGCGTGGCAGCGGCTTACCCTCAAACAGCGACGGTGCGGCAATGACCGCGCGCGGCACGTCGGCGAGCCGCACCGCCACCACGCCGGGTTCATGCACCTCGCCTACATGGATCGCGCAATCGATGGCCTCGGCGATGAAATCCGGGGTACGGTCATGCAGCAGCCATTCCACCGAGACTTCGGGGTACTGCTGCAGGAAGCCGGCCAGCGGGCCGACCAGCAGCTCCTGCCCGAAAGCGTGCGGCACCACCACGCGCAACGTGCCTGCCGGCGCATGCCCGACCCCGCGCACGTCGGCCTCGAACATGGTCCAGTCGGCCACCAGCCCCTTGGCACGCTCATAGCAGCGTTCGCCGTCCTCGGTCAGCTTCATCGCATGCGTGGAGCGCTGCAGCAGGCGCACGCCGAGCAGCCGCTCCAGCGTCTGCAGGCGCCGGCTGACGGTGGGCTGGGTCGTCTGCAGCTGCGCTGCCGCCATCGACAGGCTGCCCGCCTCGACGATGCGCACAAAGGTCTGCATCAGCTCGATGCGGTCGGCACTGGTGGCGCCGCGGGCAGCTGCCCTGCCCTGCGTGGCGGGAGTTCGCGGCAATGCTGGCTGGCGTTTCATACGTATCTCGTATAACCATTGTTCATCCCGCACGTCTACCAGAATCCGCCCGCGTGGACAACACTTCGAGCCATCCAAACCCGCCTGCGGACCACGCAACCCCAACATGTCCTCTGCTCCCGCCACCCCATCCGCCGCCACCGTTGCCAGCCCGTCCTTGCCGGCACGCCTGGTGCTGCTGCTTGCCGTCGGCGCAGGCCTTTCAGTCGCCTCGCTGTACTACAGCCAGCCCATGCTCGGGGTGATGGCACCCGACCTGCGTGCTTCCGATTCAGCAACCGGCGCCATCCCGACCCTGACGCAGCTCGGCTATGCGCTGGGCATCCTGCTGCTGGCGCCGCTGGGCGACCGCTATGACCGCCGCCGCATCATCGTGGCCAAGGCGGTGGCGCTGGTCGGCGCCTTGCTGCTGGCGGGCCTGGCGCCCGGCATTGGCGCGTTGCTGGTATCCAGCCTGGTGGTGGGCCTGGCCGCCACCATGGCCCAGGACATCGTGCCCGCTGCAGCGGCGCTGGCGCCCGCGGCGCAGCGCGGCAAGGTGGTCGGGACGGTCATGACCGGACTGCTGCTGGGCATCCTGCTGTCGCGGGTGGTGAGCGGCTTCGTCGCCGCCCACTTCGGCTGGCGCGCCATGTTCATGATTGCGGCGGCCAGCATCGCGGCGGTCGCGCTGGTTGCCCGGCGCCAGTTGCCGCGCTTCACGCCCACCACGGTGCTGCCGTATCGTGCGCTGCTGGCCTCGCTGGCGGCCCTGTGGCGCGAGCATGGCGCCTTGCGCCGCGCTGCGCTGGCGCAGGGGCTGCTGTCGGTGGGCTTCAGCGCGTTCTGGTCGACGCTGGCGGTGATGCTGCATGGCGCACCGTTCCATCTTGGCAGTGAAGCCGCGGGCGCGTTCGGCCTGGCCGGCGCCGCCGGCGCGCTGGGCGCGCCGCTTGCCGGGCGCCTTGCCGACCGCAGCGGGCCGGAGCGGGTGACCCGGCTGGGCGCGGCACTGGCGGCGCTGTCGTTTGCCGGCATGCTGCTGACCCCGCTGGTATCGCCGCATGCGCAGCTGTGGCTGATCGGCGCCAGCGCCATCGGGTTCGACCTAGGTGTCCAGATCGCCCTGGTCGCGCACCAGACCATCGTCTATGGCATCGATCCGGGCGCGCGCAGCCGCCTGAATGCCGTGCTGTTCGTCTGCATGTTCACCGGCATGGCCGTCGGCGCCGCGCTCGGCAGCCTGGCACTGGCGCGTTTCGGCTGGACCGGCGTGGCCGCGCTGGCGACCGCCGCCGCGCTGGCTGCGCTGGCCGTGCGGCTGGCGCCGCGGCGTGGCGCGCGCTGAGCGCCAGCCCCCGGCCTGGCATGCTGAGCCTTCGCGCCCAGCCCGCCCGGGCCTCTACGCGGCGGGCGCGATGCCCTCCCGGTCGGCGCCAGCCTCATCGCCGTCTCCCGGCGCCAGCGGCACCTCCACCGTCAGCGCCGTACTGCCCGGCGCCGACCGGATCTGCAACCGCCCGTCGATGGCCGCCGCGCGCACCTGCATATTGCGCAGCCCGCGCCCGCCGCGCGTGGCCTCGGTGTCGAAGCCGCGGCCGTTGTCGGCCAGCGTGATCCGGATCACCTGCGCGTCCATGTCCGCATGGGCGGTCACGGTAAGGGCGGTTGCCCGTGCGTGCTGCAGCACGTTGGTGATGCCTTCGAGCAGCAGGTATTGCAGCTCCTGCACCTTGCGCGCGGTGAAATGCGCCAGCGTGGGCAGGCGCTCGACCTCCCAGTGGATATCGAGGCCGCCATCGGCGATGCGCGGCCCCAGGCGGTAGCGCAGGTTGCCCAGCACCGCCGCCAGGTCGCCGCCGGTGTCCTGCATGGCGTCGATGGAAAGCTTCAGCGAATCCAGGGCGTGCCGGACCTGCACGGCGATTTCCGGCGAGCTGGCCTTGCCGGATTCCAGCATCGAGATCGTGGTGACAAGCTGGCTGCCCAGGCCATCGTGCATGTCGCGCAGGATGCGGCCACGCTCGCGCAGGGCGGTCTCCTCGGCAGCGATCTTCTGCGTGCGTGCGAAGGCCGCGCGCAGCTGCGCCTCGCGCTGCGCGACGCGCTCGGTCAGCACCTGGTTGGCGTCCTGCAGGCTCTGCACCGCGCTGGTGTAGCGCTCCACCAGCATCCACGCCATCACCACGCTGAACGGCACCGACACATAGCGGGTCATGGAATGGACCCAGTAGTAGTCGCCGGTCAGCCAGACCTTGATCCAGTCCGCCAGGAACAGCACCGCCGACACGCCCACGGTGGCGGCCAGCAGCGTTGCCTCGCGGCTGGGCCGGCGCAATGCGCCCCATACCATCGCGCCGGCCACGGTCAGGATGATGCCCACCTTGACCAGCCAGCTCAGCGGAAAGACCATCGGGTGGCTTGACACGGCGGCCAGCGGCGCGATCACCGGCAGCGCCAGCCACAGGTAGGCATTGAGCGTGCGATGCAGCCAGCGCCACGGCACGCGGATCACCAGCAGGCAGAACCGGGCGATGGCGCCCAGGAACACCTCGCGCGCGGCGGCGACGATATAGCTGCGCAGTTCCGCGGGAATCGCCAGGTCATCGACAAAGTAGTCGAGCAGCCGCACGCTCCACGCGACCTCGGCCAGCCCGTACAGGCCGAACAGCGGATCGCGCTGGCGCCACCAGATCAGCAGCGCGAGGCCGCCCAGCACGACGCTGAGCACCGCCGCGATTAACGGGCCGACCACGCGCAGGCGGAAGGCCTGCTCGAACTGCGCGCGCACTTCGGCGGCCGGGCCCACCGTCACCAGCAGCAGGCCCGAGCGCGCATAGGCGCGCGCCGCCACGGTGATGCGCAGCAGGTTGCCGTGCGTGCTTGCCAGCTCGGGCGGCATGGCCACGTAGTAGGGTCGCTTGGCCAGCGCCGACGAGGGTGCGTCCAGGCGCCCGCCGGCAGCGATCAGCACGCCATTGAGCCGCACCTCGTAGCTGCCGCCGGCCCATGGTACGAACAGCCCCCCAGGGTCAGCCGCGGGCCAGTTGCGGTCAAAGCGCAGTTCGTAGACTAGCGTGCCGGACTTGCCCGGCATCTCCCGGTCCCAGTAATCAGGCAGCGTCAGCGGGAGCGCCGGCAGCACCGTGCCGTCGGTCAGCGTGGCCGAGCGCGTGGCCGCGGCCAGTTCCATCGTGCCCGCGGCTGCCGCCATGCCGGACAGCATCAGGCAGGCCCATGCCAGCAGCACGGCAAGCAAGGTCCGGAGGTGGCGCGGCCGATGCAGCATTAGGTGGGGTCACAAGGACTTGAGCAGGCCCAGCTTGGCCGCCTCGAACACGGCCTCGCCGCGCGAGCGTACTGCCAGCTTGCCGTAGATGTTCTTGATGTGCGATTGCACGGTATGCACGCTCAGCCCCAGGTAGCGGGCAGTCTCGGCATAGGTATAGCCGCGCGAGATCAGGTCCAGGATCTCGTTCTCGCGCACCGACAGCACCACGGCGCCGGTGGCCGCGGTATCGCGCGCAACCGCCTCGGCCGGCGCGCCGCGCAGCCGGTTCACCACCTGTCGCGCGATCAGCGGGCTCATCGGCGAGCCGCCCGCGCGCAGCTCGCCGATGGAGGCGGCGATGCGGTCCGTGGTTTCGTCCTTGAGCAGGTAGCCGATGGCGCCCGCCTCGATGCTGGCCAGCACGTGCTGGTCGTCGCCGAACACCGTGACCACCATGCAGTCGCAGGCGGGATAGCGCTCGCGCGCGTCGCGGATCACGTCGATGCCGCTGCCGTCCGGCAGGCCGAGATCGCACAGCAGCACGTCGGGCTGGTGCTGCGCCAGCCAGGCCAGGGCTTCCGCCGCACTGGCGGTACAGCCTGCCACCACGGTGGCCGGCGCATGCATCTCAACGGCCTGCACCAGCCGGCTCAGTGCCGCGGGATCGTCCTCGACGATCAGGACTCTTGTTGTGCTTGCCATGCCTGTGTTCCCGAGCCATGCCGTTGTGCTGCCCGTTGTGCTGCCCGTTGTCGGGCCAGTCTTGCTGCCCGTACTACTGCATGCTGTGCTCCGGGCACGACGGCGGATTCTGACATATCCGCCCGCGCATGGGACGGCCGGGCGGATCCCTTCAGGGTAAACGCCCCCGCGCTTACTCATCGCATAGCCGCGCGTCGTTGCCCATCCCATATTCTGGGGAGGCGTCGAACCGGCCGGCTCCTGAGCTTGCGCCGGGACAGCCCCATTCGGGGGATGCCACCCCATTTTTGCCGAAAATAGAGCGTTTTTGCCAGTTCTGTTGGATTTTGCAGGCTGTACGAATACAATGCCCCGGCGCTGGCCGAGGGTGCTGGCGGACCTGGAGAAAAAAAGAATGAAGACGGGAAAACTGGTGGTAGGGCTAGCGCTAGCCGGGTTGCTGGCGGGGTGTGAATCGATGGACGGCGCAATGTCCTCCATCAGCGGCGTGCTCGACGGCACCGGCGACGTTCTGAGCGGCGACTTCCGCATGCTGGCGGATCCGAAGCCGGCTTCGCTGGGCGATATCTGGTCGGACTGGAAGAAGAACGAAATCACCGCGAAGAAGAAGTGGGATTCGCAGGCGATCCTGGTAACGGGTACGGTCGCCCGCATCACCAAGGTGGATGGCCTGCGCAAGTCGGACGACACCATTGCCGTCTACTTCAAGGACTCGGTCAATCCGCAGTGCACCGGCAAGGCGCTAATGCGCGACGCGCTGATGGTCAACCAGAAGAAGATCAGCAACCTGCAGACCGGGGACAAGATCAACGTCACCGGCGTGCTGGCCACAAGCGATTCGGAAACGTACAACAACAGCAATACCGAATGCTATTTTGCGTTCGCCAAGTCGAAGATCGAACCGGCCCCGGCGACCACGGCCGCTGGCAGCGCAGCCGCCCCTGCGAAAGCCATGGCCACCAAGTCGACCAAATCGACAAAGTCGACCAAGACCAGCAGCACGAAGTAAACCGGCAAAAAGGTGGCGACGGGCGGCAGTACGGCCGCCCAGCACGCCTGCCCCGGTGCGCGTGGCGCCCTGCCTCGCGCCATGTGGATACTGCGGCACGCCCCGCCCATCCGGACCGGCATCCCTTACAAGCTCTGAAACCCTTGCATGGATGGCAATGCGCCAAAGTGCCGGCAAACCCCCGTCCGCGGGGCATCCCGCCGCACGGTACGAATCTTGCCCCTTCTTGATTACCCGCCAGCGGTTCGCGCACGGCGTGTGCGCCTGCGCCCGCACATGGCGCCACACGCACACTGTCAGGAAAACAGCATGGGCTACTACTACGATGAGCGCAATGCGCGCGCCGCGCGCCAACGCCGCCAGGCATGGGAAGACGATGACTGGCAACCTGAATCCGAACAGGAGCGCTGGCAAGCGCGGCGTCGGCGCCAGCAAATGGCCCCGGGCCAGACCAGCTACGGCGGCTCCGCCCGCCCGGACCGGGATTTCAACGAAGCGTACGGCGCCCGCAGGTACCCGGAACACCCCTCCGGCGCACGCTCCGGCAGCAACCTGCGCTACGGCCTGAACGGCGGCTATGGCTGGGAACGCGCCAGCGAATGGCGCGATCCGCAGGCATGGCAACGCGACGACGAGTACGCCGAGCGCCAGTGGCGCCGCAGCGCCGAACGCGCACGGGATCCGCGTGAATCGCCTCACGCGCGCGGCCATGACACCTACTTCAGCGACTTGCGCAGCGACACCCGCTACTGGGTCGACCCGCACGAGGACTGGGAAGAAAAGCAGCGCTATGAGGCACGGCGTCACAGCCCGGGCTACCGGGAATATGCGCAGCGCCGCGGTTGGGAAACCGACGATCTCGATGACGAGCGCGAAGGCTCGCATGGCGTGCTCTACAACCTGGGCCGCCGCATCGGTGAAGCCGTGGGCGACTGGTTCGGCACCTCCGAACGCCACACTGGCCCGCGCGGCTACCAGCGCAGCGACGAACGCATCCGCGACCAGATCTGCGAGCAGCTGAGCTATGCGCGCGGCGTTGACGTCAGCGACGTCAGTGTGGACGTCAGCGAAGGCGTGGTGTCACTGACCGGCACCGTGCGCGACCGCGGCCAGAAGTTCTATATCGAAGACCTGGCCGACGGCACCTACGGCGTCAAGGAGGTCAACAACGACATCCGCGTGCGCCGCGAGCTCCCCGAAGCCCGCAGCACCGGCGATGTGACCGGCAGCACCTGGCGCGGATGACGCCAGCGATGGCGGGCGCCGCAGGCCAGCTTCGGCCTAGGCGCCCGCCACACCAACCTCCGCCGCCAGCCGTTCGCGGATAAACCCCAGGAACGCACGCACGCCCTCAGGCAGCGTGCGGCCGGCCAGCGTCTGCAGTTCGACCGCGCGGCTGCGCATGCCGCGCTCCCGGATCGAGGCGGCGCGCAGTTCGCCGCGGCGCAACCTGTCGCCCACGGTGACGGCGCCAGAGATCGACAGCCCGCCACCGTGCAGCACGAAGTTGGTCAGGGTCTCGAAGTGATTGGTCACCAGCACCGGTTCAAACACCATGCCGCGTTCGCCACAAGCGATGTCGAACAGCTGGCGCACGGTGTTGTCGCCCTCCGGCAGCGCCAGCGGGTAAGGCTGCATCTGCGCCAGCGTGACGCTGCGAAAGCGCGCCAGCGGATGGTCCGGACGCATGATGGCAATCACCGGCGCGGGCTGGCGGTGCTCCACCCGGATGCCCTGCTCCGCGGCGCGGCTATAGGTGATACCGATGTCCGCATCGCCATGCAGCACGATGCCGGTGACTTCGGCCGGCGGCGCCACGCGCACATGGAACTGCAGGCCCGGATAGCGCTGGCGGAACTCGGCAATGATGCGCGGCAGGAACTCGATCGCAAATCCCGCCGAACTGGCCAGCCGCACCCGGCCCCGGCGCAGGCCCTGCAGCGCGGCAATCTCTGACACCACCCGATCGGCTTCCAGCGCGCCGCGCAGGGCATAGGCCGCCAGCAACTCCCCGGCCGCGCTGGCCACCATGCCACGCGGCCGGCGGTCGAACAGCGGCACCCCGAGCAATGCCTCGAGCGCGCCGACCTGGCGGCTCACGGCCGACACGGTGACATTCAGCCGCTGCGCCGCCTCGGTCAGCGAGCCGCTGCGTATCACCTCCAGGAAATAGCGCAGCGAGGTTTCCTGCAGGCGATGCGACAGCATGGGCGGCTCCGGCGGCTGGTTTGCGTTTTACGCAAGGATATTTGAAAAAAACATCGATTGCGGGAAACCGTGCGCCGCCCGTATGCTTTTTCCCGACACCACAGGAGACACCCGAGCCATGGCGCCCACCCAGACCCCTGATCCCATCACCGAACTCGATGCCGTCGCCCTGTCGCGCGCCATCCATGGACGCGAGGTCTCGTGCGTGGAAGTGCTCGATGCCTTCCTTGGCCAGATCGACCGCCACAACCCGCGCGTCAATGCCATCGTGGCGCCGATGGAGCGCGACACCCTGCGCGCGCAGGCCGCCGGGCTCGACGCCGAACTGGCACGCGGCACCAGCCGCGGCCCGCTGCATGGCTTCCCGCAGGCGCCCAAGGACATCAGCCCGGCCGCGGGCATGGTCACCACCAAGGGCTCGCCGATCTTCGCCGGGCAGGTCAGCGAGGCCGACGCCGTGATCTTCGAGCGCATGCGCGCCGGCGGCGCGGTCTTTGTCGGGCGCACCAACTCGCCGGAGTTCGGCCTGGGCGGCCATACCTACAACCCGGTTTACGGCACCACTCGCAACGCCTTCGACCCGGCACGCTCCGCCGGCGGCAGCAGCGGCGGCGCCGCGGTGGCGGTGGCGCTGCACATGCTGCCGGTGGCGGATGGCTCGGACATGATGGGGTCGCTGCGCACGCCCGCGGCGTTCAACCACGTGTATGGCCTGCGTACCTCGGTCGGCTGCGTGCCGCACGGCCCGGGCGACGAGGTCTTCTTCCAGCAGTTCAGCGTGGCCGGCCCGATGGCGCGCAACGTGCCGGACCTGGCCCTGCTGCTGTCGGTGCAGGCCGGCTTCGACGCGCGCCTGCCGCTGACGCACCGCGCCGAAGCACCCGGCACCTTCAAGCTGCCGCCCGAACGCGACTGGGCCGGCGTGCGCATCGGCTGGCTGGGCAACCTGGGCGGCCACCTGCCGACCGAAGCCGGCGTGCTCGATACCTGCGAGCAGGCGCTCGCGCACCTGCGCACGCTCGGCTGCACCGTGGACGCCGCGCTGCCCGAATTCGACCTGGAGCGCCTGTGGCGCGCGTGGATCGACCTGCGCAGCTTCTCGGTGGCTGGCGCCAGCGCGGCGCTGTACCACGACCCGGCCAGGCGCGCGCTGCTCAAGCCCGAGGCCGCATGGGAGATCGAGCGAGGCCTGGCCCTGCCGGGCACGCGCGTGTACGAGGCCCTGTGCGAGCGCAGCGCGTGGTACCAGGCACTGCGCGCGCTGTTCGAGCGCTTCGACTACCTGGTGCTGCCGGCCGCGCAGGTGTTCCCGTTCAATGCCGACTGGGACTGGCCGCATGTCATCGACGGCCGCGACATGGACACCTACCACCGCTGGATGCAGGTGGTGGTGCCGGCCACCATGGCCGGACTGCCGGCCCTGGCCGCACCAGCCGGCTTCAGCCCCCGGGGCCTGCCGGCCGGCATCCAGATCATCGGCCCGGCGCAGGCCGACGCCGCCGTGCTGCAGCTCGGCCATGCCTATGACCAGGCCGGCGGCTTCTCGCGCGTGCGCAGCCCCTGGCTCGATTGAGCCTTCGGCTAGTCCTGGCCCCGCTTCGTATTGCTTCCGATTGCCTTCTATTCCTACAACTGCCGGCAGGAGTGCCAACGATGACCGCAATGCCCCCGAAGCTGTTTCTCGCCTGCGCCGCCGCCCTGACCGCGGTGCTGTCCACAACGCCCGCCGCCGCGCAGGCCCAATCCTGGCCGGACCGCCCGATCCGGCTGGTGGTGCCGTTCGCCGCGGGCGGCGCCACTGACGTGCTGGGCCGCCTGCTGGCGGTCGGCCTTGGCGAAAAACTCGGCCAGTCAGTGGTGGTCGAGAACAAGCCCGGCGCCAGCACCGTGATCGGCGCCACCCAGGTATCCAAGGCCGCGCCCGACGGCTACACGCTGCTGCTGGCGGCCAGCACCACGCTGACACTGAACCCGGCCATCCGCCAACACCTGGGCTACGACCCCATCAAGAGCTTCACCCCGCTGGGCCTGGTCGCCGACATGAGCCTGGTACTGGTGGCCAACCCGGACATGCAGATCACCTCGCTCAAGGATCTGGTGACGCAGGCCAAAGCCCACCCGGACAAGTTCTCCTATGGCTCGTTCGGCGCGGGGTCTTCGGTGCATTTCGGTGCGGAGATGCTCAAGTCCGCCACCGGCATCCGCATGGTCCACGTGCCCTTCAACGGCAGCGCCCCCAGCCTGACCGCGCTGGCCGGCGGCCAGGTGCCGGTCGCGGTCGATACCGTGGTGGCCACCCTGCCGCTGATCAAGGGCGGCAAGATCCGGCCGGTGGCGGTGTTGTCGCCGCAGCGACTGCCAGCGTTGCCGCAGGTGCCTACCGTCGCGGAGAGTGGCTACCCCGGCTTCCAGATGGGCACGTGGTTCGCGCTGCTGGCACCCGCGGGCCTGCCCGCGCCGGTGCAGCAGAAGCTGGAGAAGGCCCTGGCCGACGTCGCCAACGCGCCGGCTACCAAGGCGCGCATGGTCGAACTGGCGCTGACGCCGGCTTATGGCAATGGCGCAGCAGTGAAGGCGCGGGTGGAGAAGGAATTGCCGGAGATGCGGGCGGTGGCGGCGCGGGCGGATATTCGGGCGGACTAAGTCCACCGGGGCGGCCATCGGTTGCCGCCCTTACTCCACATGCGCCGCGAACCCCACCGTTCCCGGCGCCACCTCCTCGCGCAGCGTCAGCTGCGGAATCCGGTAGTCCCCCGCGTTCTGCCGCCGGAACGGGATCGGTGGGGTAGTCCTGAGGGTATCCAGCCGCTGGCCCAGTTCCTCGCGAATCTCCGCGAAGCGCGCCTCATCGACCTTGCTGGTCCGATAAACCAGATACGGCGGCAGCACGTCAAACCCGGGGTAGTACAGGATGCCGTGGTGGATCGGGAACAGGATGTCGTCGATCGGGCCATTGATGCCTCGCGCGCTGTAGTGGGATTCCCAGCCGCCGGTGGTGACGACCAGCATGGCACGCTTGCCAGCGAGACTGCCTTCGCCATAGCGGTCGCCCCAACGCTCGTCGGAGTGTTCACCTACGCCGTAGGCAAAACCATAGGCATAGACGCGCTCGACCCAGCCCTTCAGGATGGCCGGCATCGAGAACCACCACAGCGGGAACTGCAGGATGACCGTGTCGGCCCAGCGCAGCTTTTCCTGCTCATGCGCAATGTCATCGCTCTGCAGCCCGTTCTCGAAGGCATGTTTGGAATCCAGTGACGGGTGGAAGGGCGCATCGCCCGGCTGCGCCTTGGTGTCGGCGCCGTCGATCTGCGCCTTCCATTGCATCGCATACAAGTCCGAGACCTGGACCTGGTGCCCGGCATCGCGCAAGCGCTGCACGGCAAAGTCGCGGATCGCCCCGTTGAGCGACCTCGGTTCCGGATGGGCATAGACAAGCAATACGTTCATGACAGCGGCTTCCAATGATTGAGTGAAGCCAGCATAGGCCGTCGTCCGCTATATTAGAAATGAATATCCAATATCCCTGGTATTGTCATGACTAATCTCAGGCGGCTGGACCTGAACCTGCTGGTGACGCTGGATGTGCTGCTGTCCGAGCACAACGTGACCCGCGCGGCGCAGCGGCTGCACCTGTCACAGCCTTCGGTCAGCGTCCACCTGTCCAGGCTGCGTGATTACTTCGGCGACCCGTTGCTGTTGCCGGGCCCGCGCGGCATGCGCCCCACCGCCAAGGCCGAATCGCTGCGCGAACCGTTGCGTGAAGCGCTGGGCGCGCTGGAGCACGCGGTCTCGTCCGATAGTCCGTTCGATCCCGCTGCCTCGACCCACACCTGGCGCGTGGCCGCGACCGACTACGGCGAATTGACCATCGTGCTGCCGGCGCTGCAGGCGCTGCGCATGGCGGCTCCCGGCGCGCGCCTGGCCGTAGTGGAGATGGTGCCGCCGCGCATCGCCCGGCAGGCCGAGCGTGCCGAACTGGACCTGGCCCTCCACACCACCGATGGCTCGCCGCCGGGCCTGCACCGGCGCGCCCTGTTCACCGAGCGCTATGTGCTGGTGGGTCGCGCCGGTCATCCGCGGCTGAAGCGGCGGCCCACGCTGGCGCAGTTCTGCGCGCTCGACCACGTGATCGTGTCGCCGGACGGCGGCGGCTTTTACGGCGTCACCGACGAGGCGCTGGCGCTGGCCGGCATGCAGCGGCGTGTCGTGCTGTCCGTGCCCCACTTCCTGTTTGTCACGTCGGCCGTCGCCAGCACCGATCTGGTGGCGATGCTGCCCGAGCGGTTGGTGCGCGGCGTGCCGGCAGTAAAGGTGGTGGAACCGCCAGTCGAAGTGCCGGGCTATGAGATGTCGATGTTGTGGCCAGAGCGCGTGCATCGCGATCCGGCACACCGCTGGCTGCGTGAACTCATCGCCACATTGGTCTAGCCGACAGCGCCCTGTACTTTTGCATACAAACCTAGAATACAATCAACGCTTTCAACGCCGCGGCATGGGGTGGATAACCCGGTGCCGCCCCAGTTTTGGAGGAGACCATGACGTATTCAGAAACGGGCCTGACTTCCCGCCACGTGGCCGCGCTCGCGCCGATCGAGGACTATCTGCAGGGCCATATCACCGGCAAGGCCGAATTCATGTACAAGGCGTTTGCCGCCGACGCGCGCATCGTCTCGTTCCGTGACGGCAAGCTGCATTCGCTGACGGTTGAGGAGTTCACCTCGGCGCGCTGCCCCGGCCATCCCGCGGCGGACGAGGCGCAGCGCAAGCGCCTTATCACGCAGTTCGATGTGGTGGGCAATGCCGGCGTCGCCAAGGTGGTGCTGGAATACCCGGGCGTGACCTTCACCGACTATATGACGCTGCTGGAGATCGACGGCGTCTGGAAGATCGTCAACAAGACTTTCAGCGCCGCACCGCGCTGAAGATAGGACATCCGCTGCGGCAAAGCGCCGCAGCACAGGCCTACTTTGCGGCTGCAGGCAATCCTGCCTTTGACATCGGCCCGAAGAACATTGCCTTCATCCGCCCGCGCCCGACCACGCGCGCCACTTCGGCAATCACGCAGTCGTTGAGTTGCGTTCAGCCCGGCAGCACCGCCGTCGCTTCGATCTCGAACAGCATATTGTCCAGCGCCAGCCGCGGCACCGGAATCAGCGTGCAGGCCGGCGTTGGCTTGTCGCCCCACATCTCGCGCAGCGCCGCGCCGAAGGTGCGCAGGCGGTCGTGCGAGTGGTCGACCACCAGCACCGTGAGCTTAGCCACATCGCCCACGTCGGCACCTGCCGCTTGCAGCGCGATGCGCAGGTTCTGCATGGCGCGCGCCACCTGGCGCGGAAAATCGAGCGGCAGGCAACCGGCCGCGTCCTCACCGCCCTGCCCCGCGATATAGACGATGCGGGCCGGGCCTTCCACCATGGCCACATGCGAATAGCCGTTGGGCCGCGGGTCGTACAGCCCCTCGGGATTGATGAGGCTCAGCGAGGGATTGGGGCGGGCGACCGGCATGGTGGGCATGGAAGGCAGCGCGGGCATCGAGGGTGAACGCAAGGATGAGGGCGAGAAGGGGAACATGATCATCAGCTCTGTATTTGAGGCGTGGCGAACAGTGGAGTCGCAAGTATCAAACCTCAACTTAGCTTGAGGTCAAGCGCGGCCTTGGTGGTAGCATGGACATTCCTCCGTTCCACTGGTGTCTTCCACTGCCGATGGCCTCCGCGAACAAGCCCCCTTCACCGCGCCGGCGCCGTACCGCGCCCTCAGAAGAACTGCTCTCCGTCGGCGAAGTCGCCGCGCGCACGGGCATCGCCGTGTCCGCCCTGCATTTCTATGAATCGCGCGGCTTGATCGCCAGCACCCGCAGCGGGGGCAACCAGCGCCGCTATGCGCGCGCCGTGCTGCGGCGGCTGGCCGTGATCCGCGTGGCGCAGCGCATGGGGCTGCCGCTGGCGGTGATCGCCGATGCCATGCAGAAGCTGCCGGACGGGCGTGCGCCCACTGTGGCCGACTGGCGCCGGCTGTCGGCCAGCTGGCGCGATGACCTGGATGAACGCATTCGCACGCTCACGCAATTGCGTGACCAGCTAGATGGGTGTATCGGGTGTGGGTGTCTGTCGTTGAAGGCGTGTCCGTTGCGCAATCCGCATGACGCGCTGGCCGGGGAAGGGCCGGGGCCGCATTTCCCGCCTACTGGAATGTCTGCAGGTAAGCCAGCAGATCGCTGATCTGCTTGTCATCACTGAGACCCCAGAAGCGCATCTTCGTGCCAGGCACGACCTTGCCGGGCGAATGGATGAAGGCACGCAGCGTGTCATGCGACCACACCATCTTTGAAGCGCGCATTGCCTCCGAATACTGGAAATCACTGGTGCCGCCCGCGGCACGGCCGAAGATGCCGTTCAGCTGCGGGCCAAAGCCTGCGCGCGCGTTGCGGCCGACGTGGTGGCACGAGGCGCAGCGCGTGGTGAACAGCGCCTTGCCGGCCTGGATATCGGCGGCGGCAGTGGCTGCGGTGGGGATGGCGGTGAAGGCGGTCAGGGCCAGCAGGACAAGGGCGGTACGGGGCATGGAGCAGCTAAGGAAGGAAAGAGCTTCGGCAACGGGGTTGCATGATACAGGCGTAGCCAAGACGTCCCAGCCCTGCAGCAAGGTTACACCACGTCACACTTGCAACACTTCGCGCGCCCCATATTACAAGCCCGCCCCCTACAGTGAGCCCATGTCCAACGCCCCTTGGGAGGCAACCATGAAACGAATCATCGCAATGGCGGTAGCAGGTGGTGCAATGCTGGTGGCCAGCGCCGGGGCTCACGCCGGTGTGAATATCGATATCGGCATCGGCGTGCCGGGCGTGGTGGTGGCCCAGCCGGCGCCGGTCTATCGTCCGGCCCCGGTCTATGCTCCCGCGCCGGTATATGCGCCGGCTCCGGTTGCCTATGCGCCCAGCCCGGTAGTGGTGGCACCGCGCCCCGTCGTGGTGGCACCGGTGCCGGTACGCTATGACTATGACCGCGGCTATCGCAGGGACTACCACCGGGACTACTACCGGGAAGGCTATCGAGACAACCGCCGCGACTGGCGCGAGCGCGAATGGGCATATCGTCATGGCGACAATGACGGCCACGGCCACGGGCGCCGCTGGGACTGACGGGACTGATGGGACTGATGGGACTGATGGGACTGATGGGGCGGGCGCCCGGCCACGGCCGCGGCGCCCGCCTGCAAGGATTCGCCAGTCAGGCTACCCTGTCGGCAATTTCCAGATCCGGGCCGGGGCCACGCCCCCGCCCACGCCAGGAGTAGCCATGCCCCAACCCATCAAGATCGACTTCGTCTCCGACATTGCCTGCCCCTGGTGCGCCATCGGCCTGTCTTCACTGCAGTTGGCGCTGCAGCGCCTTGGCGATGCGGTGGATGCCGAAATCGTCGTGCATCCGTTTGAACTCAACCCGGGGATGCGCCCGGAGGGCGAGGCGATCGTCGATTATCTAGGCAGGAAGTACGGGCGCACCCCGGCGCAGATCGCAGAGACCCAGGCCATGATCCGCGAGCGCGGCGCCGGCGTGGGCTTTCCGTTTGGCGAGCGCACACATGTCTACAACACCTTCGATGCCCACCGGCTGCTGCACTGGGCAGGCCTGGAAGGCAAGCAGGTGCCGCTGAAGCTGGCGCTGCTGCGCGCTTACCATGCCGACGGCAAAGACCCGAGCAATCACGAGGTACTGGTCGAAGCCGCGCAGGGCGTTGGCCTGGATGCCGCGGCGGCGCGCAAGGTGCTGGACAGCGATGACTATGCCAATGCGGTGCGCGCGGAAATCCAGGAGTACCAGCGCATGGGAATCCAGTCAGTGCCGTCCATCATCTTCAACAACCGCTACCTGGTTACCGGCGGGCAGCCGGTGGAGGCTTTCGAACAGGCGATCCGGGAGATCGTGGCCGAGGCGCCGCAGCAGCCCGCGAACGGGTGAACCAGCCTCGATCGCAGGGCGACACCTCAGTCGCCCTGCCGACGTTCCTCCCGGGACTCAAGGCATGACCGGTGGATGGTAAGGCAGCGTCGTGGCGAACGCCCACAGCATCAGCAGCACCAGCGGCGTGTGCACCAGCAACTGCGTGAAGGTGAAGCCGACCACATCCTTGGCCCGGATCCCCAGCACGCCGAGCAGCGGCAGCATCCAGAAGGGATTGATCAGGTTCGGCAGCGCCTCGGCCGCGTTGTAGACCTGTACCGCCCATCCCAGGTGGACTTGCAGTTCATTGGCGGCCTGCATCACGTACGGAGCCTCGATGATCCACTTGCCGCCGCCCGACGGCACGAAGAACCCCAGCACGGCCGAATACACGCCCATGACCGCTGAGAACGATTCGGTGGTCGCCATCGTAACAAAGGCCGACGCGAGATGATGGGATAGCGTCGCACCGTCGACTCCGGTCGCCTTGGTGAGGATAAAGGCGATACCGCCATACAGCGGAAACTGGATCAGCACGCCTGAGGTCGACGGCACCGACCTGGCCACGGCGCGCAGGAAGCGCTTCGGGCGCCAGTTCAGCAACATGCCGAGAAGCAAGAACAGGAAGTTGTAGGTGTTCAGGTTGGAGATGGCGAGGATCGGGTCTTTTGCGGAAAACTCCTGGTAGAGCCAGCTTGCGCCCATCGCCACCAGCGCCAGCGTCAGTAGCGGGCTGTATTCCAGCCACTCGCCAGGGCGCGACGGCCACGCGACGCCGTCGTCGGCATCGTTCAGGTCTACACCCATATCGGCCGCGGTGCGGGCCCGCTCCCCGGTGGGCGCAGAAAAATATGCAATCAGCAGTGACGCGACAATCAGCACGACGGTCATCGCCATCGATTGCCACAGGAAGATCGTTTCAGCGAACGGGATCACCCCGGTGATATCCAGCAGCGACTTCGGCAGGCTGACAGGATTTGCCTGTAGCTGCGCGGCCGAGGAACTGAGCCCTAGCGCCCACGTTGCGCCCATCCCCAGATAGGCCGCCGCGCTCGCGGCCCGATAATCCACGCGCAAGCCCCCACGTCGGGCAATCGCGCGCACCAGCAAGCCGCTGAAGATCAGGCTGATGGCCCAGTTGAGCAGCGACGTCAGCAGGCTCACCAGCGCCACGAACGCGACTGCGCCGCGGGCCGTACGCGGCAGCGATGCCAGCCGCGCGATCAGCATCGACGCTGGCGGCGAGACCGCCACCACATAGCCGGCGATCGCCACCACCGCCATCTGCATCGTGAACGGGATCAGGCTCCAGAAGCCGTCACCGAATGCCTTCGCCACGGCCGGTGCCGACGCCCCGACCAGCATGGCGCCGAGCGCCACCACCACGACGGCGATCGCGGCAAAGATGTAGGAATCCGGAAACCAGCGCTCTGACCAGTTCGTCACCCGTACGGCCAGGCTCTCCAGGCCACCTTGCTGCGGCTTGCCGGCATCGGCAAATGCCATCCTCGTTGTCTCTTTCATGCTGAACTCCTTGGCAGTTTCCTTGATCGTTCTAGTTATTTGCCACGGCTTCGAAACACATCGCCGCGGCGGCAAGATCTTCCAGGGCGGTACCGACAGCCTTGAAGACCGTAATCTCATCGTCTGAAACTCTTCCTGCGTGCCGGGCCCGACAGAGACCGGCAAGGTCGCTACGGATATCTTCCCGGGCGATCACGCCGTTGCCGAGCGGGGACAGCAGGTCGCCGGCCTTGGTTGCCGCCTCGTCCGTATCGACAAATACAGAGGTGCCCGCAAAGCAAGCGTCATCGGTTTCACGCATCGCTGGCGTAAAGCCACCGATCAGGTCGACATGGGTGCCGGGACGAAGGTATTCGCGACGGATCAGCGGTTCGGTCGAAAGCGTCGCCGCGCTGATGACGTCCACGGCGCAGGTGTCCGTCTCGAGCCTGTCCACCACGTATGCGTCGAAGCCATCGCTGCAAAGCTGTTCGGCCAGCCGGCGGCCCTGAGCAGGGTTGATGTCCCACACCCCGACCCGCTCGATCTGCCGAACGCTGCGCCAGGCATACGGCACCAGGCTGGCCACCCGACCGGCGCCCAGCAAGAGCATGGATCTGGCGTCCTTGCGGCTCAGGAAGGATGCGCCGAGCGCCGACGCGGCCGCGGTGCGCCGGGACGTGATCTCGTTGCCGTCGATCAGCGCCAGTGGCTCGCCGGTCTCCACGCTGTAGAGGATGTAGGTCGAGAACAGTCCCGGCAGCGAGCGCGCGGAGTTGCCGGGATAGATCGAGACGGTCTTGACGCCAAGGTATCCCTGCGACGGGCCCCAGGCCGGCATCAGCAGCAGCGTCCCCTGCTGGCCCTGCGCGGTGGTGACGGTATGGTTATGCCGCAGCGGCACCTCGCAGCCAGAGGCAAACGCTTCCTTGAGTGCATCAACAAGCCGGTCAAAAGGGAGCGACGCGCGGGCGCTCTCTGCATCGATATTCAGCATGGCGTTATCGGGTCAGAAGTAGAAAGGGAGTCAGGCATCGATCACCAGGTCACTGGCCGGTACGGCCTGGCACGCGAGACAAATACCGGGGTCATCAGGTACCTCGCCTTGCAAGTGGTGCGCCGACCCGGAAACGATCCTGACGGCACAGCTTTCGCATTGCCCGACGCGGCATCCGCTGGGCAAGCGCACGCCACGCGCCTCGGCAAAGCCGAGCAGAGCGCCGTCCTCGGAACGCCATTGGTGGACGACCCCCGACTTGCGGAAATGCACCTGGAATGCCTGTCCGTGCTCGATCTTCGCGACAGCCGGAGAGCGAAAGATCTCCTTGTGGATATCGAAGTGCGGCACGCCTCTGGCGGCCATGCCCTCGGCGAAGGCAGTCATCATCGGGACCGGGCCGCACATGTAGATCAGCGGGCGCATGGCGAGCAGCGCTTGCGGGACCGCGTCGGCGGATACGCGCCCATGCACGTGGAAGTCGCGCCCCGCGATGTCCCCGTCAGCCGGCGCATCGTAGTAATTGATCACCGACAGCGTGGGAATCGCCGCTTCCAGTTCGCGAATCCTGCGCTTGAAGGCGTGCGTCGCACCGTTCTGGTTCGCATAGAGCAGCAGGATCCTGGGCGGCTCCGCCTGGCCGGCCAATGACTCCAGCAAGTTGATGAAAGGCGTGATGCCGATGCCGCCGGCAAGCAGCACAAGGGGCCGCGCGGTACGGGTCGGCATGACAAAGGTGCCGCCGGGCGCGCGCAGTTCGACAACGTCGCCGACTGCGAGCTGTTGGTTGATGAACGATGAGGCGCGGCCGGACACCAGTTCACCATTGGCGAGCCGCGCCACTGTCTGTCGCACCGAGATCGAATAGCACTGGCGGTCTGCCATGATCGCGGGTCCGGTCAGCGAGTAGGACCGGATCACCTCCTGCCCCCCGCCGCCGATGAACAACCGGATGGTCGCGTGCTGGCCCGGCAGAAAGTCGGGCAGGCGGCCGCCATCGGTGGGTGCCATGTACACCGATGTGACATCGGCGGCTTCCTTGCACAGCGCCACCACGCGGAACACGCGGAAGTCCTCCCACGGCCGGCGCCGGATATCGAAAGCGGTTTCGCGCTCGATGCTGCAGCGATAGGCGCGCAACGGCGACGAGCCGCTGACCGGATCCTGGCGCTGCGCGTCGATCAACCCGTTGAAGTTGACACTGTCCGCGCCACACACGGCGAGCGGTGCTTGCCCCATCGCGTCGCAGCGTTGCCACCAGCCGTACTCGCCCACCAGCACGGCGGGATGCAGGCCCGGATCGATGCGTGCCGTGAACAATGCACTGCCGCCCGGCGTCGAGATGCGCACGGGGTCGCCGCTGCGGATGTCCCGTGCCGCGGCGGCTTCCCTGGAGATATCCAGCCGCGGCAGCATCGCCTTGCGCCGCAAAGACGCGACACCGCGCTGCTGGCTATGGCAGTAGTAGCCATTCTTCGCCGACGTCAACAAATAGGGGAACGCAGATCGCGCGGCATCTCCCTGTTCAATCGAAGGTTCCTGGTAGCCGGGCAAAGGCGAATAGCCATGCGCCAGCAGCCCTTCGGAGTACAGCTCGACCAGGCCTGTCGGCGTATTGAAAGGCCTGGCGGATTTGCCCATGCGGTATTTCATCTCGGTGTCCTCGACCGGGATGCGAACCCCTTCTGGCTTGGCGCGTAGCGCTGCCACGGTCAGCCCCATCGGCGCGAGCATGTAGTCCCAGCCGGCTTCCAGGCTTGCGCCGAAGAATGCTTCCTGCAGCCCGATGCGCGCCGCCAGCGCAAACACAATCTCGTTGTCCGAACGCGCCTCGCCGCGCGGCGGGACCATGCGCTGACGCAGCTGCACCAACTTCTCAGCCTCGGCAGAAACCTCGAAGCCGATGCGCAGCCCCTCGCGTTCCCATGGCGTGCTCACGGGCAGCAGGATGTCCGCATACTTCGCGCTCGGATTTTCAAAGAGATCGCAATGCACGTAGAACGGCAGCGCGCGCAGTGCCCGCTCCCCCATTGCCACATCCGGCTGCGAGAGCAGCGGATTCGTGCCGAACGCGATCAGCGTCGTCACCGCATAGGGCTTCTTGTCGGTAATGGCGCGATACAGGTCGCGCGCGGTGATCCAGCCCTGCGCGGGCGGCCCCAGCGGGCGTTCTGACAATCCCAGGGCCTTGCGCCCCTGCTCCGGACTCAGCAGGTCCAGGCGGCTCACCGCATTGAACGGCGGCTTCTGGTAAATGCGGTTGCCACCGCGCCGGTCGAAGCTGCCCGTCAGGGCGTAGAGGCAGGCAATCGCACGCTCGGTCTGCGTGGCGTTCTCATGCTGCCCGACGCCGGACCAGGCGTGATAGGCAACGCGCCGTGCCGTGCCGATCATGCTCGCGGCATGGCGGATATCGCCCTCCGGAATCCACGTCAGCCGGGCCGCGCGATCGGCGGGATAGCGCGCGCATTCCGCCGCATAGAGCTCGAACGCCGGCTGGCACATCAGCATGGACTGGTCATGGCGATCGCCAACGGTCACCTCAAAGGTTCCGCGCAGCGCGATGCGGCCGGGAACATGGCACTGGCCGCCCGCCGGCACGGCCATGCGCTGGTGGGCGTCCCAGACGACAAAGGCGTCTGTCTGCCCGATACCGATGTCGCGCCCGCGCAGGAAGGCGCCATTGTCCTTGCGTACCAGCAGCGGACCGTTGGTCCATTGCCGCACGAAATCGATATCGAAGGCATTGGCCTCGATCAGCAGGTTGGCCAATGCCATGGCCAGCGCGGCATCGCTGCCAGGTTTCACACGCAGCCATTGATCGGCTTCTTCCGCCAGTCCGGTCTGCCGCGGGTCGACCACGATCAGCCTGGCGCCGGCGGCCCGTCCGGCGCCGATTGCCTCTGCCTGCGACAGCCACGTGTTGGCGGGATTGTGTCCCCACAGAAGAATCAGTTCGGCATTGCGGTAATCCGCCGTCGGCATCCCGCAGCCAAAGGTAAAGGCATGCGCGAAGTCCTTGTGCCAGTTGCAGATCTCGGTGGCGTAGCAGATGTTGGGGCTGCCGTAGAGGCGGACGAAACGCTCGATCCAGTCGATGCTGTCCGACAGCGCCGTGCCACTGGGTGTGGTCACGGCGAAGGCAACCGACTCCGCACCCAGCGTGGTGCGCGCCTCGATCAGGCGCGCCGCGATCTGATCGAGCGCCTCCTCCCATGAAATGCGCACCCACCCTGGATCCGCTGCGTCTTTTGGGTTCGTCCTGCGCATCGGATGCAACAGCCGCTCGGCGCTGTGCACGAGTTCGGGCGCTGCCTTTCCCTTGAGGCACATCGCCTTGCCCGTGGGGTGTTCGCCATCCGGGCGGACCGCAACGAGGGTGTCTCCGTTCACGACATTGATCGTTCCGCAGCGGGAACGACACAGCGTGCAAAACCCCTTCTTTTCGACTTCGCTCATCGCCACTTCCAGCAACTTGTATTTGTGCTGGATGCTAGCTAGCATGGGGCGATATAGCTAATTCATAGTTCTGACATTGCAATATCGGAAAAATCGATGCTCCCAACCTTGAAACAGATACAGCACTTTGTGGCGATTGCTGAGACGGGCCAGGTATCGAGAGCGGCGCAACGCTGCAATGTTTCGCAATCGTCCATGACCGCCTCACTCAAGGGATTGGAAGACGTCGTAGGCGCCCCGCTGTTCTCCCGGCACGCAGCCGGCGTAAAGCTGACCGCGGCCGGCATCCGCTTCCTGCGGCATGCCCAGCAGATCGAGGCTGCGGTACGGGATGCCGTCAGCGCTGCGGCGGTGACCCCCAGCACGGTGACAGGCGCCATCCGCCTCGGTGTCACCGAAACCATCACGGCGTACGTGCTGCCCAAGCTGCTGCCGGCGCTTGAACAAAAGTTTCCGCTACTCGAACTCGAAATCCTGGAAAGGCCTCGCGGCGATATCGAGGCCGATATCCAGGCCGGCAAGCTCGACCTGGCATTGCTGCTGGTTTCCAACCTGCCGGAGATGCATCACATCGGCTGCGAAACCCTGCTTCGATCGCCGCGGCAACTCTGGGGCCATCCTGACCATCCTCTGATGCAGCTCGAGCAGATTAGCCTGACGGACGTGGCGCGGCACGACTACATACTGCTCGACATGGACGAGCATATTGCCACCGTGATCAAGTACTGGAGGCAGTACGGGCTCACGCCGAGCGTCCGCCTGCAAAGCTGCTCGATCGAAGCCGTCCGCAGCCTGGTAGCGGCGGGACGCGGCGTCTCCATCCTGTCCGATCTGGTCTACCGGCTGTGGTCACTGGAGGGCCAGCGCATCCTGCGCCGCAGCCTTTCCGACCGGGTCCCATCCATGGACGTCGGCCTGATCTGGAGACTCGATCCAGGACCTGACGAGCACACGCATGCGCTGCGGGAGTTCCTGAGGATCGCGCTGCTGGAGACCATGCGTTAGACGTGTTGGCAAAAAAAGCAGCCCGCCGCGTACCCCCGGCGGGCCAAGCATTGCTTCTCGTTAAACCGGCCGTCAGCGCACCGCCGTCTTCATCCGCGCCGGCACCGCGTCCGCCGCCAGCGGCGTCCGATTCGCCAGCCCCAGCACCACCTGCCAGGCAAACGACACCGCGCCGACGATAAACACCACGTCGCCGAAGGTGCGCACCCAGCGCAGGGTCTGCAGGATGGGCTGCTGCATGAATTCCTCACTGCGCGCATACCAGGTGCCATGCTCCACGCTGGCCAGGAACTGGATGATGCCGATCGGCAGCAGGCTGGTGCCGATCATCAGCACCAGGCCGATGTTCAGCCCCCAGAAGGCGGTCTTCATCAGTGTTGGGCTGAGCCGGTAGGCCGGACGCACGTAGCGCAGCACCAGCAGCGTGAAGCCCAGCGCCAGGAACCCGTACACCCCGAACAGCGCGGCATGGGCGTGCACTGGCGTGGTGTTCTGCCCCTGGATGTAGTACAGCGCGATCGGCGGGTTGATCATGAAGCCGAACACCCCGGCGCCCAGCATGTTCCAGAACGCCACCGCGACAAAGCACATCAGCGGCCACTTCAGGTCTGCCATCCACGGCGCGCGCTGCTTCAGGCTCCAGTTCTCCCAGGCTTCATGGCCCAGCACGATCAGCGGCACCACTTCCAGCGCGCTGAATGCGGCGCCCACCGCCATCACTGGCGTCGTGGTGCCGGCAAAGTACAGGTGATGGAAGGTGCCGGGAATGCCTCCGAGCATGAACAGCGAGGCCGAGGCCAGGCTGGCGGCCGTTGCCATCGGGCGCGACACCAGGCCCAGCGTGGAGAAGATGAAGGCCAGCGCGGTGGTGGCAAAGACTTCGAAGAAGCCTTCCACCCACAGGTGCACCACCCACCAGCGCCAGTACTCCATCACCGTCAGGCTGGTACGTTCGCCGTAGGCCAGGCCCGCGCCGTAGAACAGGCCGATCGCCACCACCGACGAGGTCAGCAGCGCCAGCAGGTTGCGGTCGGTGCCGCGCGCGCGCAGCGCCGGCAGGATGCCGCGCATCATCAACACCAGCCAGATCAGGATGCCGGCGAACTTGCCGATCTGCCACAGCCGGCCCAGGTCGACATACTCATAGCCCTGGTGGCCCAGCCAGAAGTTCAGGTGGGCCGGCAGCTTCTGCGCGATCGCCAGGTAGTTGCCGGTGAACGATCCCACCACCACGACCACCAGTGCCCAGAACAGGATGTCCACGCCCAGGCGCTGGTACTTCGGGTCCTTACCGCCGTTGATCAGCGGCGCGAGGAACAGGCCCGCGGCCAGGAAGCCGGTGGCGATCCAGAACAGCGCGCTCTGGATATGCCAGGTTCGCACCAGTGCGTACGGGAACCACTGCGAGACGTCGATGCCGTAGAACTTCTGGCCCTCGACGGTGTAGTGCGCGGTAAAGCCGCCCAGCAACACCTGGAACACGAACAGCGCCACCACCAGGAACAGGTACTTGCCGAGCGCGCGCTGCGACGGCGTCAGCGCCACGGACAGCAGCGGATCGCGCGCCGGCGCCTGCGGCGGCGCATCTTCCTTGCCGCGCAGGAAGGCCCACGCCCATACCAGGAAGCCGACCCCGGCCAGCAGCACCACCACGCTGATCACCGACCACACCACGTTCTCGCTGGTGGGCTGGTTGCCGATCAGCGGTTCATGCGGCCAGTTGTTGGTGTAGGTGGCTTCGTGCCCCGGGCGCGCGGTCGATGCGGCCCACGCGGTCCAGAAGAAGAAGTGCGTGAGTTGTTCGCGACGCTCGGCGCTGGGCAGCGTGTTCTCCTTCATCGCGTAGTGCTCGCGCGTGGTGTGCAGCGCGGGCGCATCGGAGAAGAGCTTGTCGTAGTAGGCGGCTGTATTGGCAATGGCCTGCGCGCGGCGCTTCGACACAGTCAGTACCTTGGTGGCCGGATCGGCGGCATTGCCGCGGTACTCGGTGCGCAGCTGCTCGCGCAGCGCGGCCTGCGCCGGCGCGTCAAGTTGCGCATAGGGCCGGCCGTAGGCGTCCTGCGCGGCCAGCTCCAGCCACGCGGTCAGTTCGCGGTGCAGCCAGTCGGCGGTCCAGTCCGGCGCCTGGTAGGCGCCGTGGCCCCAGATGGAGCCAAGCTGCATGCCGCCCACGGACTGCCAGGCGGTCTGGCCGTCGAGGATCTCTTCACCGGTGAAGAGCGTGCGGCCCTCGGTCGTGACGACCTTGGCCGGCATTGGCGGGGCCTGCCGGTACACCTCGACGCCGTAGTAGCCGAGCAGGGAGAACGTGACCGCCAGCACGGCGATCAGCAGGAACCAGAGTCTGCGGTAGGAACCCATGATGCGAAGTCGTTGGTTATGGTGGCGGGAGGGCTCAGGCGTGCGTCGAGCAACCGCATCCGGTGGCTTGCGCGGCGGCGGGTGCCGTGGTGATCTCGAACAGCACGTTGTTTTCCAGGTGGATGTGTTCCATCAGGTCTTCGCGCAGCGTGCGCAGGCCCAGGTAGAGCGCGCGCCAGGTATTGCAGGCCGCGCGCGGCAGCGTGATGTCGTTGGTCAGCGCCGCCAGCCGCTGCAAGGCCACGCCGTGGTCGTCATGCTCGGCGCGCATCACCATGATCGGCCGGCCCGCGGCGGCATGCAGGCCGCGCGACAACATCGGGAACAGCACCTGCTCTTCCTTCTGCATATGCATTTCCAGCTCGCCCAGCATCTCGCTCAGGTGGTCGGCCAGGCCAAGCGGGCAATCGGGCCGGTCACCGTGCACCTGCTCTACGCGCCGCGCCAGGCGGATCAGCTCGGGCAACTGCTCGCGATGGCGCGCATGGAAGCGCGTGAGGATATGGTCGATCAGCTCGGCCGGCGCCGCCGTGTTCCAGTCCTGCGCCGACGGCCCGGTTTCGTCCTGCAGCGCACGCAGCCGGGCGTCGATGGTGCCGACGGCAGCCGCATCGAGACCCTTTTGCTGCGCGGCGTCGCGCAGGGTCTGCTTGCCCCCGCAGCAGAAGTCCAGCCCGTAGTCGTGGAAGATCCGGGTGGCACCGGGGATCAGACGGGCCAGTTGGCCAAGCGAGTGGTCCTGCAAAGTCATGATGGTTGCTCCGTGTCGAAGTTATGCCTGCATGACTTAGCGAGGAGCGTGCCTGAAAAAAACCTATCCGGATCAATGACTTGAAACAGTGATGGTGATTAATACCTTATACTTCTCGTGGTACTAATTACCCTGACGGTGTTTTTCACCATGCTACCGAGCGCGATGTATCCCGAGTTGCTGGCCGACCTTGTCACCGACCTGCCGCATGCGGTGCGCCTGCAGCGGCTGGTCAGCATGCTGCGCACGCATTTCCGCTGTGGCGCGGTGGCGCTGCTGCGGCTGGAGGAAGACCACCTGCGCCCCGTCGCGGTCGATGGCCTGGTGCGCGATGCGCTGGGCCGGCGCTTTGCAGTCGGCCTGCACCCGCGCCTGGCCGCCATCCTGGCGCGGCGCGGCGTGACCTGCTTTCATCACGACAGCGTGCTGCCCGATCCGTACGACGGCCTGATCGACGAGCACGTCGGCGAGCCGCTGCCGGTGCATGACTGCATGGGCACCAGCCTGGCCGTGGACGGCCAACCCTGGGGCGCGCTCACGCTGGACGCGCTGGCGATCGGCACCTTCGATGCGGCGGCCCAGGCCGAGCTGCAGCGGCTGACGGTGATCGTCGAAGCGGCCATCCGCACCACCCGGCTGGAAGGCGAGATCCGCGCGCTGCAGCTGGCGCGCGGCACGCCCGATGCCGACGAAGGCACGGCCCAGCATGGCGACATCGGCGGCGAGATCATCGGTCAGAGCGAGGCCATCGCCAACCTGCTGCATGAGCTGGAAGTGGTGGCCGATACCGACCTGCCGGTGCTGCTGCTGGGCGAGACCGGCGTGGGCAAGGAGCTGTTCGCGCACCGCCTGCACCGCCAGTCGCGCCGGCGCGCGCAGCCGCTGGTGCATGTCAACTGCGCGGCGCTGCCGGAGTCGCTGGCTGAAAGCGAGCTGTTCGGCCACGCGCGCGGCGCCTTCTCCGGCGCGACCGGCGAGCGCCCGGGGCGCTTCGAGGCCGCCGACGGCGGCACCCTCTTCCTCGATGAAGTCGGCGAACTGCCGCTGGCGATCCAGGCCAAGCTGCTGCGCACGCTGCAGAACGGCGAGATCCAGCGGCTGGGCTCGGACCGCCCGCGCCGCGTCAACGTGCGCGTGATCGCCGCCACCAACCGCAACCTGCGCGAGCATGTGCGCGACGGCTCGTTCCGCGCCGACCTGTACCACCGCCTGTCGGTCTACCCGATCCCGATCCCGCCGCTGCGCGAGCGCGGCAACGACGTGCTGCTGCTGGCCGGGCGCTTCCTGGAGCTGAACCGCGCGCGCCTGGGGCTGCGCAGCCTGCGGCTGTCAGGTGGTGCGCAGGATGCGCTGCGCAGCTACCGCTGGCCCGGCAACGTGCGCGAGCTGGAACACGTGATCAGCCGCGCGGCGCTGCGTGCCGTCAGCCGCGGCGCGGGCCGCAACGACATCGTGACGCTGGAGCCTGAACTGCTCGATCTCTACGGACTGGATGTGCCCGCGGCACACCATGCCGGCGCCGGCATGGCCAGCGCGTTCGCCGCCCCGGCACTTGCCGCAGGCATCACCCTGCGCGACGCGGTGGAACAAACCCAGCGCGCCTGCATCGAACAGGCACTGACGGACCAGGGCGGCAATTGGGCGCAGGCAGCGCGCCAGCTGGGTATCGATGCCAGCAACCTGCACAAGCTGGCCAAGCGGCTGGGGTGCAAGTGATTAACACACTCGGGTGCCAGGATGCCGGCATGGCGATGCGCGCCGTTACCGCATAAGCTAGTCCGGGTGCAGCCCGCATCGCGGCATCGCCGTGTGCAGCAACTGCCGCCCCGCTGCGCGCACGCCCACCACCGGAGGTTCCCGTGATGATGACCGCAACGCAAGTCTTCTGGCCGCTCGGCTTCTGGCCGTTTCCCACCTTCTACTCCGGCGCGCACCAGTTTGAGGCCATGCAAGCCGACCTGTCGGACAACTGGCGCCGCATGGCCGAGCTCAACCTGGACTTCGCCCGCACCATGTATGAAGAACTCCAGTTCGATGCCATGGGCCCGATCCTCGCGCCGGAGCCAGAGGCCTTCTACGCGCGCGAGATTGCCTGCGAGCTGCCGCTGATCGGCGGCCCGCTGCACTATGCGTCGGCCATGCTGGAGCTGTGCGCTCGGGCCCAGCAGAAGTGGATCGATGGCTGGGGCCACCTGTTGACTCAGGGCCTGATGCCTGACTGGCAAGGCATGCAAAGGGACGTCACCGATATCCCGTTCTGGCTGGTCCGCGAAACCCCGCGGCCGGCATGACCCGGCCACCCCCGCCTTGCCCCGTCGCGGCGATCATCGCGATCGATTCGCTCGACGCCAGGTAGCGGGGCGCCCCGCGTCCCTTGCCTGCCAGCTGTTGCATCGGCGCACCCACAGCCAAGCCAGCCGCGCAGCCCGGTATCATGCTGGCTGACGAGATCGCGGATCGCCGGAACCAACGCCCGGGTCTCGGGACGCGCTCCGCCCTCAATGCCCTCATATTCCCTGGTTCTCCTGCTTACCGTCGCCGTGGTTGCCTGCATCGGCATGGCCATCGCCACCTGGCCGCGGCGCGACGATCCGACCGTCCAGGCGTTCCTGGTGCTGGCATTCGGCGCGGCGACCTGGAGCGGCGGCCGCCTGCTCGAGATCAGCGCCACCGACCTGGAAGGGCGCATCCTGTGGGCCAAGATCCAGTACCTCGGGATCGTCGCCGTGCCGATCGGCTGGCTGGTGGCGATGGTGCACCTGAGCCGCCCGCGCTATGTGGTGCCCTGGTCCAGGCTGTGGCTGCCCGTGCTGGTGGCCGTCGTCACCGTGGTGATGGTCTTCACCAACGAGCGCCACCGGCTGATCTGGCCGCGCATCACGCTGATGCCTCCCGGCGTATTGCCCGGCGCGGTGTTCGACCATGGCATCGGCTATGCCGCAGTGGCCGTCTGGTCATACCTGCTGCTGGGGGTGAGCCTGTATTTCCTGGTCACGGCCGAAGTGCCCAACGGGGCCTTGTCGCGCCGGGGCCGCGCCATCCTGGCGTCGGGCCTGGCCCTGCCCCTGGTTGCCAATGTCGCCTACCTCAACCGCTGGACCGGGCCGCTGGGCGGGGACCTGACGCCGGCGACGTTCTCGCTGATGGCGGCGCTGGTCTGGTTCTGCGCGCTGCGCACGCACCTTGACGATATCGGCCACTACGCCCGCCTGCGGGTGTTCGATGCCCTCAGCGAAGGCTGCGTGATCGTCGACAGCCATGGTGTCATCGTCGAATTCAATCCGGCCGCGGCGCAGCTCTGGCCGGCCCTGCGCCGCGGCGACCTCCTGCCCTCCGGCTGGGAAGCCGCGCTGCAGCACTCGCCTGCCGACACTGCCAGCCACGCGGCCACGCCTTTCGTGCCGCCGGGCGCGCCCTTCGAGCTTACCGTGGAAGGGGTTGCCCGACTGGACGGCAGGCAGATCGGCAGCCTGCTGTTCCTGCGCGACATCAGCCGCTTCCAGTCGCGTGAGCTGGCCCTGACCGCGCGGCTCGGCCAGACCGAAGAGCAGTTGTGGCAGGTGCAGGCCGACCTGGACATCGACGCCCTGACCGGCATCCGCAACCGGCGCTACTTCCAGCGCGAGTCGATCGCGGCCGTGACCCGGGCGTGCGAGCGCAACCAGGCGCTGGGCCTGCTGATCCTGGATGTGGACCAGTTCAAGCAATACAACGACCTGCATGGCCACGTGGCCGGCGACGACTGCCTGCGGCAGATTGCCGGCGCGCTGACCCGCACGCTGTCCGGCGAGCAGTTCTGCGCCCGGCTGGGCGGCGAGGAATTCGCGGCGGTGCTGCCCGGCGCCACGCGCGACGAGACCCGTGACGTGGCGCGCCGCATGGTGGCGGTTGTGCGCGATCTCCGCATCGCGCACAACGGCACGCCGGTGCAGCCGGTGGTCACCATCAGCGTGGGCGCGGTCTGCACCGTGCCGGAAGCGCCGCGGCTGGAGCCGCTGCTGCACCGCGCCGACAGCGCGATGTACCGGGCCAAGCGCGCGGGACGCAACCGCTTCATGCTGGACGGCGACGCCTGAGCGCCACGGCTACGACGCCGCACCGGCCCGCCCCACGGTGGCCCCGTGCAGGGCCACCAGCCGCGCCGCGGCCTGGCTGACCCATGCGGGCCGCGGCGCGGCATCGAGCCAGTATTTGACCTCCAGGCCCAGCGCGGTATCGCCGCTGATCACCAGCCGGCGCTGGAAGAACAGCGTGTCGGTATCGGCCTCGCCGCCCAGCAGGCGCAGGTAGTCGACCGCGCAGGCGCGCAGCGTCAGTTCAGGCTCGGCGTCCGCTGCAGCGGCGCGAAAGCACCCGCCTTCGCAGCGGAACGGCACGGCCAGCCCAAGGTCCTGCACCGTCAGCAGGAAGGCGTGCCCGTCCAGTGCGGCCGGCGGCTCCAGCCATCCCGCGCGGCGCGCCAGCTCCAGCGCCGCCACCAGCGGCAACGCCCGCGCACGGGCGGGCATGCGCCGGTGCACGCCCGCGATCAGCTTGTGCAGCGCGCTCATGCCCGGGCCTCCCAGGCGATGCCCGCGCTGCCGTGCCAGTAGCCGTTGCACGGCTGGGCGCCGGCCGGCGTGATGCCGCTGGCAGCGGGTGCCTGTTCACCTGCACGAATCGCCGCGAGCTGTTGCACCACCTGCAGCGTGCCGGATGAATGCGGGCTCACGCGCAGCATCCCCACCCCCATCCGCGCCATCGCCAGCGCCTCCGCGCACAGGTCCAGGCAGGTGGCGCTCTGCGTCTGCACGCCGTTGAGCGTGAAGAACGCCTGCCCTTCGCCGGTGGCGGCCACCAGGCCGTCGGGATAGTCCATGCAGCGGAACTCGCAACTGTCCTTGCGCAGCCGATGGTGGCGCGCGGTAAAGCAGCGCGCCGAGAATGCCAGCGGCAGGCGGCCCCAGACAAAGGCTTCCAAACGCATGCCAGTGGGGCGCGCGGCTGCCAGCGCGGCCAGCGTGCCGCCGTCCATCTCCACCGGCGCGACGCAGCCGGCCGCGCCCAGCCCGGCCAGCCACGCCAGCGTATCGGCGTGGTAGACATTGAGGTGGGGGCCGCCGACAAAGGGCCGCCCTGCCATGCAGCGCACCGCGCCAAGGTCGTTGGCCTCGACCAGGTAGTCGTCCTGCGCGCAGGCGCGGCGCATCCAGGCGATATCGGTGTCGGACTCCACCAGCACCGGCGTCGACAGCACCACCTCCTTGCCGGCATCGCGCAGCATCTGCGCAATCTCCAGCCATTGCGCATGGCGGACTTCATGGCGGCGCGTGCAGACGGTCTCGCCGAGGTAGACGCGGTCGACCGGCGCATCGGCGACCGACGCATAGAACTGCATCACGGCCTCGCGCGGCCAGTAGTACAGCAGCGGGCCCAGGGCGATGCCGAAGTCTGGCATCGCTACGGCTTGCGGCATCGCGGCCGCGGCAATCTCTGGCATGGGAAGCTCCGTCATGGCCGGTTCAACGCAGATCGATGTCATGGGTGTCACCGCCATGGCCGGTCGTAGGCGCCTTGCGTGACCTGGTCGCCTTCGGCATGGCGCCCCAGCGTGCTCTGCCACTCTTGCCGCGGCACGAAGCGCGCCGGATCGGCGCAGGCGGCGTCGATGGCCGCGCGCAGCACGCCGACCACATCGCCCACATAGCGCGGGCTGCGCTGCCGGCCTTCGATCTTGATGGCGGCGATGCCCATGTCGATCAGCGCCGGCAGCAGCGACAGCGCATTGAGGCTGGTCGGCTCTTCCAGCACGTAGCCGCGCTCGCCCTCCACCTCGAAGCGGCCCTTGCACAGCGTGGGATAGCCGGCCGGCTCGCCCGGCGCATAGCTGTCGATCAGGATGCCCGACAGGCGAGCCTGCATGGTGCCGTCCTGCTCGGTCCAGCGCACCGCGTGCGCGGGCGAGCAGACGCCCTTGTTGTTGGGCGAGTCGCCGGTGGCGTAGGACGACAGCAGGCAGCGCCCCTCGGCCATCACGCACAGGCTGCCGAAGCCGAACACCTCCAGCTCCACGCTGGTCTGGCGCGCCAGCTTGCCGATCTGCGCCAGCGACAGCACGCGCGGCAGCACCACGCGGCGGATATGGAAGCGCTCGCGCATCAGCTCGATGGCGTCGGCATGCGTGGCCGAGCCCTGCACCGACAGGTGCAGCCGCAACTCAGGATGGCGCTCGCACGCATAGCCCATCAGGCCGGCATCAGCCATGATGACCGCGTCGGCGCCAAGGTCCGCCGCCGCATCGACCGCGCGCTGCCATTGCGCCACCGCGCCCATCTGGGCGAAGGTGTTGATGGCGAACAGCACCTCGGCGCCGCACGCGTGCGCTTCGGCCACGCCGGTGCGGATGTCGGCCTCGGTAAAGTTCAGGCCGCCGAAGTTGCGCGCGTTGGTGGCATCGCGCAGGCCCAGGTAGACCGCGTCGGCGCCGTGCTGCAGCGCCATGCGCAGGGCCGCCAGCGAACCGGCGGGCGCAACAAGCTGGGGCCGGCGCGGCAGGCTTGCCGCGGCGGATGGGGCTGGGGAGGCAGGGGTCATCGGTGATGGCGCCGGCGGCGGCGCGAAGATGAAGACAGCGGCCGATGCTAGCCAAGCGCTTGCAGCAGGGGCTTGACCGCGCGCAAACCCACGCCAACGGCACACCGCCCGCGTTGGCCTATGCCGGTTGGCGTAGGCCGATGGCAGGCCACCACCGCGCGCTTGACCTGCGGCAAACGCCGGCGCGTGCCGCTGTGCCACGCTTGCCCGGTCATCCCCGCGGCTGGCCGCACGCCGGCCCCGCGCCCATCCTCTCCCGGAGACGTATTTATGAATCAACCCTGGCTCAAGCTGGCCGGCCGCCGCCTGCTGCCCATCGTGCAGGGCGGCATGGGCATCGGCATTTCGGCCCACCGGCTGGCCGGCGCCGTCGCGCGCGAGAACGGCGTCGGCACCATCGCCAGCATCGACCTGCGCCACCACCACCCCGACCTGATGGAACGCACCCGCGGCAGCCGTGACAAGCCCGCCATCGAAGCCGCCAACCTCGAGGCGCTGGATCGCGAGATCCGTGCCGCGCGCACGGCGTCCGAAGGCCGCGGGCTGATCGCCGTCAACGTGATGAAGGCGGTGGGCTCGCACGCCGCGCTGGTGCGGCAATCCTGCGAAAGCGGCGCCGATGCCATCGTCATGGGCGCCGGCCTGCCGCTGGACCTGCCCGAGCTGACCGCCAGCCACCCCAGGGTGGCGCTGATCCCGATCCTGTCCGAGGCACGCGGCATCGGCCTGGTGCTGCGCCGCTGGATGAAGAAGGGCCGGCTGCCCGATGCCATCGTGGTCGAACACCCGGCGCATGCGGGCGGCCACCTGGGCGCGGCCACCATCCAGGACTTGTCGGAGCCGCGTTTCTCGTTTTCGCGCGTGCTGGCCGAATGCCGCGAGCTGTTTGCGCAGCTGGGACTGGCCTGGGACAGCATTCCGCTGATCCTGGCCGGCGGCATCGACAGCCATGCCAAGGTGCGCCACTGGCTGGGCGAGGGCGCCGCCGCGGTGCAGCTGGGCACGGCCTTCGCCGTGACCGAGGAATGCGATGCCCACCCGGCCTTCAAACAGGTGCTGGCAACGGCGCGGCCCGAGACCCTGCGCGAGTTCACCAGCGTAGCCGGGCTGCCCGCGCGCGCGGTGCTGACGCCGTGGCTGTCGCGCTACCTGTCGAGCGAGTCGCGGCTGCAGCGCCGCGCCAAGCCGCGTGAATGCCTGGAGGGCTTCGACTGCCTGCAGGCGTGCGGGCTGCGCGACGGCATTGCCCGCATCGGCCAGTTCTGCATCGACCTGAAGCTGGCGCAGGCCGTGCGCGGCGACGTGGAGCGCGGCCTGTTCTTCCGCGGCCGGGGTGCGCTGCCCTTCGGCGAGGCGATCCGGCCGGTGGCGGAGCTGATGCACTACCTGTTGACCGGGGAAAAGCCTGCGGGGCTGACTCAAACCCCGACACCAGCCTGACGCATGCCTGTTGTGCGTGCCGTGCCCAACGCCGCGCGAACAAGGCTCCCCTCGCCCGCTTGCGGGAGAGGGGTGGGGGAGAGGGCCGGAGTGTCTACGAAGTGAGGCGCGTCGGTGTGCCAGCGCCTGCCCTCTCCCCCGGCCCCTCTCCAGCAGGCGGGAGAGGGGAGCAAACCGGCAGCATGGGAACCTTGTCTGCAATGCGCGGCGGTAATCCGCCGCGCTTCTTCATCTCCCGCATGCACCGCAACGCTCCCAGCAGCTGCCACCCCAGCCACGCATTGGCGCCCGCCAGCAGCAGGCCGCCAGCGCGGGCCAGCGGCGCCGGCGCCAGCGGTACCGCCAGCAGCAGCACGTAGGCCGCCAGCAGCAGCCATGCCTGCCGCCGTTGCCGGCCCGGCACGATGATGGCCTGCATGGCCGGCACCCGCGCGCGCGGCGGCAGCAGCCGGCGCAGGTGCAGCCAGGCCAGGAACGGCACGATCTTGCCGAGCATGGCCGTGACCGGCAGCACGCCCACGCCGACCAGCGCCATGGTCCCGGCCCACCATGCCAGCGGCAGCCCGGCGGCGGGCAGCACGACTGCCGCCGCCCCCAGCAGCGCCGCACCCATCATGCTGGCGCATGCTACCGGCCAGAGCAGCCACAGTGGATCATGGCGCCGCCGCGCGCACAGGGTGCCGGCCAGCCCGCATGCTCCCACCACCGCCAAGAACGCCAGCCACGCGAGCAGCACGCCATGCGCCAGTGCCCGGTGATCCGGCCACAGCATTGCCGCGGCGCTGAACAGCGCCAGCGGCAACCAGTGCGCCATGGGCAGCCAGCGCCCGATCGCCGCCGGCAGGCGCGGCGCCTGCCAGAACATCGGCAGCACGGTGGTGGCCACGCCGGTCACAAGCGCGGCCAGCCAGCCGCCCAGCGCCCACGCCATATGCAGGCCAAGCCAGCGCGCCACCGGCACGTGCCACCAGCCGCCGAAGGCGCCGGCCAGCACCATGCCGCATAGCACCGCGACCATCAGCGGCGCGCCGATGCCGGCAAGGGTGCGCGTGGTGGCATCCACTGCGGCCACGCGCCGGCCAGCAGCCAGCAGAATGGCCCCGGCCAGCAACAGGATCACGGCCACGGCCACCGCCGCCTGCATCGCCACAGGTTCGCCGCCGAGCAGCCCAATGCCCAGGGCGGTGGCCACGCCCGCGCCTGCCGCGGCCATGCACGGCGCAAGCAGCCCCGCACCCGGCACGGCCACGCCGGCCACCACCGGCATCATCTGGAACAGCGCGCCCACCATGACCGGCAGCAGCATGCCCAGCGCCAGCACATGCACCGCCACCAGCGCCAGTGGCGCAAAGCGGTCCGGCAAGCCGTCGGGCGGACCGGCGGCAAGCAAGACGCCCGCCGCGGCGCCAAGCCACGGCGCCGGCATCAGGCAGCCGAACACCACGGCCAGGCGCGGGGCGCGTTCGTAGTCGAAACTGGCTGCCTTCAAGAGCTTCTCCCATCAATGTTGACCGGATGCTAGGCCAGGGCAGGTCGTGGGGATTTGACCGCAGCCAAGTTTGACGGCATATCCCCGCCCCATGCGGCGGATCGATATATCACGACGTGACAGGTCTGGTGGGATCCGCCGATGCGCCGCCGACCGCACATACACTGCACCAAAGCCGGACTTTCTTGATCTGGCGCAGGAAGCCCCGTCTGCTACGCAGGGAAAATGGCTTCCACTGCCAGCGCACAGTCATGCACGCGCCGGCCGCCGGGCCAACACCCGGCTTCCCCGACTGGTAGCCCCCGATACCGCCATGTTCCGAACCGATCCTCCAGCCGCCAGCGCCACGGCGGCCTCCGGCGCTGCCGGCCTGCCGGCGCTGCGCGACCGCCTCTCCACCCGCATCATCTCGCTCTCGCTGGCCGTGCTGCTGGTGGTGCTGGGCATGATTGCCGGCACGCTGTGGCTGTCATGGAAGCTGGAAGGCGCGGGTGCCGCCATCAATGACGCCGGCAGCCTGCGCATGCGCGCCAACCGCGTGGCGATCGAACTGACGCTGGCACAGGCGCGCCAGGACAATGCACTGGCCGAACAGGTGCAGGCGCTGGACGCCACGCTGGCCCTGCTCAGGAAAGGCGACGCAGCGCGCCCGCTGTTCCTGCCGGACGAACCCGCCATTCATGCGCAGATGGCCCGCGTCACGCAGGACTGGCAACAACGGCTGCGCCCGCTGGCAGTGGCCGGAGCGGGCAACGACGCTGCGCCGGCACGCTATATCGCCGCACTGCCCGGCTTCGTCGCGCAGGCCGATCGCCTGGTCGGCATGATCGAGCATGACAGCGCGCGCAAGACCGACTGGCTGCGCGTGTCGCAGATCGCGCTGGCGGCAATGGCGTGCGTGGGCACCGTGGCCGTGATCTACCTGCTCTACCTGTGGATCATCCTGCCGGTGCTGCGGCTGCAGGACGGCCTGCGGCGCATGGCGGCGCGCGAGTTCTCGCTGCGCCTGCCGGTGGAAAGCCGCGACGAGTTCGGCACCCTCAGCGAAGGCTTCAACCGCATGGCCGGCGAACTGCAGGGGCTGTACCACGACCTGGAGACGCGCGTGGCGCAGAAGACCGCCGAGCTGGAACGCCAGAACCGCGACCTCGAGACGCTCTACGACATGGCCGCCTTCCTGAACCAGGCCGCCGATGCCGAGGCCATGGCGCGCGGCTTCCTGGAGCGCGTGATGCGCCAGTTCGATGCCGATGGCGGCAGCGTGCGCGTGCTGGACAGCCGCCACGGCAGGATGCACCTGCTGGCAGCCGCAGGCCTGCCGGCCGCGCTGGCCGAATCCGAATCCTGCGCGGCGGCCAACGCCTGCCATTGTGGCGACGCCACGCGCGAGGCCGTGGTCGCCATCGTCGACCTGCGCGCGGCGCAGCGCCAGGGCGCCGCCGCGGATGCCACGCCCTGCAGCCGCAACGGCTTCCAGTCGCTGGCGGCCTTCCGCATCGAAAGCCAGCGCGGCGCCACCGGCGTGTTCGCGCTGCACTTCCGCACGCCGCGCGCGCTGCCCCCGTCAGACCGCCAGATGCTGGAAACACTGGGCCAGCACCTTGGCACCGCGCTGGAACACCTGCGCCTGTCCGCGACCGCGCGCCAGCTGGCGGTGGTGGAAGAGCGCAACCTGGTAGCGCAGGGCCTGCACGACAGCATTGCCCAGGGCCTGAACTACCTGAACCTGCAGGTGCAACTGCTGGACGCCGCGGTCGAGCGCGACGACCTGGCCGAGACCCGCGAGATCGTGCCGATGCTGCGCCACGGCGTGGAAGAGAGCTACCAGGACGTGCGCGAACTGCTGAACAACTTCCGCTCGCGGCTCGGCACCGGCGAGCTGCGCCCGGCGGTGGAAGAGACCGTAGGCCGCTTTCGCCGCCAATGCCGCACCGAGGCCACGCTCTCCATTGACGAGAGCGGCGGCGCCTGGCCGTTGGCGCCGGAGCAGCAGCTGCAGGTGCTGTTCATCCTGCAGGAGGCGCTCTCCAATGTGCGCAAGCACGCCATGGCGGCACACGTGGCGGTGGCGCTCAGCCACGGCCGCGATTTCCGCCTGGTGGTGCAGGACGACGGCGAGGGCTTCGATCCGGAGGAACTTGCCACGCGCGCCGAAGCGCATATCGGCCTGAACATCATGCGCGAGCGCGCGGCGCGGCTGGGGGCGCAGCTGCACGTGCAGGCCCGCCCCGGCCACGGCGTTCGCATCGAACTGGTGCTGCCCGCCGGCCGCGCTTCCGGCGCCCGCAAGCTCGCCGACACCCGCCCCGCCCCCACGACCACCGAGACCCAGCCATGACCATCCGCATCCTGCTGATCGACGACCACACCTTGTTCCGCTCCGGCATCCGCGCGCTGCTGCAGCGGCAGGCCGACTTCGAGATCGTCGACGAAGCCGCCGACGGCGTGGAAGGCATCAAGCGCGCCAAGCAGCACCGCCCCGACGTGATCCTGCTGGACCTGAACATGCCCGGCCTGTCCGGCCTGGAGGCCCTGCAGCTGCTGGTGGAGGACCTGCCGCAGACCGCCGTGATCGTGCTGACCGTGTCGGAAGAAGCCGAGGAACTGGCCACCGCGCTGCGCGGCGGTGCGCGCGGCTACCTGATCAAGAATATCGAGACCGAGGCGCTGATCGCCGGCATCCGCCGTGCCGCGGCCGGCGAGCCGGTCATCTCCGACAGCATGACCGCCAAGCTGGTGGCCCAGTTCCGCGCTCCCGCACCGGTGGCCGCGGCGCGCCAGGACGAAGCGCCACGGCTGACCGCGCGCGAGCGCGAGATCGTGCAGGGCCTGGCGCGCGGCGAAAGCAACAAGGAGATCGCGCGCGACCTGGGCGTGGCGGAAAGCACGGTGAAGATCCACGTGCAGAACATCCTCAAGAAGCTGAACCTGGCCAGCCGCGTGCAGGTGGCCGTCTATGCCGTCGAGCACGGGCTGAACGCAGCGTGCTGAACGCGGCGCGGCGTCCGCCACGACAGCCCTGCATGTGCCCCCCGCGCCCCAGCGTCGTCCGATTCCTACACCGATATCAGCCCTAGTCCGGGGGGATGCCGGCGCCCCCTGATCTAGGTTGAACAGTAAGCAGTTGGTTCTCCGAGGCCACCCGGTCCGGAAGCCCCCGGCTTGCCAGATCCACAAACAAGGAGCACGCCATGGGAATCGGCACCATCCTCCTGATCATTCTTGTCCTGCTGCTGCTCGGCGCGCTGCCGGCCTGGCCCTACAGCTCCGGCTGGGGCTACTGGCCTAGCGGCGGCCTGGGCCTGATCGTCCTGATCGTGGTGCTGCTCGTGGTGCTTGGCCGGATCTAGTGTTTCCCGGCCAGCCTGCGGGCGATGCACGCCGGCACGCGCACGCAGCGGCGCCGGCGCGGGGCGACCCTTGTCGCTGCCGCGCCGGCGCCCTATAACGAAGCGCGGGCGTGTGTCACCGCATCGCCCGGTTCCTTCCCCCCTTTCGCAAGGAGACTCAGATGCCAGCAAAATCCAAGGCGCAACAACAGGCCGCGGGAGCGGCGCTCTCCGCAAAGCGCGGCGAAAAGAAGGCCGGATCGCTCAAGGGACCTTCCCGCTCAATGTATAAGTCGATGAGCGAGAAGGAACTCGACAAGATGGCTTCGACCAAGACCAAGGGCATGCCGAAGCACAAGTCAGACAGTTGATCTGGAACCAGCGTCAGCAATGCTGCCGGTTTGCTCCTCTCTCCTGCTTGCGGGAGAAGGGAGCACCCAAGCGGTTTGCCAGACTGGCTGATTATCCGGCACCGCCCTTCTTTCCCCCGACCCTCCCCCTCACCGGCCCGCCGCAATAGCCCGGCAGCCGTCTTGCGCGGGCGCTGCGCGCCAGCCGGATCGACTCCGTCAGCGCCAGCCCGAATCCCGCAACACTGCCCAGGTCCTCTTCCACCCGCTCGCGCAGGAAGCGGACCCAGGAGAAGTCGCCAGCCGCGCTGCCAGGCTTGCGGTAGGCCCCGGCCTCGCGCGCAAAGGCCGCCAGGCTGCGATAGGGATCGTCGCGCATGCCCCGCACAGTGGGCGGCAGTGCCTTCGGGCCCAGCAGCCTGCCGTGCTCGTCATAGGGATGGACATGGCCGAGACGGCGCATCCGTTTCCAGAACGCAGACGGGCTCAGGCGGCTGAAGTCATGCAGCACGCGCACGGGTGCCCGCTCGTAGCCGAGATCCAGCCATGCCCGCGCCCAGTGATGGTGATCGATGATATAGAGGCCGCCGCCCGGCCCGGCGACGGTCTTGATGCGATGGCGGCGCATGAAGCGCCGCAGCGCCGCGTGGTCGTCCGGGTCCGCGTGGCGCTGCGTGACGTCCATCTTGTAGCTGACGTGCGCATAGCCCAGCGTCAGCTGGGTCGGGCGCAGGCGAGCCAGTTCGGCAACGGCCTTGCTGCGCGGCGCGCGGTGTTCCGCGCTGTCGGCAGCGCGGCGCTCAGTCGTGCTCGGCACGCTTCTGGTCAACGAAGTGCTCAAGCTCGCTGCCCGGGTCTTCGTTGCCGGTGCTCTCTTCGGCAATCGCTTCGCGTGTGAGCGGGCGCGGCCAGTATTCGCCCTCACCGTCATGTACGGGCTCGCCGTGGCGGGCGGGATTGAAATCCGTCCACTGGCCGCATTCCCAGTTGCCTTGCGCACGTTCCAGTCCGCTCGCACCGGCCTCGCGCAGCACGTCCACGGCGACGGAACCGAGGCCGTTGTTGACGCACGCCGCCAGCATGACGCGGTCCGGCGCAGTGTCCGGCCCCACCGACATGATGGATACGTCCCACACGGAGAAGCCGCGCGAGAACAGGGTCCGTGCCACGTCTTCGGCGCTGGCAATCGAATCGAAACGTCCGGCTACGATCGCTGACATGATGACTGACTCCCATGAGATAGTGGCGATGGTCATGACTGCTGCCATCCACATTGCAAGAGCCACGCCCGCGCCCGCTGTGCGTCACGCCGCGCGCACGGCCTGCATGGCGCGCACGCCGGCGTGCAATATTTGCAAAGGCGGCCCCGGAACTACATGCCTTGCCCTGGCGCCTCAGCCGTTGACGACCTCGCCGCCGTTGATGTGCAGGATCTGCCCGGTGATGTAGCTGGCCGCGTCGGAGGCCAGGAACACAAAGCCCGCCGCCACCTCGAATGGTTGTCCCGGGCGGCCCATCGGCGTCTTCCTGCCAAACTCGGCCACTTCTTCCGCCGTGAAGGTCGACGGGATCAGCGGCGTCCAGATCGGGCCCGGTGCGACGCCGTTGACACGGATGCCGCGCTCGACCACCTGCAGCGCCAGGGAACGCGTGAACGACACGATCGCACCCTTGGTGGCGGAGTAATCCAGCAGGTGCTTGCTGCCGCGATACGCGGTCACCGAGGTTGTGTTCAGGATCGACGCGCCCGCCTTCAGGTGCGGCAGCACCGCGCGCGTCAGGTGGAACATCGCGAACACATTGGTGCGGAAGGTGGCCTCCACCTGGCTGGGGTCGACTTCTTCCAGCGAGGCCTTGGGGTGTTGCTCGGCGGCATTGTTGACCAGGATGTCGAGCTTGCCGTACTGCTGCAACGCCTGCCGCGCCACGGCCTCGGCATGCGCGTGGTCGGCGAGGTCTCCCGCGATTGCCAGGCATTTGCGGCCTGCCGCCTCGACCAGCTCGACGGTCTCTCGCGCATCGGCATGCTCATCGAGATAGGCGATGGCGACATCGGCGCCTTCACGCGCAAAGGCCACCGCAATGGCCCGCCCGATGCCGCTGTCGCCGCCGGTGATCAGCGCCACGCGCCCGCGCAGCCGGCCGCTGCCGACATAGTCCTCGGCACCACTGTCCGGCTGCGGCCGCATGGCGGCCTCCAGGCTCGGCTGGCGTGGCTGGTGCTGGGGCGGGATGCTGGTCGGTGTGGACATGGCTGGCTCCTGTCTGCGTGGCCGCATTACGGCCCTTGCAGGTGCCGCGCAAGTTCCATGCCGCAAGCGGCGAGCCCACGCCGCGCCGCAGTTCGCGCGTCGTGGCCACGGCCCGCCGCCATGGCCGGCACGCCGCCCGCAAACCTTACATCGCCCGGCAATCCTTACAGCGCGCCATGCGCGACAGCCAGCATGGCCTCGCCCGCGCACCGGGGCACGGATATTGCGGCCATTGCAGGCATGAACGTCACCGGCCCGGCGTGCCTGCGGCAGTTGCCGCACCGGCCTGCCGCACCAGGCAGTGCGGCGGAGGACGCCCGGGCCCCACAGCCAGGAGGCAACCATGTTCAACTTCCGTAACGAGCGCAGCCGCAGCGGCCCCCGCAGCGGCACCGAAACGCAGCGCCGCGAGCGCGGCCCGGCGCAACGGATGCGCGACCAGGACCAGGGCCGCGGCTCGGAGGACTGGGGACAGGAATGGGGTGAGGACTGGCGCGGCGACAGCAGCAGCCAATCCGCTCCGGCGGGCCGCGACAGCGAGTCCGCGCGCCATGGCGGGCCGTGGTACCAGCAGGACACGCCTGCCGGCCAGCGCCGCGGTAGTTGGGGCGAACAGGGCTATGGCGCGGCCGACACAGGCGGCACCGGCCATCCGTACAGCAGCGGCTACGGTGGCTACCGGCCGGCCCCGCAGGACAGCGGCTACCGCAGCGAAGAACGCGAATCGGGCTATGGCTACCGCGATGAAGACCGCTTCGGCCCGCGCGGACGCCGCAGCGAAGCGGACGACCCGCGCCGGCCTGGCCGTGCCTGGCACGGTGAAGAAGACTGGGGTGAACGCGGCGGCCGCGCCATGCACTGGCGCGAAGGCATGGAACGCGACCGCGCGCAGCGCGCCGGCCAGCCCAGCTATGGCGGCGGCTACTTTGGCGACGCCGGCAGCGGTGGCCAGTCGTACAGCGGCGGCCAGCGTGTGTACCCGGATGATCCGGGCTACCGGCGCTACGCGCCTTATGCAGCGCAAGCGGGAGCGCCAGGCGGCCAGCGCGGGCGCCGTCCGGTTGGCCCCAAGGGCTACCGCCGCACCGATGAGCGCGTACGCGAGGATGTGTGCGAACGCCTGGCGATGAACCCGTATGTCGATGTCGGCGACGTCAGCGTGGAAGTGGCCAACGGCGTGGTGACGCTGGACGGCACCGTGCGCGAGCGCCGCGAGAAATACGTGATCGAGGACATTGCCGATGCTGTGTTCGGCGTCACCGAGGTGGACAATCGCCTGCGCGTACAGCGCCAGCCAGGCGCCGCGTGGGCGGCCGGCTCAGAGGTCGGCGGCGACGATGCCGCCGGCACGGCGGCTCCGGGGACCTCGCCCGAGCGCACGCTGAACAAGAGCTGATGCGCCCATGCGTCGCCAGCCTCGCAAGCTGCGCCCCGGCAGCAAGCTGATGGTGCCGCTGGATGCCCTGCGTCCCACCCAAATCACGGTAGGCGGCTACCACGTCGCGCAGAAGGTCCATGTCACCCGGCGCGTGCCGCCGGAACGCCGCGCCGCGTTCCTGGACCGGCACTGCGTACACCTGGTGATCGGTCCGGAACAGGCCCTGTACGTGGTCGATCACCATCACTGGGTGCGCGCCTGGCACGATCTCGGGCTCACCCATGTGCCGGGCCTGGTGCGCGCCGACCTGAGCGACATGAACGTGCCGGCGTTCTGGCGCCACATGGTGGCCGAGCATATGGTCCACCCTTACGACGAGCACGGGCGCCGCCGTCCGCTGACGGAATTGCCCGGCGGCATCCACGACATGCGCGACGACCCGTATCGCAGCCTGGAGGCCTTCGTGCAGCTGGCCGGCGGCTATCGCAAGGTCAAGACCGCCTACATGGATTTTCGCTGGGCCGACTACTTCCGCCGCCACGTGGCGGGCCCGTTCGATACCACGCATCACTTTGCCATCGCGCTGGCGCAGGCGTTCCGGCTGGCGCACGCAGCGGGCGCGCGCGGCCTACCGGGCTATATCGGCTCATTGGGGTGCTGAGCGGGTTCAGCCGTCTTTGCCTGCTGTCAGCGACACGCTATTGCGCGCCGGATGCCGTTGCCGGGGCGCTGGCGGACTCGGCGAGCGGCATGCCCGGTTCGTCGGCCGGCACCTGCGGCGCGGGCGGCTCCGCGCGTTCGGCGCTGACCGGGCCGGCGCGCGCGACGGTAATCATCTCGCGCAGCCAGTTGACCAGCAGGCTGCTGTAGGCGCGCTGGCTTTCCTCTTCCGTCAGGCCGTGGTCGGCCCCCTTGATCACGCGGTAGGTCATGGAGCTGGCGTGCACGCAGGCATCCACGTAGCTCATCACCGCGGCGTGCGGCACCACCTGGTCGTGCTCGGATTCAATCACCAGCACGTCGCCGGCAAATTCCGCGCAAGCGCGCAGGGCTCGGTTGCTCTCGGGCGGCACCACGCTGCGACGGTAGGCCACCAGGTCCTGTTCGCGATGCAGCTGGCGCTTGGGCAGTTCCCAGCCCGAGTCCATGTACAGCGCCGGCGCGCGGAACGCCATCCAGCGCACCTGGCGCAGCGTGCTCAGCAACGCAGCCAGGTAGCCGCCGTAGCTGCTGCCCACCACCGCGATGGCGTTGCGGTCCACTTCGGGCTGGCGCACCAGCACATCGTAGGCGGCCACCACGTCGGCCAGGTTGCGCATGCGGCTGACCGTCTCGTATTGCGCCTGGGTCCCGGCGTGCCCGGTCAGGTCGAAGGTCAGGCAGACACAGCCCAGCCCCGCCACCTTGCGCGCGCGGGCCAGGTACTGCTGCTGGCTGCCGCCCCAGCCATGGACGAACAGCACGCCCGGCAGCCTGGTCTGCGGGCTGATCAAGGTGCCGGCAATGGTGCCGCCTTCGCTTTGTATCTGCACTAGGTCTTCATGCGTTGCCATCGGATTCAGGCTCCAGTCGTGCGTATTTGGTCAACGGACCGGCGTGCCGGTCCTCTCCCTGGAAGTAGATCTCGGCGTCGTCCGGCACGCGCACGCCCTTGCCATAGACCTCGCGCGTGGCAGCCACCACGCGGGTGCGGCGCGGATCCTCGAGCAGCGCGGCCAGCGCCGCCAGCTCGGCGCCGGTCGCGCCGCCCACCCGCCAGGACTGTTCCAGCACGCCCCCAAGCACTTGCCCGTGGCCGGCGCTGCCCGCGGGCGGGCCGAAGGCGACGTCGTAGTTGCAGCGAGAAAGCACCATGCCCCCGGCATCGCCATAGCAGGCCAGCGCGGCTTCGTGGTACACCATCGCGGCCCGCACCGCGGCCAGCGTGCGGGCGTCGAACGGATGCTGCAGCAGCGCCTCGAGGCCGCCGCGCACCATCGTCAGCGTGGAGCCGCCATAGACCTTCTGCCCGTGGTTGTTGGCAGTGAGCCCTTGCGTGCCGCAATAGCTGGCCCGCAGGCCCGCCAGCTCCACCTGCCCCACGCTGTAGGTCTGCGGCGCGTCCAGGTCGCGCTCCGCCACCAGGCCATGGGCTTGCACCACATCGGGCGCCATCGCGGCGAGCGCCTCGTCCAGCGAGCGTTCGTCGTAGACCACGCGCTGGCCCAACCCGCCGATGCCGCACGGTTCCTTCAGCCGTACCGGCCCCAGCGCCAGCAGGCGCATTGCCGCAATCCGCGCATCGCTGAGCGTGAAGGCGGTAAAGCCCGGCAGCGTGGCGCCCACTACGCGCCGCACAAAGTCCTCGGACCAGCCCCGCGGCGCTGCGGCGCCGGGCGCCACCAGGCCGTGCGTGATCGCCTTGGTGGCCACGAAGGCGTAGGGCACCACCCCGCCAAACAGGTCGCCCGCGTCCCGCACGCCGAGGTCCTGCGCCAGCGTACGGCCTACCAGAGTCTGCGCGGGCACCAGGTATGGCGCAGGCAGCCCCGCATCCGGCGCGGAGTAGGGGCCTGCAAAGGAAAAGCCCGCGATGTCAGCGACCTTGCGGGCAATATTGGCAAGGGTCGTGCCGAGGTGGCTGTCGGCCTTGCCCAGGGACTCGCAACCGTAGACCATCACCGCGCGGCTGCGTGCCGGCGGGTTGCCCGGGGCAGCGCGTTTTCGATGCGTTGACTTGCTCGGTTCGGACACGGGCGGCTCCTTGCTGGTAGCTCTCGCTCGATGGCGTGGGAGGGGCCGCATGGGCTAAGAGCTGGGCGCCACGGTGGGTGAGCGGCTCCCGGCATCGCTGCCGGCCAGCCGGCGCCCGCGCGCTGCGCGCGCCTGCCGCTTGGCGGCGTGGTTCTCGCGCGCCTCGTCCAGCGAATGGCTCGACTTGATACCGTCTTCCTTGTCAGCCAACTCGGCCAGGTGGCGATAGAAGGTCACCAGCTGGCGCAGTTCTTCCTCATCCAGGTCCTCGATCGACACCAGCATATTGCTGGCTTCGCGGTGCGAGGCGAGAAGTTCATTGAGCTTCAGGTGGACCGCGACCGCGTCCTTGTTCTGGCTCTGCTGGATCAGGAACACCATCAGGAAGGTGACGATGGTGGTGCCGGTATTGATGACCAGTTGCCAGGTTTCGGAATAGGCAAACAGTGGGCCGGTGATGGCCCATGCGGCTATCACGGCGACGGCCAGCACGAATGCGACGGGCGATCCGGCCTGGCGTGTGGCGGCGCCGGCGAAGCGGTCAAAGGCATGCAGCACGCCATGCTTGCTGGACCCGGTGCGATGGCTAACGCCTGGCGGGATTGGGCTGGAATTGTTCATTGTTGCGCTCTCATGAAGTGTGGATGTTTGGAATGGCCTTCATGTGGTTGGTTTAGGGTGTTTGGCGGGCGTGGGTGGTTTTGGCTTTGCGCCATGCGGTCGCTAGTCGCTCTTGGCGGGCGTGGCTCTTTAGCTTTACAAAAAGTAACCAAAAAACGCGTCGCCTATGCGGCTGGCAATCAATTACGCGGCGTTGGTCATATGGGCGGCGGTGCTTGCCGTTTTGGTCGCGGTTCGACCCTGCTAACGCCATGTGAGTGTGGGACAGTGCCTGCGATAACCGGCTTTTGAACGATCCCCAAGTCGGGCGGTGGCCCGCGCTCTCGAGCGATATCGCATCAACGCCTTCGGCTGCGCTTCGCGCAAGCGCCCAATGACCGTCAGCGCATTTTGGGCCAGCGCAGCAGCCGTAGGCGTCCCCGCGATGCCGCTTGCAGCATGCGGCCTACGCCCTGCATGGGGATCGTTCAATAGTGGGTTAACGGAGGCACTGTCCCACACTCACATGGCGTAGCAGGGTCGAACGGGCACCCAAGCCTAACGTCAAGCACCACCGTGTGAACCACCAACGCCGTGGAATTGATTGCCAGCCGCTCAGGCGACGCGTTTTTTTGGTTACTTTTTGTCGCTCGGACAAAAAGTGACTCGCCGGCTACGCCGGCGAAACAGCGACGCCCGCCAAGAACGACAAGCAGCCGCATGGCGCAAAGCTAAAGAGCCCAAGAGCCATACCCCACCTTCCCCCTCACCTCCTCCTCTCATCCCAAGGGTCATACCGATCCGCCTCCCAATAAGGCGAAATCCCGTAATACTGGTGAATGCTGGTAGCCCACTGCGAATCCGCCATGCTGGGCCAGTGGTCCTTGTCAAACCCCGGCGCGGCCTTGAGCCGGTCCCTTTCAACACCAAGCACAAAACACTTGCGCCGCGTGTCGAGCGTGAGCGCCGACCACGGCAAGGCGAAGAGCTTTTCGCCAATGCCAAGGAAGCCGCCCATGGCCAGCACTGCGTAGGCCACGCGCCCGCCCAGCACGTCGATCATGATGTGGTCGATGGTGCCGATATCATCGCCAGCGGGGTCAACCACCTTGTTGCCCTCAAGCGTGTCGGCTGCCATCACGAACGGGCCGGGACCCGGGGAATCGCGGTCGATGCCGCCGACGATGGATGCGCCGTGCGGCGGCCGTTCTTCAGGGGGTTCAGGTTGGACTCGGGTCATGGCTATCTCCGTTTGGCGGGCTGCGGCGCAGGGCACTGAGCCGCCGCGCCGCGGCACCTGGACTTCAGGGTTGCGGACATGCGCTTCAGCGCTTCGTGGCCGACCCCTTGCGCTGGCTGGCCGGCTTGGCGCCCACGGGCTGCTTTTCGCTGCCCCGCTTGAGCTTCCAGTCGACGTCGTCGCGCGCGGTCTGCGTCTTCTTCTCAGCGTGCATGGCTGCACTCGGCGAGATCGGGTCGCTGGCCGGGAACGTCATCTCCAGTGAGTCGTCCACGGCGGCCTGGTAGGTCTTGGCTTCCTTGCCCCGTTGCTTGTCGCCGGCGACGGCCTTGCTGCCTGCGCCGGCCTTGCCTGCGGATGGCCCGCTCATGCGGGCAGCCCGAGACTTGTCGGATTTCGCGCCGGACGGCTTGTGAGCAACCTGCGCGGCCTTGTCGGATTTGCGGCTGGCTTTGGGCATGGTTGTACCCTCCTTGGTTGGGTCATTCATCCATGCAAGGCGCGGGCCAGAAACGGGAGAGGCCAGCAGAGCGGCCGGGAGCGGTGCGGGCGCTGCCGTAACGCCGCGGCGGCGGCGAGTGCGGCAAAGGCCGGCCGGCAAGCGCTACGCGTAGCGCATGCGACATGCCGGTAAAAACTACATCAATGCGCCGCGCCGCGTCAGGCCTGCATGTGGCGCGGGAACCTGACAACAATGCAGACGCTGATCCTGTCACTATCGCAGCCATCGCTTTCCGCGCTCAGCGCCGCCCCGTGCATTTCCACCATGCGGCGCGTCAGCAGCAGCGCGCTGCTCTGCCGGGCCGGGGTCGCACCGTCCGGTGCCGCCCGGCGCCCGAAGAAATCGGTCAGCGCGGCCAGCCGGCTGGCGCTGCGCTGCTGGTCCAGCGGCGGGCTCTCGGTGATGCGCAGCTTCACGTGATCCGGCTCGCTGAAAACATGCACGGCGACCGAGCCGCCGGCCGGCGCGCGCCAGATGCAGTGCACCAGCAGGTGCCGCAGCAGCGGGGCCAGCCGCACGGCGTCGCCATCGATCAGGTAGGCCGATTCGGACGATTCGACCGTACCGTCGGTGGCGACCGGTGACAGCAGCACGCCCCGGGCTTCGGCCGCGGGGCGACGGTCGGCGACGGCCTGGGCCGTGAGCGCCAGCAGGTCCAGGCGCTGCCAGCGCGGTGCGCCCTCGTCGGCCAGCAGCCGCACGGCTTCTTCCATCTCCTCGATCAGCGCCAGCTGCTGCTGCGTGCCGGAACGAATGCCGTCCAGCGCGCGCTGCGCGGGCGCCGGCGTGGTATCGAAGGCGCGGTCCAGCACGTAGGCCCAGCTCTGGATGGCGTTCAGCGCGGAACGCAGGTCATGCGCCGATTGCTCGATCAGCGCGCTCACCTCTTGCACGCTGCGCACGGCAGCGGCTGGCGAAGAAAGCGGAGCGTCCGGCATCGCGGACTGCGCGGGTTGCTGCGTCATGTGCGGCTCGGCATTGGCACGTCCCCGGCCGCATTGGCCGGGCTGGATGCATTGGACGGAAGCAAGAAACGTGCTGCACAGGGCGCTGCGGTCCGCAGGCACCGGCGCAATCCCCGCAAACGCAGGCACTGGCTCGCGCCGTCAGCCGGTAGCCGACGATCCGGTGTCGTTGCGCGAGGCGCGCAGCCACTCTGGCAATTCGCCGCGCGCGGCATAATCTTCCAGCCGGTTGTACAAAGTCTTCAGGCTGATGCCGAGGATCTCGGCCGCGTGCTTCTTCACGCCGGCGCATTGCTCCAGCGTGGCGAAGATCAGCTGCCGGTCGGCATCGGCCAGGGACATGCCCACCGGCACCGACACCACCGCCGCGCCCGGCGCCTGCGTGGCCGCGACCTGCAACGGCACCTGCACCTCGGTGATGAGATCGTCGTCGGACATGATGAAGGCGCGCTGCACGAAGTTGCGCAGCTCGCGCACATTGCCGGGCCAGGCGTGCAGGCGCAGGCTGTCCAGCACATTGGGCGCGAAGCGGCGCCGGGTGCCCTGCTCGGCATTGAGTTGCTCCAGCATCAGGTTGGCGATCTGGATCACGTCGTCGCCGCGCGCGCGCAGCGGCGGCAGTTCTACCGGGAACACGTTCAGCCGGTGGAACAGGTCCGCGCGCAGCTTGCCGTCGGCCACCGCATCTTCGGGGTTGCGGTTGGTGGCGGCCAGCACGCGCACATCGGCATGGCATTCGCGGTTGGTGCCCACGCGCATGAAGGTGCCGGTCTCCAGCACCCGCAGCAGCTTGACCTGCAGCTCGGCGGGCATCTCGGTGATCTCGTCCAGGAACAGGGTGCCGCCGTCGGCGCGCTCGAAATAGCCCTTGTGCTGGCGGTCCGCGCCGGTAAAGCTGCCGCGCTCGTGGCCGAACATCTCGCTTTCGATCAGCGTGGGCGAGATCGCGCCGCAGTTGACCGCCAGGAACGGCTGGCGCCGCCGCGACGAGAGCTCATGCACGGTCTGCGCGGCCAGTTCCTTGCCGGTGCCGCTTTCGCCGATCAGCAATACCGTGGCTTCAGTCGGCGCCACGCGCGCGAGCTGGTCGTAGACCACCTGCATCACTTCGGAACTGCCCATCAGCCGGCCAAAACGGCCGTAGCGGCGCAACTCGCCGCGCAGCGAATGGATCTCGGCGCGCAACTCGCCGGTGGTGGCCAGGCGCCTGAGCACGGTCTGCAGCCGCGCCACGTTGATGGGCTTGACCAGGTAATCGGTGGCACCAGCGCGCAGCGCTTCGACCGCGCTTTCGACGCTGGCATAGCCGGTCGTGAGGATCACTTCGACGCCCGAGGCGCCAACCTCGTCGAACAGCTCCATGCCGTTGCCGTCCGGCAGGCGCAGGTCGGCCACGATCGCCTCCGGCATGCGCCAGCCGATCTGCAGCCGTGCCTCGCGCAGGGTGCCGGCGGTGGCGGAACTGAAGCCTTCCATGGCCACGATCTCGGCTAGCGCGGCACATGCGTTTTCGTCGTCATCGACAATCAGGATGTGGGGCATACGATCCGTCAGTGAGACCTATTGGAAACTTGGGCGAAATCCACTGGCACCTGCGTTCGCGCGCCACGGCGGCCATTGCTGCCGGGCTCAGGACGCCCGCCGGCGCGCTCCATGCGAGGCGTGGCGCGACGGGCACAGGGGCGGCAAGGATTTCGACTGCGACATGGTCAGCCGGTTGCACAAGTCCACTGCGTAATCCCAGTCTAAGCGCGGGCGGGCACGGTCGTTGCCGGTGTCCGTCTGACACAGCTGTCGGATGTTTCCGCGCGGGGTTGTGCATCTATGGCAAGCCACTGCGCCAAAGGCTAGCATAGGAACTTCCCACGACAAGCCCGATCTCGACCGAGGCCTTCATTGTGCCCGTGACCGCCAGCACACCGCGGCGCAGCAACGCCGCTCCCTCTGGCCAGCCCGCCAGCCACGCCGCCAGCCTATCCGAGCAGGCGCGCGAGGCCGCGCCGCGCCGCGCCATCCCTTCGCAGGTCTCGCTGCTGTGGGAAAGCGCGTCGCCCGTCATGCAGCGCTTGCTGGCCCAGATCGAGCGCGTAGCGCCCACCGATGTCACCATGCTTGCGGTAGGCGAAAGCGGCTCCGGCAAGGAAGTGGTGGCACGCGCGGTGCATGAGCGCAGCGCGCGCCGCAAGGGCCCCTTCATCGCGGTCAACTGCGGCGCGATCCAGCCCACGCTGATCGAATCAGAGCTGTTCGGCCACGAGAAAGGTGGATTTACCGGCGCGATCGAGCAGAAGGCGGGCTACTTCGAGCAGGCCCATGGCGGCACGCTATTTCTCGATGAAGTCACCGAAATGCCGCTCGACATGCAGATCAAGTTGTTGCGGGTGCTGGAAGGCCGCACCTTCCACCGCGTCGGCGGCGACACGCCCATCACCACGGACGTGCGCATCCTGGCAGCCACCAACCGCGACCCGGTCGAGGCAGCGCGTGCCGGCCAGTTGCGGGAAGACCTGCTGTACCGGCTGGCCGTGTTCCCGCTGCATATCCCGCCGCTGCGCGACCGGCCCGATGATATCGTGCCGCTGGCACGTCACTTCCTGGCCGAATACAACGCCATGGAGCGCACCGACAAGGCCTTCTCCGCCGCCTCGCTGGAGCGGCTGGTGCGCTATGACTGGCCGGGCAATGTGCGCGAGCTGAAGAACGCGGTCTACCGCGCCTTTATCCTGGCGGACAAGGTCGTGGAAATCGGCAACCCCAACCTGGCCACGCAGCCGCCGCGACCCACCACGGTGGACGGTGTGGTCAGCGTGCGCGTGGGTACCACGCTGGCCGACACCCAGCGCGAGATCATCATGGCCACTTTGGCGCGCTTTGACGGCGACAAGCGCCAGGCCGCGCGCGCGCTCGGCATCAGCCTGAAGACGCTGTACAACCGGCTGGACGCCTACCGTTCCTTGTAAGGCGCCGGCGCGGCCAGCACGCGCGACAGGGCCTCGATCGCCAGCGGCTTGGTCAGGTACGCATGGAAGCCGGCCAGTTCGCTGCGCCGCTGGTGTTCAGCAGTGCAGCGCCCGGTCAGCGCCAGGAACTGCACCGAGCGCGGGCCGCACGCCTGGCGCAATGCCGGCAGGACGTCAAAGCCCGACATTTCGGGCATCTCCAGGTCGAGCAGCACGCAATCCGGGCGGAATTCGGCGACCATGTCCAGTGCCTGCTGGCCGCCATGGGCCGCGCGCGCCTCATGGCCGAGCAGGCCCAGCAGCTCGGCCATGCTGTCGGCTGAATCGGCATTGTCGTCCACCACCAGCACGCGCCGTCGCGGCACCGGCCCCCGCGGCGGCGTGGCGGCCTCGCGCCGGCGGGCGGTGGCGCGCGGCAGGATCACGGTGAAGGTGCTGCCCTTGCCCGCGCCACCGCTGTCGGCCTGGATCGCGCCGCCGTGCGCCTCCACCACGGCCTTGGCCAGTGCCAGCCCGATGCCCAGGCCGCTGCGGCTGTCGGCGTCGCCCTCCTGCGCGAACAGGTTGAAGATGCGGTCCAGCGCCGCCGGCGCGAGACCCCGGCCGGTATCCGACACGGCGGTGATCACGCGCGCTGGCTCCACGCTCACGTGCACGCTGACGGTGCCGCCGCGCGGGGTGTACTTGACCGCGTTGCTGAGCAGGTTCAGCAGCACCTGCCCCAGCCGCGCGGCATCGGCGCGCACGTAAGGCGAGCTTGCCGGCAGCGCCACCACGAGCTGCTGGCCGGCCGCCTCCAGCGCCGGGCGGATTGCTTCGATGCTGGTGGTCACCACGTCGTTGTACGAGGTTGGCGTCAGTTCCATCTTCAGCTTGCCGGCGGTCACGCGGCCCACGTCGAGCAGGTCATTCACCAGCCGCTCCAGTTGATGCAGCTGGCGGTCGATGATCCCCGCGCAGCGGCCCACGCGCGTGTCGGCATCCGGGGTCAGCGCGATCACTTCCACCGCGTTGCGCACCGCCGCCAGCGGATTGCGCAGTTCATGCGCCAGGATGGCCAGGAACGATTGCAGCCGGCGGTTGCCGGCCTCAAGCGTTTCCAGCCGCAGCGCATCGCTCAGGTCGCGGGCAGTCCACAGCAGGCTGGTCGGGCAGCCGGCGGCGTCGCGCACCAGCACCATGCGCGTATGGCAACGCACCACCGAGCCGTCCTTGCGTGCCACGCGCTCGTCGCCGGCCCACTGGCCGCAGGCGTGCGCGGCTTCCAGCGCCGCGCGGTCGCGCCCCGCGGCGGCATCCTGGCGGGAATAGAGCAGTGCCAGCGGCTGGCCGACTGCTTCGGCCTCGGCGTAGCCGGCCAGGGCCTGCGCGCCGACGTTCCAGGTGCGGATGGTGCCGTCCAGGTCAAGGTCGCACACCGCGGTGCCGGGCAGGTTTTCGGCCAGCAGGCGCAGCCGGGTATCGGCCAGCCCGGCGTGCTCGGATGCGGCCTGCTGCACGGTAATGTCGCGGCACGACACGATAAAGCCGGTGGCCTGGCCCGCTGCGGACTCTCCGGACAAGGCATCGGCATGCTTGAGCGCCGCGCCCGGCTCGTCGGTCGCGCCAATGGCCCGCATGCGGCAGGACGCCTGCAGCAGGCTGCCGTCGCGCCGCACGCGCCAGCCCTGGTCGCGCGCGCTGCCGCCAAGTGCGGCCGCCTGCAGCCATTGCTGCGGCAGGCCGGCAGCGACATCTTCAGGGCGATGCAGGCAGGAAAAGTGACGGCCGGTGATTTCCCCGGCGCTGTAGCCGAACACGCGCCGCGCGGCATTCGGCCACATTGCAATGCACCCGCGCGCATCGGTCTCGAACACGGCGCAGTCTTCCACCGCGTCGAGCAGGCGCCCGTACCGTGCCGCCAGCGGGACGCCGGCATCGTCCACCCTGGTGCCGTCCGGCTCGCCGACGGGTGACGCACGGACACCTTTTGCCGCTCGCGGCTCGGACATGAGCACACCTTCTGTGTGATGGGGTGAAGCCAGCAGGCCCCGTGCGCGGGCGGCCTGGCGGCGCCGCGAGGCGGAGGGCCGAATGCCCGCAAATGCGGGCATTCGAGTCAATGATAGGTGTTCGCGGCCCATGCGCCACCAATGTGCGCGGCACCGGACAGCAGGGTCTGTTCCATATGGGAACAGACCTTAGCGCTTGTGCCGCAACTGGTACACCGCGGCAACCGCGGCTGAGGCGCCCACCACCAGTGCAGTGGCCAGCATCGGGTGGCGCGCCGTAGTGGTGTAGGGGCAGGATTGCAGCGCGTTGTGGCTGCCGCTCCGTTCCTGCAGGCCGCTTCCGCTGCCATACAGCGCGTTGTCCTCGAGCGGACCCGCGGGGTGGTGCGTCTGTTGCGCGCGGCCCATGAAGCGGCGCATGAAGCGGTCGAAGGTGTGCGGCGCATGGTACGCCGCGGCCGAGAACGCCTTGGCGGCCGCACCGACGAAGAGCTCGCGGCGCGGGTTCGCGGCGGCAAACAGGATTGCGTCAGCGGCCAGCGCCGGGTCATACAGCGGCGGCGGCAGGCGCGGCTCGACATCGAGGAAATTCTTGGCGTGCATCGCCAGCGGCGTTTCCAGTCCGGCAGGCTTGATCAGCGTCACGCTGACCGGCGCCTGCTCCTGCTCCAGTTCCAGCCGCAGCGAATCCGTAAAGCCCTTGATCGCGTGCTGCGAGGCCGCGTAGGCGCTCTGCAGCGGCAGCGGGCCGTCCGCCGCCTCGCTGCCCATGTTGATGATGGCGCCGCCGTGCTCGCGCAGATGCGCGGCCGCCGCCAGCGAGCCATGCACGGTGCCCCAGTAGTTGGTATCGAACAGCCGCCGCTGGTCTTCCAGCGGCACATCGCAATGGCGCCCGAAGATGGTCACGCCGGCGTTGTTGATCCAGGTATCGAAGCCACCGAAGCGCTCGATGGCAGCCTGCGCCACCTTGCCAACCTCTTCATGCTTGCCGACATCGGCCACCACGGTGATGACTTCATTGCCATGCTCTCGCAACTCTTCGGCCAGCTGGTGCAGCGAACCCTCGCTGCGCGCCACCAGCACCAGCCGTGCGCCCTGCTGCGCCGCCTTGCGCGCCGTCACGAGGCCCACGCCGCTGCTGGCACCGGTCAGGACGATGACCTGCGAGCCAATGTTCTTCAGGGTTGGTTTCATCGCCGCTTCCTCCTCGGGGAGGCCCGGCACGGTGCCGGGCATGCCGCTGGGGAGTCGCAAGGAGCGTTCCTGTCCGGCGCGGCCCTGGGTGGCGGCGCCACGACAGGCTAGCCGCCGCAGATTTACAACGCCCGGTAAGAAGCACATGCGCGGCGCGCGCATGGGGCTGCCACAGGGCACTGTAGGACGGGCGCCGATTTCAGCGGCGGCATGTGCTGCCTAAGCTGGATACATCCCACGTAACCGGCGACAGCCATGGCCAAGACCACGCGACCGACAGCGCCACAGGATCCAGGCAAACGCCGCGCCTTAGCAAAAGGCGCCGGCAAGCATACGGGCAAGCGCGCCAGCACGGCGCGCCCGGCGGCACGCGGCGCGCCAGCCGCCAAGGCCCCCGCCGCACTCGATAAATACCGCCGCATGCGCGACTTCGGCGCCACGCCGGAGCCCGCCGGCGGCGCCGCGCGCACCCGCGGCCAGCCGCGCACGCGCGCCAGCGAACTGTCCTTCGTGATCCAGAAGCACGCGGCGCGTCGGCTGCACTATGACTTTCGCCTTGAGCTTGGCGGCACGCTGAAAAGCTGGGCCGTGCCCAAGGGCCCGAGCCTGGACCCTGCCGACAAGCGCATGGCCATCCATGGCGAGGACCACCCGCTGGACTACGCCGGCTTCGAGGGCGTGATCCCGGCCGGCCACTACGGTGCCGGCACGGTCATCGTCTGGGACCGCGGCACCTGGTTGCCGGTGGGCGATGCCGAGGCCGGCTACCGCGCCGGCAAGCTGAAGTTCGAGCTGCGCGGTGAAAAGCTGCACGGCCACTGGACCCTGGTGCGCATGCACGGCAGCCGGCAGAAGGAGCAGGACGCCTGGCTGCTGATCAAGGAGCGCGACGAGACCGCCGTGCCGGCATCGGAGTTCGACGTGGTCGAGGCCTTGCCGGACAGCGTGCTGGGCGGCACGCAGCGCAAGCCTGCGGCAAAGCGCGCAAAGACCGCCCAGCCGCCTGACGAAGCCGCACCAGATGCGCGCAGCACGGCGAGGTCCCTGAAGCCGCCGCGCGGCGCGCCGCGCGCGGCCTTGCCGCTGGCGCTGGCGCCGCAGCTGGCCACGCTGGTGGAACAGCCTCCGTCGGACGCGCAGGCCTGGCATTACGAGATCAAGTTCGACGGCTACCGGCTACTGGCCCGCATCGACGGCAAGGATGTGCGCCTGTTCACGCGCCAGGGCCACGACTGGACCAGCAAGCTGCGTGCGCTGGCGCGCGACGTCGGCACCCTGGGCCTGCCCGACGGCTGGCTCGATGGCGAGATCGTGGTGCTCGACAAGCATGGCGCGACCGACTTCCAGGCGCTGCAGAACGCCTTCGATACCGCGCGCGTCGAGGCCATCCAGTACTTCGTGTTCGACCTGCCCTACTTTGCCGGCCATGACCTGCGCAAGGTGCCGCTGGTGGAGCGCCGCGCCCTGCTGCGCCGGATCTTCGCGCACAACACCTCGCCGCGCCTGCAGTTCAGCGAGGACTTCGAGGCCAGCCCTGCCGACATGCTAGAGGCAGCCTGCCGCATGAAGCTTGAAGGCGTGATCGGCAAGCGCGCCGACGCCAGCTATGTCAGCGCGCGCACCAATACGTGGATCAAGCTGAAATGCACCTTGCGCCAGGAGTTCGTGGTGGCGGGTTTCACCGACCCGAAGGGCAGCCGCGCCGGCATCGGCTCATTGCTGCTTGGCGTGCACGACAGCGGCGGGCGGCTGCGCTACGCGGGCAATGTCGGCACCGGCTTCGACACGCGCACCCTGGCTGCGCTGCGCACGCAACTGGACGCGTTGCGCACCGACTCCGCGCCTTTTGAGAGCGTGCCGGCAGGCGTGAAAGGGCACTGGGTGCGGCCAAAGCTGGTGGCCGAAGTCTCGTTCGGCAGCTGGACCCGCGAAGGCCGCGTGCGCCATGCCGTCTTCCACGGCCTGCGCACCGACAAGCCCGCGCGCGCGGTGTCGGTGGAGCGGCCGGCAACGCCGGCAGCCAAGGGCAAGCCGGCGCCAAAAGCAGCAAAGCACACCGGGACACAGCCGAAGGCCGGCACCGCCGCAAAGCGTGCAACCGCCGCCGGCGGCAAAGTCGCGATCAGCCATGCCGGGCGCGTCATCGACACAGCATCCGGCCTGACCAAGGGCGACCTGGTGCGCTACTACGAACGCGCCGCACCACTGATGTTGCCGCACCTGCGCGGGCGTCCGATCGCGATGGTGCGCGCGCCGTCGGGCGTGGGCGGCGAGCAGTTCTTCCAGCGCCATGGCGACACGCTGCGGGTGGACGGCCTCAACGTGCTTGATCCGGGCCTGTGGCCCGGGCATCCCGCGCTGCTGGAAATCGCGTCAGCCGAAGCGCTGGTGTCCGCGGCACAGCTCAACGTGGTGGAGTTCCACACCTGGAACGCCAGCAAACGCAGCATCGACCGCCCCAACCGGATCGTCTTCGACCTGGACCCGGGCGAAGGCGTGCCCTGGGCACAAATGCAGGAAGCCGCCACGCTGATGAAGGCGCTGCTCGATGAACTCGGCCTCGCCAGCTTCCTGAAGACCAGCGGCGGCAAGGGGCTGCACGTGGTGGTGCCGATCACGCCGCGCGCGGGCTGGGACGAGGTGAAGGCGTTCGCGCATGACGTGGTGCGCCATGTCGCCAAGACCATTCCGCAGCGCTTCGTGGCCAAGAGCGGGCCACGCAACCGCGTTGGCAAGATTTTCATCGATTACCTGCGCAATGGCGTCGGTGCCTCCACAGCGGCGGCATTCTCGGCGCGGGCACGCCCGGGGCTGGGCGTGTCGATGCCGGTGTGGTGGGAAGAACTCGATACCCTGCAAGGCGCGGCGCAGTGGACCGTCGCCAATGCGGGCCCAAGGCTCGACGCCCTGGCCGCCGACGACCCATGGGCGGACTACGCCGACACCCGGCAGGCGATCACGCGCGCCGCTGCGCGACTGGCTCGCACCGGCTAGCCATCCCGCCCGTTCTGCCGGATTCCGCAGCTAACGCCAAGCGGCACATTTCTTGCCGCATCCCGGTATTGGCACACGGCCCGGCGCACCCGCCGCGTGCGCCGCGTTGCACTGCTGCCAGTGCAGCGACGACATGGAGACGTGATGATGAGCCAACTCAGGATCGCCGCGAAGATTCGAGCCGCCACCGCCGCGCCACGCAACCAGCGCGCCTTGCGTCACCTGCTGGTTTCCTGCGCAATGCTGTCCTTCGCCGCCAGCCCGGTGCAGGCACGCTTGCCGGCGCCAACGCCCGAGCAGCAGCAGGCCGCCGAAACCAAGAAGACCAAGGAAGCCGAAGCGGCCAAACAGCAGGCCGAGGCATTGGGCCAGGTCCAGGACCGGATCGCCGCGCGCTTTGGCAAGGGCGCCGCCAGTAGCAGCGCCACCGAGCCCGGCAAGATCCCGCAGAAGGCTGCCGAAGCGACCGGCTCAACCGGACCGCATGGCGGCACCTCCCCCAGCGCGGAAGCGCATGGCGGCGAGGCGGCCCGCCACTGAAGCGCGCAGCGCATGCCACGCAGTTCATTTGCCGCGCTGCGTGCCGGGCGACGCCTGCCCGGCACGTCTCTTGCCACTACCAGCGCAACAGCCTGGCACAGACCGCAGGCGTACCGATGCAAAAGGGGGAACGGCGATGGACGACTTCTGCACGCATGTAATAACTACAACCGGCAGCCGCGCCGGCGCGGCAAAGCTTGCAAGCGGTGCGGCGCGGCCGGCGCGGTTTTACACGGAGCCGCGGACCATCCTAGGCCTTGCTCCCGAGCAACCCTCCGCGCCGGCGCGCAAGCGCCTGTCAGCGTGATGCCATGAAGCCGCACGTCGCCAACCCGGCCCCGCTGATCCTGAATGTCGATGACCGCGAGGGGCCGCGCTATGTCAAGAGCCGCATCCTCCACCGCGGCGGGTATTCCGTGATCGAGGCCGCCACCGGCCATTCGGCGCTGTCGCTGGTGCGACAGCATGCGCCCGTGCTGGTGCTGCTGGCAGCACGCCTGCCCGATATCAGCGGGCTGGAAGTCTGCCGGCTGCTCAAGGCCGATCCACAGACCGCGCACACGCTGGTGCTGCTGACCTCGCCGGGGCTGGCGCAATCGCGCCAGCGCGCAGAGCTGCTGAACTGCGGCGCCGACGGCCACCTGGTCGAGCCTGCGGAGCCGGACGAGGTGTTGTCGAGGATCCAGGCGCTGCTGCGGCTGCGCGGTGCTGAGGACGCCTATCACCGCACTTCGCGGGCACTGCATGCGCATGAAGACATGTTCCGCCAGCTTGCCGAATCGCTGGCCGACGTGGTGTGGATCCTCGACCCGGCAGAGCCCCGCCTGCTGTTCGCCAGCCCCTCGCTCACCGCCTTGTGCGGCCATACACCCGAGCAGCTGGTGCAAGCGCCGCGCCGCTGCCTGGAGCGCGTGGCCCCGGCCGACCGTGCGCGCGTGGAAGCGGCCTTTGCCAGCATGCTGGGCGACGGCAGGCTGGACATCGAGTTCCGCCTGACGCGCCCGGACGGCGAGCTGCGCGATATCCGCGCGCAGGCGTTTCCGGTGCGCAGCGCGGAAGGCCCGCCGGCCGAGGCCGGCGCGCCGCCGTCGCGCATTGCCGGCACCTGCCAGGACGTGACGCTGCAAAACCGCGCCGAACGCGCGCTGCACGACGAGGAACGGCGCAAGGACCAGTTCCTGGCCATGCTGGCGCATGAACTGCGCAATCCGCTGGCGCCGCTGCGCAGCGCCGCGGACCTGTTGCAGCAGCTTTCGCCGTCGCGCGAGGACATGTTCCGTGCGCGCGACATCATCGGCCGGCAGCTGCACCACCTAACGCGGCTGGTGGATGAGCTGCTCGACATCTCGCGCTTCAACCAGGGCCGCATCACGCTGCGCGAGGAGCTGGTGGAACTGCGCACCGCGCTCAGTACCGCGGTGGAAGCCGTGCGCCCCACGATGGAGGCCTGCGGCCATACGCTGCGCCTGTCGCTGCCCGAGCAGCCCCTGCCGGTACGGGGCGACCTGGTGCGCCTGACGCAGATCTTCAGCAACCTGTTGCAGAACGCCGCAGCCTATACGCCCGCCGGCGGCCAGATCGCCGTCGATGCCAGTCTTGAAGACAGCGCGGCGGACACTGTGCCCGATGCCGCGTCCGGTGGCCGCGTCAGCGTGCGCGTGCGCGACAACGGCGCCGGCCTGTCAGAGGCGCTTCAGCGGCAGCTGTTCGATCCGCTGGCCCCGCATGACGACGGCACCGAGCCAGAGTCGCCGCGCAGCGCGTTCCAGCAGGACGGACCCGGTATCGGCCTGACGCTGGTGCAAAAGCTGGTGCGCCTGCATGGCGGCACCATCCGCGCCGACAGCCCCGGCCCCGGACAGGGCAGCACCTTCACGGTGACGCTGCCACTGGAGCCGTGGCAGAAGTGGCACCCAGGCTCCGGCCGCGCTGCGCCGCACCGCGGCGTGCCGCGCCGGATCATGGTGGTGGACGACAACCCTGACGCGCTCGAAGCCATGATGATGACGCTGCAGACGCTCGGCCATACGGTGGTGACCGCCGCCGACGGCCCCAGCGCGCTGGCGTGCGCCACCGACGCCCGTCCGGAGGTAGTGCTGCTTGACCTGGGCATGCCCGCCATGGACGGCTTCGAGACCGCGCGCCGGCTGCGCGCGCTGCCCGAGATGCGCGGCGCCACGCTGGTGGCGCTGACAGGCTTCGGCCAGCCAGAGGACCGCCGCCGCGCGCTGGAAGCGGGCTTCGACCAGCATCTGGTCAAGCCGGCCGACCTGGACGCGCTGACACGGCTGCTGGACGACCTCAGCGCGGGCCACCCCTAGCGCGATGCCAATGCCAGCCGCCGATCCCGTCCACCCTTGAACAAGGAAGCTCCGTGCATACCACGCCCGACCCCGACATCCCGCAGCGCAAGCCTGAAACCCCGCCGCCGGAGCCTCCGCCGGGCCCGCCCGAGCCGGTGGCAGACCCGCCTCCGGGCGATCTGCCGCCACCGCCGCCGCAACGTGCCCGTGCGGTTGGCAAAGGAGCCGTCACGTGTCACGCATCATCTGGAAAGGCGCCATAACCTTTGGCCTGGTCAACATCCCGGTGGTATTGCGGCCCGCGTCGCGCAGCCAGACGCTGGACCTGGACCTGCTGGACGTGCGCGACATGGCGCCGGTGGGCTACCAGCGCATCAACAAGAGCACCGGCAAGCCGGTCGACAAGGAACATATCGTCAAGGGCTACCAGTACGCCAAGGACGAATACGTGCTGCTGAACGAGGAAGACTTCCGCCAGGCCAATGTCGAGGCCACGCAGACGGTGGATATCGTCAGCTTTGTCGACGCGCAGAGCATCCCGCCGTACTACTTCGATACGCCCTACTACCTCGAGCCCGACAAGCGCGGCGAGCGCGGCTACGCGCTGCTGCATGAAACCATGCGCCGCACCGGGCGTGCCGCGCTGGCGCTGGTGGTGCTGCGCGCCCGCCAGCACCTGGCCGCGATGCTGGTGCACGGCGACGCGCTGGTGCTCAACACTATGCGCTTTGCCGACGAGGTGCTGCCCATCTCTGAACTGCGCCTGCCCAAGGCAGCCACCGGCAAACCCACCGGCGCGCACGCGCGCGAGATCGAGATGGCCACCAAGCTGGTCGACGACATGAGCGAAGACTGGGAGCCGGAACAGTACCGCGACAGCTATCGTGACGACCTGATGGCGCGCATCGAAGAAAAGATCGATTCCGGCAAGACCCACCAGCTGACCCCGCCTGCGGCAGAGGAAGAAGCGCCGCGCCAGGGCGCCAAGGTCATCGACATGGTGGCGCTGCTGCGCCAGAGCCTGGGCCAGCGCGGCAAGGAAGACAAGGAAGGCGCCGCGCCCGCGCGCCGCAAGACCCCTGCGCGGCATGCCGCCGCCAGTAAGCAGCCCGCTGCAAAGCGGGCTGCGACCCCGCCTGCCAAGGGCGCCAGCACTGCCGCCAAGACCAAGCGCGCACCGGCCAAGCGCGAGTCGCACGCGCCGGCCGCGCGCAAGAGTGCAGGCACTACGCGCAGGAAGCACGCGGCTTAGGCCGGCGCTGCGGTTCGCCAAATCCCGATGGGGTTCTCCCTCTCCCGCTTGCAGGAGAGGGAGCAATGTCTCAGCGCGACGACACCTTCAGGTTGTCATTGACCGACGTCACGCCCTCGACGCTGCGGATCGCGTCCAGCGCCATGTCGTGCTGCTGCTGGCTCGGCACCGTGCCGCTCACGTCGACCGTGCCCTGCTGGGTCTTCACATGGATGGCGGTGGACTTGAGGTCCTTGGTCGTGAGCAGCTTGGTCTTGATCTTGGTGGTGATGGCGCTGTCCTCGACGGCGCGCTTGGTCTTGTCGACGCTCATGTCCGAGGCGGCGCCCCGGTCAGGGTCGGCACGGCCGGGCATGCCCGGCGCGGAATTGACGGGCGCCGCAGGGGTATTGTCCGCCGCAACCAAGATCAGGCCGCTCTTGTCGAGCGCCAGCGCGCTGCCGGCCGCCGCCAGCGCCGCAGCAACACAGACCATCCGCACCGTGCGCGCGGGGATTCGGGAAAAACGCATGGCTGCCTCCTGTTCGGGTCACCAGCGCATCCGCTGCCGTGCCTTGCCTGGCACGCGGAACCACTGGTAAGCCATTTTTCAGCAAGCTCCATACCTGCCGGCCAGGCCGCGCCAGGCGTCCCTGACGGGACCCAGGGTGTGTAAATCGGGCCGCCCGTTGTAAAAGCGCCCGCCGCACGGTGTGCTGCATCGCGCGCTACAGGCCGATGCCGGCGGCACCCGGGTCCTTCCATGCTTGGCACGGCGATTGCGAATCAGGGAACGCGGCAGTTCGCCGCGTCAAGGAGCTAGCAATGGGACAGCAGCAACAGCCGGGTCAATCGCAGTCGGGCCAGAAGCCGCAGGATCAGAAGCAGCAGGAACAATCTGGCCAACGCGGCAGCCAGCAACAGCCGGGACAACAACAAGGCGGCGGTCAAATGGGTAACCAGGACCGCAAGCAGGACCAACAACAGCAGCAGGATCGCGGCAGCTCGCAACCGGGCCAGCAAAGTGGCCAACGCAGCGGCCAGCAAAGCGGCCAGGGTGGCCAGCAAGGCGGACAACGCCAGCCGTAACCAGCGACAGCCACGACAACAGGCAGCTTTCCGGGTATGTGCGGCAGCAACATGCGGTGCGGCCGCAGGGGCATACGCCGGAGATTGGCAGGCCGGGACTCCCGCAAGGGGGCTCCGGCCCTTTTTGCGGCAAGCGCACCGGCATGACCGCGCGCACATCGTCCCGCATCCCGTGTATGCTGGCCCTGACTTCCCCATCCAGGCACCACCGGCCTTGTCCAGCTTTACCGACCCCGCCGCCGGCCGCCCTGCGCAGCCAGGACGCGGGCCGCTGAACCATCTCTCCACCAGGCTGCGTGAGCGCGCTGGCGCGCACGTGCGCGCGCTGACCCGCAGCAATTCCGGCCTGACCCTCGACTACGACAACCCACCGGGCGATCCCGGCCTGTTCGGGCCCGACGCGGTCTGCTGGCGCGTGCACGCCGACTTTCCGGCAATGCTCGCGGGCGGCGTCAGCGCGCTGCTGCTGCAGACGCTGCATCCGCTGGCGCTGGCCGGGGTCTGGGACCACTCCAGCTTTCGCACCGACATGCAGGGGCGCCTGGGGCGCACCGCGCAGTTCATCGCCGGCACCACCTACGGCAGCCGTGCCGATGCCATGGCGCTGATCGGGCGCGTACGGCGCATCCATGCCGGCGTGATTGGCGTGGCTCCGGACGGGCGGCACTATGCAGCCTCCGATCCGGCGTTGCTGACGTGGGTGCACGTGGCCGAGGTCTCGAGCTTCCTGGCTGGCTACCTGCGCTATGTCGGGCCACTGAGCAGCGCCGAGCAGGATCGCTACTACGACGAGGTCGCGCGCATCGCCGAGATGCTGGGCGCGGCCGACGTGCCGCGCTCGCGCGCCGAAGTCACGGCCTACCTTGAGGCCATGCGGCCTGCGCTGCTGGCCAGCGAACGCACCAGCGAAGTGGTGCGGTTGGTGCGGAAGATGCCGGTGGCCAACCCGCTGCTGCAGCCGGCGGTGCGCATCATGGCCCACGGCGGCATCGCCCTCCTGCCGCCGTGGGCACGGCACCAGCTCGATCTGGACGGCCCTTCGATACGGCGCCCGGCCGCACTCGCGGGCATGCATGTGCTGGCACCGGCGCTTCGCTGGGTGCTGGGCGCCGGCCTGGCAGCGCGTGCACGGCGGCGCGTGGCCCGCGGCACCGCCACCACGGCCGGCTGAGGGCCGCGCCGGCTATCGGCGTTCAGCGGACACTTCTTGAAGGGAAATGAGAATTGGCGGCAAAAACCCTCGCATTTCGGAGGATTGCGCGCCGCGAAAGTGGCGTTAAATCTGCCTCGGCATTCCGAACGGCCGGTCGGATTTACCAGCCGCACCAGCCACAGCGCCACAGAGCGCGATTCAAACGACGCAGGCAAAAAAGAAGCCTACGCGCGGGGTGCTCGTAGGCTTTCCAGGACTGCTCGAGCCGAAAGGCTCTTGCCAAGAATATAAACGCGCTTACATGAGGTGTAAATCCCGCTTCTATCAGGGGATTCCCTCATGACGATATGAGATCGTTTGCGCACTTTTGATAATTTGGGCCCTGACGCTACATCAGGGCATTTTTCGCATGGGCTGGCAATTTCCTCACGGGCCCCGTCCACACCGGGCCTGCCGGCCTGCATCCCTCGCCGCAGCATGCGGCAGCGCACAATCTGTTACAATATCCAAGCTTCGAGAGCAACACATTTTATAGAGCAAAGACTCTAGATCCGAATTGGCGCGCGGTTCGTCAACGCTTGTAGAACTTTGTTACTCTCAGCCCCGAAGTATTCCCCTTCTCTTCTGGCAGCACCAACCGGCGACGCCGCAGCTACCGAGAGCGGATGTTTCCCCTGCCGCCCTGGCCGCGCCGCACCCCAAGCCGCCGGCCAACGGACCATTATCAGCCGCCAGAACCCTAGTGGGCTCTTCCGGAGTCGTTGTGAAGAAGAAGGAAACCCGGCCCAGGTCACCGAGCCGAAAGCAACTGCAGCACCAGCAATTTGCAGCGTACAGCACCAGCCAGGCGCCTGTGATAGTCCACCTGTCCAACGGCGCGCGACTGCAGGGCCTCGTGCTGGCGTCCGACGACTACGTGGTGCTGCTTGGCCGGCAGCCGGACGACATCCGGCCCACGGTGGTCTACAAGCGGGCCATCTGCCTGGTCACGCTGGCCAATGCGCCGGACGCGCCGGTGGTGGCACCGGATCCGGCCCCGGCGCCGGACTTCCTGCCGATCTACATCCCCCGCACCCGCAAGCGCCGCTAGGCCAACGCCCGCCCCACACGCCTTCCCGCTCCGGCGCCCCCTGCCGCGCCGGGCCTCCGCCCGCCCTGCCGGCACCCCGCGAAACTATCGCGGAGATCACTCTAAACCTTTCCCTTGCCCGGTCGATAACCCAAGCAACGGAGGCACTCTACGCCCTGCAAAGCAGGCCGCCAACGTTACGGCACTAGCCGGAATGCCCAAAACTTTGCATATAGGAGTCGTACCATGGCGCAAGTCATTAACACCAATTCGTTGTCTCTGATGACTCAGAACAACATGAACACGTCGCAATCGTCGCTGAACACGGCGATCCAGCGCCTGTCGTCGGGCCTGCGCATCAACAGCGCCAAGGACGACGCCGCCGGCCAGGCCATCGCCAACCGCTTTACCTCGAACATCCGCGGCCTGACGCAAGCCCAGCGCAACGCCAACGACGGCATCTCGCTGGCACAAACGACGGAAGGCGCGCTGACCGAAGTCAACAACAACCTGCAACGTATTCGTGAACTGTCGGTCCAGGCGGCCACGGGTTCGAACTCGTCGTCTGACCTGAAGTCGATTCAGGATGAAATCAACCAGCGCCTGTCTGAAATCGACCGTACGTCGCAACAGACCGACTTCAACGGCGTCAAGGTTCTGGCCGGCAGCAACAAGCTGTCCGTCCAGGTTGGCGCCAACGACGGCGAAACCATCTCCATCGATCTGAAGCAGATCGACAGGACCACGCTGGGCCTGAGCGGCTTCTCGGTGGCCAAGAACTCGCTGGACGTTGGCCCGAAGATCACCACGATCAACGCTGCCGCTGGTACCGGTTCGTTCAACGTGAGCTTCGCTGCAGGCGACGTCACCAAGATCAACGCCGCAACCGGCAAGACCTTCGCCGCAGCGGACCTCGAACTGCACGAAGTCAAGACGGCTGCCGGTGCGAACTCGGGCCAGTTCGTCGTGAAGGCTGGTGACGACTACTTTGCCGCTTCGGTCGACCGTACCACCGGGGCCGTGAAGCTCAACGAAGCCGATGTTGCGTTCGACGACACCGCCAATGGCATCAGCGCCGCCGTCACGCTGCAAGACCAACTGGTGCGCGTTGCCAACGATGCTACAGGCGCTGCCACGGGCTACGTCACCGTGCAGGGCAAGAACTACGTCGCTGCCAATACGCTGGTCGACGGCGGTGCAGCCCCCACGCTCAACGTGGCCGTTGGCACGATCTCCCTGAGCGGCGCCACCCCCACGGCCGAATTCACGGGCGTTCCCACCGGCAACGCGCTGAAGAAGATCGACGCCGCGCTGAAGCAAGTCGACGACCTGCGCAGCTCGCTGGGTGCAGTCCAGAACCGTTTTGACTCCGTCATCTCGAACCTGGGCACCACCGTGACCAACCTGTCCTCGTCGCGCTCGCGCATCCAGGACGCTGACTACGCAACGGAAGTGTCGAACATGACCCGCGCGAACATCCTGCAACAGGCTGGTACGTCGGTCCTGGCGCAAGCCAACCAGACCACCCAAGGCGTGCTGTCGCTGCTGCGTTAATCGCGTCGGCGAAACGCGCAAGAAGGCTGGGCCGCAAGGCCCGGCCTTTTTGCCCGAGGAGCATTTCGCAGGCAGCCCGACTGCCTGCAAAGCGTTTCTCCTGGAACTGAACCCTCCCAACCCGGACGGAGTATTCGATGGCGCCTCCCCCGACAGTGAACCCCTTTACCGTGCGGATGCCAGCCGAAGGCTTAGCCGTTGCCATGCCGTCTGGCGGCGCCACCACCATGGCCAGCCAGGCTACGCAGCGACAGGATCGTGCCGTAACCAGCGACCACACAGAAGCCGCCCAGGGATTGGAAACCAGCGCCGCCATCGGCGAGCTGGTCGACGCGCTCAAGACCACCACCATCGGCCTGCGCTTCGAGATCGACGACGCCACGCACCGCGTCATCACCAAGGTGATCGACAAGGAAACCGGCGACCTGATCCGGCAGATGCCCACCGAAGAGGTGCTGCGCATTGCCCGCGCCATCGACAAGCTGCAGGGGTTGTTCATCAACCACGCGGCCTGAGCCCCTGAATATCAGTTGAAGACGAGACAATAATATGGCAACGATCTCCTCCATCGGCATCGGTTCCAACCTGCAACTGAGCGATCTGCTGGACCAGCTGCAGAAGGCCGAGCAGGCACCGCTTGACGCCATCAATGCGCAGGCCAAGAGCTACCAGACCAAGTTGTCGGCCTACAGTCAGGTGCAAAGCGTGCTGGATGCCTACCAGGGCGCGGCGAAGAAGCTGTCCGATGCTGCCACCTTCGGCGCCGTAAAGGCCAGCGTCGGCAACACGGACGTGATGACCGTCACCACCGCTGCCAACGCCGTGCCTGGCAGCTACAGCATTACTGTCAACACGCTGGCCACCGCGCAGTCGCTGGTGAGCAGCAACGTTGCCGACCAGAAGGCCGCGATCGGCGGCGGCGAGCTCGTGTTCGACTTCGGCGAAGCGCTGGCCACCGGTGGCGCCGCCACTACCACCAAGAAGGTCACCATCCCCGCGGATTCTTCCCTCGAAGGGATGCGCGATGCCATCAACAAGGCCGGCATCGGGGTGACCGCCAGCATCGTCAATGACGGCAGCGCCAGCCCATACCGCCTGGTATTGACGTCGGACAAGACCGGAACGCAAGCCACCATGCGCGTGTCGTCGACCGATGCTGCACTGAACAGCGTGGTTGCGTTCGACCCGGCCGCGGCGCCCGCCGCCAACAAGATGGAACAGAAGGTGCCGCCTGCCAATGCGACGCTGAAGATCAACGGCATCGACGTGGTCAGCCAGAGCAATTCAGTGGTGGACGCAGCGCAGGGCGTGACCATGAACCTTGTCAAGCCAGGCACGACATCGCTGGTGGTGACCCGTGACAACGTCGCAATCAAGGCCGCCGTCCAGGCTTTTGTCACCGCCTACAACAACATTCAGAGTTCCGCCAAGTCGCTGACGGCATTCGATACCAAGGCCGGTACGTCCGCGGCATTGACTGGCGACGGCACGCTGCGCACGATCCAGTCCGGCCTGCGGTCGATGCTGGGCGGCGCCATGGATGACGGCAACGGCGGCACGATCACGCTGATCGACGTCGGCATCAGTTTCGACAAAGACGGCACGATGAAGCTGGACGACACCAAGCTGACCAAGGCGATAAACGACAACCTGGGCCGCGTCACGTCCCTGTTTTCCAGCACCACCGGCGACGGCGGAATCGGCAAGCGCGCCAGCACCTATATCGAGGGCCTGAGCAAGACCGATGGCGCGCTGAAGGTGGCTCAGGATGGCATCACCAAGACGCTGAAGGACCTGGAAGACGACTATGACCGCGTCCAGGACCGCGTTACTGCCACGGTTGCTCGATACAAGGCCCAGTTCACGCAACTGGACCTGGTGGTCGCGCAGATGAACCGCACAAGCAGCTACCTGACGCAGCAGTTCAATGCGCTGAACAACAGCGCCAAAAAGTAACCGTCCCGCCGCATCCCACAGCCTGAAGGAACCCAACCATGTTCGCCCGCGCATCCGCCAATGCCTACGCCCAGGTCGGCGTCCAGACCGGTGCCATGAGCGCCAGTCCGCACAAGCTGATCACCCTGCTGTACGACGGCGCGCGCGCGGCGATTGCGCGGGCGAAGTTCCACCTGGAAGGCGGCAGTATTGCCGAACGCGGCAACGCCATCTCCAAGGCCATCGACATCATCGACAACGGCCTGCGCGCCGTGCTCGACCATGAGGCTGGCGGCGAGATCTCCGCCAACCTCGAATCCCTGTACGAGTACATGGTGCGCCGGCTGATGCTGGCCAACCTGCGCAGCGACGCAGCCCTGCTGGCCGAGGTCGACACGCTGCTCGAAAGCCTGGCTTCGGCCTGGGCGCAGATCGACGACACGGCCGCGGCCGCGGCCGCGGATCAGCAACCCGCCTTGCAGGACAACTGACATGGCTTCCCTTCCCAAGTTTTCCCCGATCGTGGACTGCTACGAGGAAATCCTCGCGCTGTCCGCACGCATGCACGAGGCCGCCCAGGCAGCTGACTGGGACACCGTAGCCAAGCTGCAGCAGGGCTACCTGGCCCAGGTGGATCGCCTGCGCCAGATGGACCACGAGGCACCGTTTTCCGATGCGGAACGCATGCGCCGCTACCAGTTGCTGGACCGCATCCTCACGTACGACGCCCGCATCCGTGACCTGGCCATGCCGCAGCTGAAGAAGCTCGGCGACATGCTGACCAGCTCGCGCCGCCAGTTCGAACTATCCGCCGCCTATGGCGCCACGGCCTGACGCAGCCTGACCGCTGCACTGCTCCCTGCGGCGGGCCGGAAAGCCCGCCGTCTGCATTCAAGCGACCCGTATGACCGGCATCCATCTGCCTCCAGGCCTGGCACCCGGTCAGGCCCCGGACCCACAACCGCTGCGCACCGCGCTTGCCATCGACAAGCTGGCGGCGCTGCAGCCCGTGCCCGAGGCCACCGAGTCGAATGTCCAGAACTCCACTGGCCAGGCGATCCGCCACAGCCAACAGGCCACCGGCCCCAACGCCTTGGCGGGCCAGGCTGCGTTGCTGCCGGGCACTTCGACGCAGGAATCGCTGAGCGCGGCGGCGCGCGCCATCCTTGCGGTGATGGACGGCACTGAGGCCCAGCCGGTTCGCAGCGCCGGCCCGCTGCTGGCCGCCGCGCCCACGCCAGCGTCCGCGCAGGCCGCCGCGGCGGCCTTTGCCAACACGGTCGGGCAGAGCGGCCTGTTCTACGAATCACACCTGGCGCAGTGGGTTGCCGGGGCGCGCGCGTTGTCCGGCATCCGCCAGGAGCAGCAGGCGCAAGTACCGGTGCCGGCCCGAGCGGCTGCCCCAGGTGGCACTGCGCAGGCCGCAGCAACAACGCTGCCGTCTGCGCTGCTGACCTATGCCGGCGGTGCCGCAGCGGCGGAGCCGGCGCGGCCCTCGGCGCCGCCGCTGATTCCGGCCTCGCAGGTGCTGGCTGAAGCGCTGGCTTCGGCCGGCAATCCGCGCGTGGCCCACAGCCATGCGGCCGCGGAACAGGCGCTGCGGCAAGGCACCGCCACCACGGCGGCTTACAGCCGCGAAGCCGCTGCCGAACCCGGGACCCAGCGCCAGTCCGCCGCGGCGCTGGCCAGGCAGGCCTACCAGACTACCGCGGAGGCTGGCGCGCGCACTGTTGCGCCGGACAGCCTCGCCCCGCACGCGGCGCGCGCCGCCGCGGGCCTGCCGGACATCGCCTCGGCGGACGCCGGCCGGCAGGCCGCGGCAGCCGGCCCGGCCATCCATCCGGCTACCGAAGGCGTGGTCCGCCAGCAGCTGGAACTGCTCGCCACGCAGCAGTTCCGCTTTGCCGGCGAAGCCTGGCCCGGCGTGCCGATGGAGTGGGAGTTGCTGCGCCCCGATGCGGATGGCGCGGCGCAGGCCCATGACGACAACGCCCGGCCATGGTCCAGCCGCCTGCGGCTGCAATTGCCGAGCCTCGGCATCGTCGAAGCGGTGCTGACACTGGGACCGGCAGGGCTCGACGCCCGCGTGGCAACGCCCGAGACCGATGTCGCGGCGCGTTTCATCGCGGCACGGCCGCTGCTGCGCAACCAGCTGGAGGCGCAGGGCATCGTGCTGCAGCGCCTGAGCGTGCAGACCCAGGACAACATGACAGAAGGAGAGGCGCGATGAGCGAAGCGGCGCAAGACCGCGGCACGGCGATCGCGCTGTCCTACCAGCACAGCGACAAGGCCCCGCGCGTAGTCGCCAAGGGCTATGGCGTGGTGGCCGAAGCCATCATCGCCCGCGCGCGCGAAGCGGGCGTCTATATCCACGATTCGCCCACCCTGGTGAACTTGCTGATGCAGGTCGACCTGGACAGCCACGTGCCGCCGCAGCTCTATGTGGCCGTGGCAGAACTGCTGGCGTGGATCTACCACCTTGAAGCGGGCATGGACGCAGGCGCTGAAGCGCAGACCTGACCCGGACGACAAGAGCCCCTGACCGCTTGCGCGCGCCAGGGGCTCTTTGCTTTCTGGGCAGGCCGGTAGGCTTACACCGCCATATTCATCATTTCCTGGTATGCCGCCACCAGCCGGTTCCGCACCTGCACCCCGGTCTGGAACGACACATTGGCCTTCTGCAGATCGATCATCACGTCATTGAGGGCCACGCCGGGCTTGCCCAGCTCGAATGCCTCGGCCTGGCCGTAGGCACGCTCCTGCGCGGCGTTGATGCGCCCCAGCGAACGCTGCAGCTCGCCGGCAAAGCCGCCGCCGACCGGCGCGGCGGACTGGCTGGCACTGTTGCCCGAGGCAACCTGGGACATCCCGCGCAGTTGCTGCAGCATGCCCTCGATGGAAGAGATAGTGGTCATTTGGCTCGTCGTATGCCGGTCCACCGGCAGAGTTCGTCTTGTGGCGCGCCCTTGCATCACATAACGGCCTACCGGCAGGTGGGCCTCAGGCGGTTCGCAGCCAGTTTCAGCCCCCGCAGAGTACCCGCCGCCTCCGCTCTCCCATGGGCCGAAATCGGACAAAAAACCGCGTCTGTTCGCCGGATTGTCGCGCTCAAGTCTGGCCGATCATTGCCACCGTGCCGGAAGAGCGCGGGCTGTCGTCCCGTGCTGGCTCCGGAAATCACCAGACAACCATCGATTCGGGAGTACGCGTGTTTTCTCTGCAGCGTAATGTGAGCCGTGCCGTGAGCCGCGCCGACGACCAAGGCGGTCAGCATCGCCCGTGCCGTCGCGAGCATCGCGGCGCCGGATCCGGAGCACGCGCATGACCGCGGCCGTGGCACTGCCCGGGCGCCCGGCAGAAGTGCTCGAGCGCCTGAAGGCCAACCCGAAGCTGCCGCTGATGCTGGGCGGCGCAGCCTTGGCCGCGGCCATCGCGGTGGGCGTGCTGTGGTCGCGCAGCCCGGACTACAAGGTGCTGTACAGCAACCTCTCCGAGCGCGACGGCGGCGCGGTGCTGCAGTCGCTGCAGCAGATGAACGTGCCTTACAAGTTCGCCGAAGGCGGCGGTGCGGTGATGGTGCCGGCCGAGAAGGTGCATGAGACCCGCCTGCGCCTGGCATCGCAGGGCCTGCCCAAGAGCGGCACCGCCGGCATGGAGCTGATGGACAACCAGAAGTTCGGCATCAGCCAGTTTGCCGAGCAGGTCAACTACCAGCGCGGACTAGAAGGCGAGTTGGCGCGTTCGATCGAATCCATCGCCGCGGTGCAGTCCGCCCGCGTGCATCTGGCCATCCCCAAGCCGACGCTGTTCGTGCGCGAGCGCCAGAAGCCGACCGCGTCGATCGTGCTGCAGCTGTACCCGGGCCGCGCCGTCGATGAAGGCCAGGTCGCGGCCATCGGCCACCTGGTGTCGTCCAGCGTGCCGGAGCTGACGCCCAAGTCGATCTCGATCGTCGACCAGCACGGCAACCTGCTGTCGAACACCGGCAACGAGCGCATGCTCGACGCGACCCAGCTCAAGTACGTCCAGGCGCTGGAGCAAAATTACCTGAAGCGCATCGAAGCGATCCTGACGCCGATCGTCGGCAAGGACAACGTGCGCGCGCAGGTGACCGCCGACGTGGACTTTTCCATCGTCGAGCACACCGACGAGAGCTACAAGCCGAATCAGGACCCGACCCGCTCGGCCATCCGCAGCCAGCAGACCAGCGAATCGACCCAGCAGGGTGCCACGCCGCCGGGCGGCGTGCCCGGCGCGCTGTCGAACCAGCCGCCGGCCGCCGCCGCCGCGCCCGTGACCACGCCGCAGACGCCGCGTGCGGGCCAGGCGCCGGGACAGGCCGGTGCTCCGGCTGCCGGGCAGCCCGGACAGCCGGCGCAAGCTGCCCAGCCAGGCCAGGGGGCCCCGGGCGCCAATTCCACGGCTTCCAGCGGCCCCAGCAGCAATCGGCGCGACTCCACCGTCAACTACGAGCTGGACCGCTCCGTGCGCCACGTGCAGCAGGCACCGGGCGGCGTGCGCCGCCTGTCGGTGGCGGTGGTGGTCAACTACCGCCAGCAGGCCGATGCCAAGGGCAAGCTCGTGGCCGAAGCGCTGCCGCCGGCACTGCTGGCGCAGATCGAGAACCTGACCAAGGAAGCGATGGGCTTCTCGGCCGACCGCGGCGACTCCATCAACGTGGTCAACAGCCCGTTCACCGCCGAGCGCGAGAAAGCCGCGCCCGAGGTGCCGCTGTGGAAGCAGCCCGACATGATCGAGCTGGGCAAGACCCTTGCGGGCTACCTGCTGCTGGCAGTGCTGGCGCTGTTCGTGTGGTTCAAGGTGGCGCGCCCGATCCTGCGCCGCTACACCTCGCCGCCGCTGCCGGCGCCGGAAGCCAGGGACGAGACCGAGGCGGTGCTGCTGCCGCCGGACGAGCCCGCCAACCCGGAAATCCTGCGGCTTGCCGCCAAGTATGAAAGCGACCTCGCGCTGGTGCGCGACGCCGCACAGCGCGACCCGCGCCTGGTCGCCAGCGTGATCAAGAACTGGATTGCCAATGACAACCGCTAAGGGCATGTCCGAATCTGGCCTGCAAAAGAGCGCCGTCCTGATGATGGCGATCGGCGAGGATGCCGCGGCCGAGGTGTTCAAGCACCTGTCGCAGCGTGAAGTGCAGGAGCTGGGCTCGGCCATGGCCACGCTCAGCTCGGTCACCCGCGAGGAAATGGCCGAGGTGCTGGGCGAGTTCCGCTCCGAGACCGAGCAGTACCTGGCCCTGAACGTCGATTCCAACGCCTTTATCCGCAGCGTGTTGAACAAGGCGCTGGGCGAGGAACGCGCCCAGTCGGTGATCGAAGACATCCTGGAATCACGCGATCCGGGCGGCGGCATCGATTCGCTGAACTGGATGGACGCCACGGCCATTGCCGAGCTGATCCGTGACGAGCACCCGCAGATCATCGCCACCATCCTGATCCACCTGGACCGCCAGAAGTCTTCCGAAGTGCTGGCGCTGTTCACCGACCGCCTGCGCAATGACGTGATCCTGCGTATCGCCACCTTCGGCGGCGTGCAGCCGGGCGCGCTGCAGGAACTGACCGACGTGCTGACCAAGCTGCTGGCGGGCCAGAGCCTGAAGCGCAGCCGCATGGGCGGCGTGCGCACCGCGGCCGAGATCATCAACCTGATGAGCACCGCGCACGAAGAGGCCGTCATCGACGGCGTGCGCCTGCACGACGGCGACCTGGCGCAGAAGATCATCGACGAGATGTTCCTGTTCGAGAACCTGCTGGAGGTCGACGACCGCGGCATCCAGCGCGTGCTCAAGGAAATCGCCACCGAGTCGCTCATCGTCGCGCTCAAGGGCGCGCCGCAGGAGCTGCGCGACAAGTTCATCCGCAATATGTCCACCCGCGCCGGCGAGATGCTGCGCGAGGACCTGGACGCGCTGGGCCCGGTGCGCGTGTCGCAGGTCGAGGCCGAGCAGAAGGCAATCCTGCAGGTGGTAAGACGCCTGGCGGATGCGGGCGAAGTGCAGATCGGCGGAGGCGACGATGCCTATGTCTGAGGCAAACCCTGAGCGCGGCCAGGCCGCACGCCGCGCGCCGCGCGGCGACCCGCTCTCTTCCCTTGCCGGCAACGGCGCGGCCGCCGATCCTGGCGGCTTTGCGCCGTTCGAGCCCCCGCGCCGCGCGCGTGGCGGCGCAGCCGGCTGGCAGCGCTGGCAGATGGGCTCGCTCGATCCCCGGGATATGGAGCCGCCCGAAGCCCTGGCCGCCATGCCATCCGAGCCCGCACCGCCGCCGATCGACTTCGAGGCGCTCGACGCGATGCGCGAAGGCGCGCGCAAGGAAGGCTATGCCCAGGGCTACACCCAGGGGCAGACCCAGGGCTACGGCGACGGCCACCGCGAAGGCTACGCCCGCGGCCTGGAAGCCGCACGCAACGAGGCCACGCAGCTGCAGGCGCTGGCCACCAACTTTCGCAGCGCGCTCGGCGGCGTGGACGACCAGGTCGCGCTCGCGCTGGTGTCGCTGGCGCTGGACGTGGCGCGCCAGCTGGTGCGCACCGCCCTGGCAAACGACCCCGCAGTGCTGCTGCCGGCCGTACGCGAGCTGCTGACAAGCGAACCAGCGCTGTGCGGATCGCCCAGCCTGCTGCTGCATCCCGACGACGTGGCGCTGGTGGAAACCCACCTGCATGGCGAACTGGCGGCCGCCGGCTGGACCGTGCGCGCCGATCCGTCGGTGGCGCGCGGCGGCTGCATCGCCAGTGCCGCCAGCGGCGAGCGCGATGCCACGCTGCCTACGCGCTGGACCCGCGTGGTCAAGGCGCTGGGCCGCGACGATCCGTGGGAGCCGCCACATGCCTGATGCCGCCGAGCAAGCCACGCCCGCGCCGGATTCCGCGCTGGCTCATGCGCAACGCTGGATCGGCGCGCTGGACAGCGCCACGGCCGGCATCGCCGGGCTCGACAGCAAGCGCAGCTGCGGCCGTCTGACGCGCGCCGCGGGCCTGGTGCTGGAAGCCGTGGGCCTGCGCCTGCCGGTGGGCAGCGACTGCCTGATCGAGCTGCCCGCCGGGCAGTTCACCACCGACAGCAATGCCCCGCGCACCGCGGAAGCGGAAGTGGTGGGCTTTGGCGCCGACCGGCTCTACCTGATGCCGCAATCGGATGTGGTGGGCTTGCTGCCGGGCGCGCGCGTCTATCCGCTGGAACCATCGCCGCAGCCGGCCGGCATCACCGCGCCGCGCGAGCCGGGCTCCAAGCGCCTGCCGGTTGGCGCCGGCCTGCTGGGCCGCGTGCTGGATGCCGCGGGCCGTCCGCTCGACGGGCTGGGCCCGATCACCGCCGCCATGGAGGTGCCGCTGGCCGGCGAGCAGATCAACCCGCTGATGCGCGCGCCGATCGAGACTGTGCTCGATACCGGCGTGCGCGCCATCAACGGCATGCTGACCGTCGGACGCGGCCAGCGCATGGGGCTGTTCGCGGGCTCGGGCGTGGGCAAGAGCGTGCTGCTCGGCATGATGGCGCGCTATACCAGCGCCGACGTGATCGTGGTCGGCCTGATCGGCGAACGCGGCCGCGAAGTGAAGGAGTTCATCGAGAACATACTTGGCCCCGACGGCCGCGCACGTTCGGTGGTGGTGGCCGCGCCGGCCGATACCTCGCCGCTGCTGCGCATGCAGGGCGCCGCCTATGCGACGCGGCTGGCCGAGTATTTCCGCGACCAGGGCCAGCACGTGCTGCTGATCATGGACTCGCTGACGCGCTACGCCATGGCGCAGCGCGAGATCGCGCTGGCCATCGGCGAGCCGCCGGCCACCAAGGGCTACCCGCCCTCGGTCTTTGCCAAGCTGCCGACGCTGGTCGAGCGCACCGGCAATGGCCCCGAGGGCGGCGGCTCGATCACCGCGTTCTACACGGTGCTGACCGAAGGCGACGACCAGCAGGACCCGATCGCCGATTCCGCGCGCGCCATCTTGGACGGCCATATCGTGCTGTCGCGCAGCCTGGCCGAATCCGGCCACTACCCGGCCATCGACGTGGAAGCATCGATCAGCCGCGCCATGACCGCGCTGATCCCGGCCGCCCAGTTCGGCTCGGTGCGCCGCTTCAAGCAGCTGATGTCGCGCTACCAGCGCAACCGCGACCTGATCAGCGTGGGTGCCTACGTGCCGGGCAACGACCCGGAGCTGGACCTGGCGATGCGCCTGCACCCGCGCATGGAAGCTTTCCTGCAGCAAGACATCCACGAGCGCGCCGGCTACGACGACGCCATCGCCCAGCTTCACAGCCTCTTCGACAGGAGTGAACATGCCCAGGCATTCACCGCTTAATACGCTGGCTGACCTCGCCCAGAACGATACCGACGCCGCCGCGCGCGAGCTGGGCAGGCTGCAGGGACTGCGCACGCAGGCTGAGCAGCAGCTCAACCAGCTCACCGAGTACCGCCATGAGTACCGCGCGCGCATGCAGGTGGTGGCCGCCGAAGGCATGACCTCGAGCCGCTGGCAGGATTTCTCGCGCTTTCTCGATTCGCTCGACCATGCCATCCGCCAGCAGGGCGCGGCGCTGGCCAAGGCCGAGGCCGACCTGCTGGCAGGGCGCAACCACTGGCAGCACCAGAAGCGCCGCCTGAACTCGTTCGACACGCTGATCGCGCGCGCCGAAGCGAAGGAAGACCAGGTTGCCGCGCGCCGCGAGCAGCGCGCCAACGACGAATACGCAGCCCGCCTGGTCCGCACCACGGCCAGCCGCCTCAGCGAAGCCTGACCCGGGCCACACCCGTAGCCAACCCCATGATCGATATCAGCCAGATTGTCAGCAGCGCCGCCAATGCGGTCGAGAGCGCCAGGCGCGCCACCGCCGACGCAACCGCAAGCGGATTCGGCGACGCGCTGTCGCGCGCTCGCGAAAGCAGCAAGGCCCCCGCGCCGCCGGCCAGGGAAACCACCGCGCGCGACCAGCCCGCATCGCGCCAGCCCGCGGCGCAGGCCGATGCCGGCAAGCCCCAGCCAGTCGCCGCGGCCGGCAAGAAGCCCACGGCCGGCCACAAGGATGAAGACCAGGACCAGGACGACACCACGGCAGCCACGCCGACGGACGCCGCAGCCGCTGCCGCAGCGGCCCTGGCACTGATGCTGCCTGCCGCCGCCCCGACCAGCCCTGCTGCCGCACCGTGCGCGCCAGGTTCCGCCCTCGCGGGCGTTGCCGACACCGGCGGCGGCGCCGCACTGCAGGCGGCGCTGGCAAATGCCACGCAGCCGGCCACGGCAGATGTCCAGGCCGATGCCATGCCGGCGGCCGCCACGCCGCAGCCGGACACGCTGCAGGTCGTCACCACCGAAGCCCGGCCCGCACAGCCTTCGATAGCCGACACGCTGGCCACCATCGCATCCCAGCGCGCCGCGATGCAGGCCGGCACCAGCGCAGGCACCGACGGCAAGGCCGGCACGGCCCAGGCCATCCCGGGCGACGTACTGGCCGTCCAGCAGCAGGACACCACCGGCCAGTCTGCCGGCGGATCGGGCAATCGCCCCGACAGCGGCATCGCCCAGCACCGCGCCGATCCGCTCGCCGCCAACCCCGGCACGGCGGATACCAGACCCGTGGCAACACCGTTCGCCGTCGCACAGGCTGCCGCCCGCACCGGCGAGGCTACCGCCGCCAGCCCCGACAACACGCAAGCCGCGGCCGCCGCCTTGGCCGGCCAGGCCACCCCGTCGGCTACTGCAGCCGCTGCAGCCGCTGCAGCCGCCTCCGCCCGTCCCGTGGTCACCCCGCCGCTGTATGACAGCCAGTGGCCGCAGGCCCTTGGCCAGCAGATGATCCGCATGAGCACGCAAGGCCAGCAAAGCGCCGAACTGCAGCTGAACCCGCCCGACCTCGGGCCGCTCAAGGTCGTGCTCAACGTGGTCAACGAGCAGGCCCAGGCCCAGTTCGTCTCGCCCCACCAGGCCGTGCGCGCCGCGGTGGAAGCGGCGCTGCCGCACCTGCGCACCGCGCTGTCGGAAAGCGGCATCCAGCTTGGACAGACTTCGGTGGGCGCAGACGGCTTTGCCAGCCAGGCGGGCAATGGCAACGGGCAGCAACAGCAGGCACCGGAGAATGGGCGCGGGCAAACCAGCTTTGGTGCCGGCACGCTGGCGGCTGTTGAGCCGGCGGCGGTGGCCAGTACGACGGCCCGTCCCGCACGCGTGCTTGGGCGTGGCGAGATCGATACGTTTGCCTGAGTTCGCGCTACGCAGCGCGTGGTGATTGCGCCAAGGAAGAATGCAAGGCCGCCCGACGGGCGGCCTTTGTCATGTCAGCGGCGGCCGGTTCATGTATTTCGCTCACAATCCTGCAACCAGATTTAACGGATTGCTGCTAGAATCAGTAAACATTTTTGCTTACCATACACCCGGCATCCGTTGTCGCAGGAGGAGTCCCAATATGCTGCGTTTCCCTGCCAACATCGTCCCGGACGACGGTGGCTTTGCTGTGTCGTTTCCCGATATCCCCGAAGCCCTGACCAGCGGCGACACCATCGAGCAGGCCCGCGAGATGGCCGCCGATGCGCTCGCTACGGCCATGGAGTTCTATTTCGAAGATGGCCGCCCGGTGCCGCTGCCGTCGAAGGCAAGACGCGGCCAGCATCTGGTAGAACTGCCGGCCAGCGTGTCGGCGAAGGTGCTCCTGCTTAACGAGATGATCGCGCAGGGCGTGACGCAGGCGGAACTGGCGCGCCGGCTGCATACGCGCAAGCAGGAGGTGCAGCGTATCGTCGACCTGGACCATGCGACCAAGATCGATACGATCGAGGCTGCATTCCTGGCCTTGGGGAAGCGGCTGGAACTGACGGTCGCCTGACCGCGCCAAGGCGTCCGCAATCCTCCATCTCATGACTTTCGACCTGTTCGACGACCTGCCACCGAGCGGCTCCGGCAGCCCCGCCATCGAACCCCTCGCCGACGGCGCCGTAGTCCTGCGCGGCCTGGCCCGTGCGGATGCCGAAGTGCTGCTGGCCGACGTCCAGGCCGTCATCGCGCTTGCCCCCTGGCGGCACATGATCACCCCCGGCGGGCTGAGAATGTCGGTGGCGATGGTCAACTGCGGCACGGTCGGCTGGGTCTCCGATGCGCGCGGCTATCGCTATGACCCCGTCGATCCGCTGAACGGAAAGCCGTGGCCGGAGATGCCGGCGAGTTTCCGGCAACTGGCCACCACCGCGGCGGCGCAAGCGGGCATTGCCGGTTTCGAGCCGGATGCCTGTCTTATCAATCGCTATGAGCCGGGCACCCGGCTCTCGCTGCACCAGGACCGCGACGAGCGCGATTTCAGCGCGCCCATCGTCTCGGTCTCGCTGGGGCTGCCCGCGGTGTTCCTGTTCGGCGGCATGCGCCGCGCGGACCGTCCGCAGCGGGTGCGGCTGGCGCATGGCGACGTGGTGGTGTGGGGCGGGCCGTCGCGGCTGGCCTTCCACGGCGTGGCGCCACTGGCCGATGGCGACCATCCGCTGCTGGGGCGGCTGCGCATCAATCTGACATTCCGCAAGGCGCTCTAGCCATCACCGCCGCCTTGGCACTTTGCCGGGGGTTTTCTACAGTCAATGGACTGTCCTGAACGCCACCGTGCAAAGGCCCACACCATGCATCTAGACGGCTCCTGCCATTGCGGCGCCATCCGTTTCTCGCTCGAATCCGACTCGCCCTACCCGTATATGCACTGCCATTGCTCAATCTGCCGCAAGACGGCGGGGAGTGGCGGCTACGCGATCAACCTGGGCGGCGATGCGGCCACGCTGCGCGTGCGCGGGCGCAAGCACCTTGGCATCTATCACGCCGTGCTGCGCGAGCCCGGCAAGCGCGCGCGGCGCTCGCCGGCGCAGCGGCATTTCTGCGTGAAGTGCGGCAGCGCGCTGTGGCTTTGGGACCCGCGCTGGCCAGAGCTGGTGCATCCGCATGCATCGGCCATCGACACAGCGCTGCCGCGCCCGCCGGAGGTGGTGGAGGCTGCGCTGGATTCTGTCGCGCCCTGGGTCGACGTGCCCAAGGGCAAAGGCCATGTGCACTGCGACACCTGGCCGAAGGAATCGCTGGCGGACTGGCACAAGCGGCACGGCCTGTCGTCGCGCTGAGCGGCTGCCCAAAGCGTTCTGAGCGCCCGGGCCGCACGGGCCAGGGCGCTCATGCCTGCTTATGCGGGCAGGAACCCTTCGACGGTCAGGTAGCGCTCGCCGGTATCGTAGTTGAAGCCCAGCACGCGCGCGTTGGCCGGCAGTTCGCGCAGCTTCTGTGCGATCGCGGCCAGCGTGGCGCCGGACGAGATGCCGACCAGGATGCCTTCCTCGCGCGCGCAGCGGCGTGCCATCTCGCGCGCGGGCTCGGCATCGACCTGGATCACACCGTCCAGCAACGACGTATCGAGATTCTTCGGGATAAAGCCCGCGCCGATGCCCTGGATCGGGTGCGGCGCCGGCGCGCCGCCGGAGATCACCGGCGAGGCCACCGGCTCGACGCCGAACACCTTGAGCTGCGGCCACTTGTCCTTGAGCACGCGGGCACAGCCCGTCAGGTGACCGCCGGTGCCAACGCCGGTGATCAGTACATCCAGCCCCTCGGGGAAATCGTTCAGGATTTCCTGCGCGGTGGTGCGCACGTGCACGTCGACATTGGCCGGATTCTCGAACTGCTGCGGCATCCACGCGCCCGGCGTGGCGGCGACCAGTTCCTCGGCGCGCGCGATCGAGCCCTTCATGCCCTTCTCGCGCGGGGTCAGGTCAAAGGTGGCGCCATAAGCCAGCATCAGGCGGCGGCGCTCCACCGACATGCTGTCCGGCATCACCAGCACCAGCTTGTAGCCCTTGACCGCGGCCACCATGGCCAGGCCGATACCGGTATTGCCCGAGGTCGGCTCGATGATGGTGCCGCCCGGCTTGAGCACGCCACGGCGTTCGGCGTCTTCCACCATCGACAGCGCGATGCGGTCCTTGATCGAGGCGCCGGGGTTGCTGCGCTCCGACTTGATCCAGACCTCGTGGCCGTTGCCGAACAGCCGGTTGATGCGGATATGCGGGGTATTGCCGATCGTCTGCAGGATGTTCTGGACCTTCATCTTGTTCTCCGTGGCGGGCGCGATGCCGCAGGCCTGTAAGGCACTGGCATCGCAGGATCGAATGACGGGACGATTCTAGAGCAAAGCGCCACGCAGGCGGAACGCTTCATGCCAGGATCGTATCGTCTGCAATGCCCTCCTTAACCATTGACCGTATGCCCTGCGCAGGCCACCGCTCTATCGCGCAGGCGCTCGGCGATCAACTCACGCAACCGTGGAATCTGCGCGTAGATTTTGGTCACTAGCCAGCTCGTCCCCGCCCCTGCCTTAAATGATCTTCATATCAGAAATAAACAACAACCGTCTGATGCGACATGAAGTCGTCAAAGAGCTCCCGCCTATGGCACCATGCGGACTAGTCGTATGACTATGCCGATATAGGTCTCCGCTTGTAGCTCGACGGGCAAGGCGCCCATTGGAAGCCAACATGAAGACTGAGCAGCCCAAACGCTATATCGCCTTGCTAGTGGCCGTCTACGTGTCTTGCGGATTCGCGTATCTCGCCTGGCGCGTAGGAACCGTCAACATGGACGCGCCGTGGCTGTCTCTGCCGTTGTATGCCGCTGAAGTCTACGGTTATCTGAGCGGACTTCTGTTCGTGCTGATGACCTTTCGGCTCAGCGTGCGGGAGGTAGTACCGCCGCCAGCGGGACTGAAGGTCGATGTATTCGTGCCCACTTACAACGAGTCCGTGGACCTGCTGCGCCGTACGCTGCTGGCGGCCACGCGGATGGAGTACCCGCATGTTACCTGGCTACTCGATGACGGCCGGCGGCCAGACATGCGCAAGCTGGCCGAGGATCTGGGCTGCCGCTACCTCACCCGCGATAACAACTCCCACGCCAAGGCCGGCAACCTGAACCACGCGCTGCAGTTCTGCGAAGGCGAATTCATTGCGATCTTCGACGCCGACCATGCTCCTCGCAAGGATTTCCTGGTGAATACACTGGGATTCTTCCACGATGCAGACGTTGCGTTCGTGCAGACACCGCAGGACTTCTTCAATATCGACTCGTTCAACCACCGCATCGGCAAGAAGCGGGTCTGGGATGAGCAGGCGCTCTTCTTCAAAGTCATACAGCGCGGCAAGGACGCACTGAATGCGGCCTTCTTCTGCGGCAGTTGTGCGGTGATCCGACGTTCCGCGGTGGAGAGAATCGGCGGCTTCGCCACCGAGACCGTTACGGAGGATGTCCATACGGCCGTCAAGCTGCACAAGCTGGGATTCAAGTCTGTGTACTACGCCGAATCACTCGCCTTTGGCCTGGCGCCGCACAGCATTGACACCTACCTGAAGCAGCGCATGCGTTGGGGAATGGGAGCGATGCAGGTGTTCCGGCGCGAAAGAATTCTTTTCAGCCGAGGCCTGACGCTGGGCCAGCGACTCAATTATTTCGCGTCGGCACTTTACTTCTTCGAAGGTTGGCAGAAGCTTGTTTTCTTTCTGACACCGCCGGCAGTATTTCTCTCGGGCGACCTACCCATCGTCGCATCGCTCAACACCTTCCTGCTGCTGTTCTGCCTGTACTACCTGCTGTCGATGTTGGTTCACCTTGAGCTGGGACGCGGCTACAACTCGCTGCTTCTCAGCGAGCAGTACGCCATGACTCGATTCTTTGCCTTCATGTCAACGAGCGTTGGACTGTTTCGTCGCAACATCCCGTTTGCCGTGACCGACAAGCAGCTTTCCGATACTGGCAGGATGTGGCTCTGGATGTCGCCGGTGCTAGTGCTGGCGGGGATTACGGCAATCAGCGTGCCGACAGGCCTGTACCGGATGCATACAGGGAGCATTCCGGTCGGTGCAGGCGTCGTCACGCTCATATGGACCTGCGCGACCCTTCTCACGGCAGCAATGGTGATCGTGTACGCTCACCGCCATGCAAGCAACCGCCGCACCGAGTACCGCTTCCCGCTGCGGCTGCCGATCACGCTGACCCTTGATGGCACGTCATACCTTGGCTTGACATCGGACCTTTCCCCCAACGGCGCGCTTTACATCGGGGAGCCAATTCCAACGTTATCCCGCGGCGACACGGTAAACATAGCCATCCACCTGCCCAATCTGATCGTATGCGATGCGGCCGCCGCAACGTTCGTCAACCGATCTGCGGCGTGGGCGGAAAAGGCCGCGGCGGGCGTCGCCGGGGAGGCCACAGTGGGACTGCGCTTCAACTGGGATGCGCAGGGCAACACCGGCGCACTCGAGACGTTCCTGTACGGCAGTCGGCTGCAGCTTGAAATGGGCAACCTTTCCGAAACCGAGACCCCGCCTCTTACTCGCCTGGCTGAATTGCTGAGCCGCGACGGGGGCGCGCCACTGCTGACGCAGAACTGGGCGCCGGGACTGCTGATGCAGCCGCTGCGCGCCGGTGTGTTGCCGGTGGTCATTGCCACGATCGAGGGCGCGGCGCCGCTGCTGTTCAGCAGTATCGAACTCGATCTGGACACTGGTGCCACGTTGCGTCGCACAGCGAAAGGCATGGCCACGGAACATGCGGTCAGGCTGACGCCCACGGGCAGGCTAGCGACGCCAACCGGCGATTTCCACCTTTACAACATTACGCCGCACGCGACGACGGTATGAAAGAAAAGGCCGCATGACGCAGGACACGCGCAAGAATATTCGGGCCGACCGTGCGCTCGCCATCGTAACCCTCTGTGGCGCGGCCATCGTCCCGTTGCCGGCTATGGCGGGCACGTTGTTCGGCGGGGCAAGCTTCGCCGGTGGAGGTGAGCGTAGCGAATACGCTGGTGTCACCGGCAATTGGCTGCCGGTGCCCTTCCTCACCCAGAAGCTCGTCGTCAGCGACTACCACTACAAGTACGGCTCGAACGGCACGACGGTGTCAGTGAACGGACAGTCGGCCGAGGCGGCGCTTGGCGTACAGAAGGGCTGGAAGACCGGCTGGGTTGAAGCCACGGCCGGCGCGCGCTATCGCTACAATCGCGTGTCGCCAGAAGGCGCCGATAACCGTGCCGACGGCGGCGAATGGGGCCTGGCATTGACAGTCCTCGGCCAGCAGGAGTTCGCGCAACACTGGGCCGTCAACGGGATCGCGAGCTACAACATCGGGCCCAAGGCGTATTGGGCGCGCGGCCGGATTCTCTACAAGATTTTCGGCGATGCGTGGGCCGGCGCGGAGGTCATCAAGCATGGCGATCCGTTTTACCACTCCACGCAGGGCGGTCTGGTGCTGACCGGCATCTCGCTCGGCCAGACCGTGAAGCTTGGCTTCTATGGTGGTGTCAAGAAGACCGGTGGGCAGCCGCGCGCATTCTATGGCGGGCTGGAAATCAGCAAGGCGTTCTGATGGCGCTTGTGCCGCACCCAAGAAAATACGCTAACTATTTGATTCCATTGACATGGAACGTTAGGCTGAAGTTGTTGGCCGGCATTGGCACCGGCTCGTCGCAGCGCATGCCCTGCGCCTCGCCCAGCGCGATCACGGCTTCCATGTCGCGCACGCCCCAGTCGGGGTCGGTGGCGCGCAATTGCGCGTCGAAGGCCGCGTTGCTCGGCGCCGTATGCGCGCCGCCGCGGCGATAGGGGCCGTACAGGAACAGCACGCCGCCAGGGCCCAGCAGCTTGCCGGCGCCCTCGAACAGCGCCTCGGCCGCGGCCCATGGGGCAATATGGATCATGTTGATGCACACCACCCCATCCGCGGCATCGATGCCCCATGGCTGGCGGCAGACATCCAGCGCCAGCGGCGCGCGCACATTGGCCAGGCCCGCATGCGCGGTCCAGGCTGCGATCGACGCGCGCGCGGCGGCTTCCGGATCGCTTGGCTGCCAGGTCAGTCCCGGCAGCGCTGCGGCAAAGTGCACGGCATGCTGGCCGGTGCCGCTGGCAATTTCCAGTACCGTGCCGCTGGCGGGCAGCACGTTGCGCAACACCGCAAGGATAGGCTCGCGGTTGCGCTCGGTGGCGGGCGCCATGCGGCGTGCGTCGGGGTCTTGGGTCGAGCCGGTCATGATGGCATGCTCAGCGGGGGAAAGCGCCTAGCGTAGCAGAATCGGCCCGCCGGGGGGCGCTCCGCCCTGAGGGGCTGCGTGTCAGCTGATGAGGGGCGGCAGCCTGGGCAGGATGCGATGCCGCTGTACCTCAACGGCGCCCCGGGATCTGGTAGATCAAGCGCTCAAACTTGAGGGTCGTGGCCTGGCCCACGACCGTGCCGCCAAGCGACTCTGCGATCCGGCGGCTGGGCCAGTTCTGTTCGGCCACCGGATAGACCAGGTGCGCCGGCGACAGGTTGTCCTGCGCCCATTGCGCCAGCGCGGTGACCGCTTCCAGGCCGAAGGCATGGCCGTGGCAGTCCTCGCGGATCCAGATGCCGAGTTCCGGCGCGGGCGTGTCGGCGTGGTGCAATCCCGCCAGCCCCAGGAACAGCCCGTCGTCGGCACGCCGGATGGTGAGCACACATTCCGAACCTCGCGCCATGCCTATCAGCCAGCCTTGCCACACGGCTTCGAAAGCCGCCGGCGTGGGCGATGGCTCCCAGTCCATGAATCGCGCAAGCGTCGGGGTGATGCAGGCAAAGGCCTCGGCTGCGTCGTCGCCGCGAAAGGGCAGCAGGCTGAGGCGCGCGGAGTGGATGTGCGGAAGCTGGTCAGGCATGACGGGCGGGAGGCTGGGCATGATGCCGGAGTTGCCATGTTAGACGATCGCGCCCCAACAAAAAACGGCGGGCCGAAGCCCGCCGCCTTCATCCTGGCACTGCGCTACCGCGTCAGGCCTTGGCCAGCCTGACGCCAGTCGGGTCGCCCGTCAGGTAGCCCACGGCGGCACCGAAGCGGTCCTTGTAGTTGGCCATCACCTTCGCCTCAAGCGCGGGCCGGACCTTGTCGTGCAGCGGCGATTCCCAGTCGCCAACGTGCTGGAAGTTGCTCATCACATAGGTCCAGCCGTTGATCTCGTCCACCGCGTGCAGGCCCGTGGATTCGGCGCCGACCGGGCACGACAGCACGCGGCTGAGCACCTTGGTATCGACGTTGTACGCCCACAGGAAATTGTTGACGTGGGTATTGCTGTCCTCGCCGACAAACAGCGTGCGCAGCTTTTCCGAGAACTTCAGGTTGTCGGGCGTGGCGACCTTGTCAGGGTTGGCAAAGTTGCCCAGCGCATCCTGCTGCTTCATCTTGCCGCCGCCCAGGTCTTCGCTGACCAGCGCCGGCACCGCCGCCATGTCGACCGGCACCCATTCGCTGTTGATGGCCGTGCCGGTCTTGTCGGCCTGGCCGCCCTTCAGGTTCAGCTCATAGACGGCGCCGGAGTACGGGCCTTCCACCTGGATGTCGCCGGCGTTGGCGGCATTGGCCGTGAGCATGCTCGACTCGATGCGCGACATTGCCGAGTAGGCCTTCTTGTCCTTGATGTTGACCGTGGTGCCTTCCATCTTGGTGAAGCCCAGGCTGCCGCCGACCAGTGCGGCGTAGCGGTGCGTTTCCAGGAACGCCGCGGCCTTTTCCATGCCCGGCATCAGCTTCACCCAGTTCGGCTTGCCGTTGTAGAGGATGCGGGTGTAGCTGACATCAGCCGGATCGGCGGTCTTGACGTCCATGATGTCGGCCAGCTTGATGCCGCCGTCGACCAGCGCGCGGATTTCGGCACTGGTGGCGCTGCCCAGCCTGATCCACGACAGCGTGGCGCTGCCCGGGCCCACGCCCGAGGTCTGGTGCCACTTGGCCACGTACAGCGTGCCGGACGACAGGTCGCGGGCGCGGTCGGCGATAAACAGGAACAGGCCGCCGTTGGTGGCATCGTCGCCCATCAGCACGGTGCGCTCGTCGGGCATGACCTGCACCAGTTCATGCGAGATGCGGCCCAGGCAGTAGTGCTTCTTGATGGTGCCGGTGCCGTCCGGGTTGACCGTGACTTCCGGCAGGTGGCCGTAGTGGTAGGCGTTGGCGCGCGCCGGGTCGCCGTACAGGTTCTGGCTGTAGCCCTGCAGCTGCGTGACCGCGCTGGCGTTCAGCAGGTCGGTCTCGTACTCTTCGCTCGACAGGTGGGTGTTCCACGGCGACAGGCTGGCGCCGCAGGTGATCCACAGGCCGTTGACGCCCGAGGTATCGACGTTGTGGTACTTGACCGGGGTCAGCTTGCCGGTGGCCGGGTCCTGGTCCAGCGTCACCACCGCGATGGGCGACGGCAGCAGGCCGTACATGCTGGCATTGCCCTGGTTGCGCGTGGTGTACTCGAACTGCACCACCGCAAACACCGTCTTGCCCTTGACGCCGGGCACGGTCGGGTTGGCCAGGGTCAGCAGCGAGCTGCCGTCCGGCGCGTCGGAGAAGAACTGGCGTTCCTTGCCGGCCACGGAGGTGTCCATGATCGGCCTGTTGTTGATGTCGTAGTAGCCGCCGGCCAGGATGGTGCCGCCCTTGCCGTCGGGCAGGGTGTCGCCGGTGATGAAGAACGGCTGGTAGGCCAGCTTGTAGGTCTGGCTGCTGCCGTCGCTGAACGACACCTTGAGGCTGGAGCCCACCGTGGTTGTCGCCATCGCGTCCGGCGTAGCCAGCGTCGGCGCGCTCATGCCGACGAACTCGGCCGTGGTGAACGTGGCGGCCTGGGCCGGCGGAAGCGGCGCGGCGACAGCGTCGTCGCCACCGCCGCAACCTGCCAGCAGGCCGGTGGAGGCAAGGCCAAGCGGCAGCATCGGCGCGCCGGCCAGGAGCTTCAGGGCCTTGCGGCGGCCAGCATTGGGTTGTTCAAGCATGTTCTCGATCCGGGGAAGAGGAAGGGATATGTTGTTCACTGCGTATTTGCGCCGGCCCCCGCGGGTGGGACCGGGCACCTGTTGGCACAGGCGGGCGGCGGGCGGCATTGCGCATGGCCGGAGCGGATCGTAGGCGCAGTTTGTGACAACAAGTTGACGATACGACACAAAAGCGGCGCTTTCGGCCAGGCCCCGGATGCCGCTGCGGTACACTCGCCCTTTGCATCCGCGGCTCCACAGGCGCGGATCCGTTGAATGCCGGCAGCCTCCGTTTCTGCCCCCCCTTCCGCCCTGCCGCTTGCCCACATACACGCTAGCCACCCCCGTCCAGGCCGAGATCGAAATCCGCAAGAGCCGCTTCCTGGCGCTGGCGCTGCCCGTTGCCGACCGTGACGCCGCCATGGCGGCACTGCAGGCGCTGCGCGCCGAGCACCCCACCGCCACCCACGTGTGCTGGGCATTGCTGGCTGGCGGCGCCTCGGGCATGTCCGACGATGGCGAGCCCTCCGGCACCGCCGGCCGGCCCATCCTGGAAGTGCTGCGCCACCATGACCTGGACGGCGTGCTGGCGGCGGTGGTGCGCTATTACGGTGGCGTCAAACTGGGGGCGGGCGGGTTGGTGCGCGCTTACACCGATGCCATCGCGGCCGCGCTGAAAAAGGCCGAGCGCGTGGAACGCATCGCCTACGGCACCCTGACGGTGTCAGTCGACTATGCCGACGAGCCGCGCGTGCGCCGCTGGCTCGACTATGAAGCGCAGCCAGGCTGCACGCTGGCCGGCACCGCCTATGGCGCGCAGGCCACGCTGGTCCTGCGCATGCCCGCAACCCAGCTCGACGCCGCGCGCGATGCCCTGCGCGACGCGACCCACGGACGCGCCCAATTCCCGGAAGCGGAGGATGAGGCCCATGGCTGAACGCGAGCCGGTGGCGCCGGACGACCGCGCGGAATTCACCGCAAGCGTGCTGCCAGGCAATACCCGCTTCGCCGCGCCGGCGGCGTTGAGCCTGCTGGAAGCTGCACTGCTCGAAGGCGTGGCGCTGCCCAACTCTTGCCGCAATGGCACCTGCCGCGCCTGCGCCAGCCGGCTGCATGCGGGGACGATCCGCTATCGGATCGAATGGCCGGGGTTGAGTCTGGATGAGAGGGAAGAGGGGCTGATCCTGCCGTGTGTGGCTTGTCCGGCCAGTGATGTGGTGATTGAGCCTGTCAGGCTGGGGTAGGTCTCAGGCCTGAAGAGAACCTCACCCGTTGTGCGGCGTCAAGACTACTCTCTCACCCCCAAACCGCCAGAAAAAACCGCAACGCCAGCTTCAACCCATCCGGCCCCGCCGGATCGGAGAACGCCTGGCCGCCTGCCCCGCCGCTCCAGGCGTGACCCAGACCCTCGATCCGCACTAGGCGAACGTAAGGGGACTTTCCCTCCATCCAGTCGAAGACATCCATGGCACGGCGCATGCCGCGCTGGATGCGCCGTGCCGGCACCGCGGACAGCGGGTGCGCATCCTCCGGCTGCAGGTGCATCCACATGCCCGCCGCGGCGGTGGCATTGCTGAAGTCGACCACGTGGTCGGCATCGCCATGCAGCAATAGCAACGGCGGCGGGCGGCGCCCCGCCAGCCCGAACCGCAGCGCCTGCATGGTCTTGGCATCGGGCCCGTGCCCCCCGCGCATGGCACGCGCTGCCTGGGCGGCATTGGTGGCGCTCCAGGGCACCGCGCCGGAGTGCGAGCCGACCGCGGCGAAGCGCTCCGGGTAGCGTAGCCCCAGCATCAGCGCCATCGCGCCGCCCGCGGACAGCCCCAGCACGCTGACGCGGTCGACGGCAACCGGATGGCCGCGGCAAGCCTGGTCGATCAGCGCCATCAGCAGCCCGGCTTCGACGCCACCCCGCGCGGCGGGCCGGAACCAGTTCCAGCAGCGCTGTGCATTGGCCTGCGAGGTCTGTTCAGGCAGCAGCACCACCCAGCCGGCTTCGCGCGCCACGGCGGCGGCGCGCGTGACCGCGGCAAAGCTGGCGGCGTCCTGGCCGCAGCCATGCAGCAGCACCAGCATCGGCGCGCGACGCGACGCCGTGACGCCGGCCGGCACGAAGATGCGGTAGCGGCGCGGTGCCAGTGGCGCGCCCCATGCGCCTTCCTCCCAGCGCCCGCTGCCGCGGTTCTGCGGCGCCTGCACCGGCGATACCACGCCCGACAGTGCGCGCTGGGTGGCGGCCGTGACTGCAGCCGATTGCTTCACCGCGTTGCGCACGATGGCCTCGGTCATCGGCTTGGTCAGGTTCTGGTTGACGGCGCGCTGCATGCGGCGCGCATTGCGGGCCGCGGCCTTGTTCAGCGTGGACCAGAGTTTTGCACCGGATGAGCGGGGCATGCGGCGTCCTGTCGGCTGGGGTAACCCGTACATCATATGCGCAAGCTCAGGCCGTCTTGCATGCAACGCGCGCCGGATGACTGCCTACAATGCAAGGGCCGTGTCGCCCCGAGACATGGACAGGAGGCAAGCATGAGCGATGTGACAAACGAGTTCAGGCCGCTGGATCCTGGCCGCATCAACCTGATGGATCCGCTTGAAGTGCAGTACTGGTGCCGGGAGCTGGGCTGCAGCACCAGCGACCTGGAGAACGCCGTCGATGCCGCGGGCGACCATATCTCCGCGGTACGCGCGCAACTGGAGTCGAACCAGGCCGGCGCGCGGCCTGGCTGAAATCCCGAGACAAACGGTGGCAGGCAGGCATCCCCGGCTGAGCGGGGATGCCTGTGGAGCGTGCCACGTGAGATGTCGGCGCCGTGTCCGTTCCATGACGGCATGCGCGGCATGCATCAATCGCATGCGTGCATGCAGTCCATACCCCTGTTAAATGCAGTGCAGACCGGAATTCAGCAATGCCTTATTCGCTGGACGGCAGTTTTGCTGCATGATTCCCGGCCGGGCAAAGACCCGGCACTCAAGACTGGGACAGCTTGATAACACCACGTCGGAAACCAAGGGGTTACCAACACTAGGACGCATCGACAATGAACATCAGGCTGCCGATTATCACCGTTTGCACCGCCTTGCTTGCACCTGCCGCGTGGGCCGGCAATGACCCGCACTGGAGCTATATCGGACCAACCGGTACCAGCCACTGGGCCAAGCTCGACCAGGACTACAAGACCTGTGCGCTGGGCAAGCACCAGTCGCCCATCGATATCCGCACCGGCAAGACCCAACCCGCGGACCTGAAGCCGATCGGCTTTGGCTACGCCGCGGCGCCCGCCACCGTGGTCAACAACGGCCACACCGTGCAGGTCAACCTGCCCGCCGCGGGGCAGATCGAACTCGACGGTGTGGCCTACAAGCTGCTGCAGTTCCACTTCCATACGCCCAGCGAAGAGAAGATCAACGGCAAGACCTATCCGCTGGTCGCGCACCTGGTGCACCAGAATGCAGAAGGCAAGCTGGCGGTGGTGGCGGTGCTGTTCAAGTCCGGGCGGGAGAATGCGGCGCTGAAACCCGTCTTCGCGAGCCTGCCGGCCAAGGCCGGGGAGTCGCGTGAACTGACGGCGCCGCTGGATGTGGCGGCGTTGCTGCCGGCCCGGCAGTCGTACTGGGCCTTCACCGGCTCGCTGACCACGCCACCGTGCAGCGAGGACGTGCGCTGGCAGGTGCTCAAGACGCCGGTGGAAGTGTCGCCTGCGCAGTTGGCCGCATTCCGCCAGCTTTATCCGATGAACGCCCGTCCGGTGCAGCCGCTGAACGGCCGCACGGTGCAGGCCAGCCACTGAGCGTGCAGGGCGGGGAGCATGGGGGCTTGATCACAGCCCTCGCAGCGCCAGTTCGCCGCCCAACACCAGCAGCCCGCAGAAGAACAGCTTGCGGAAGCGCTCGGCGCTGATCCGGTGGCGCAGCCACTGGCCCAGGAACATGCCGCCGAGCGCCGGCACCAGCGCCAGCGCCGAGGCGCCCAGCACCGGCAAATGCAGCAGCGACCCGCCCATGGCCAGGCTCACCGCCAGCGCAATGGTCGATACCGTGAACGACAGCCCGAGCGCCTGCACCAGGCTTTCCTTGTCCAGCCCGAGCCCCTGCAGGTAAGGCACGGCGGGAATCACGAACACACCGGTCACCGCCGTAATGCCACCCGTGACCAGCCCGATCAACGGCCCGAGCCACCGCTCCGCCCCCGCCGGCACCACCAGCTTCACCGCGGCCAGCCCGACCACCGCGTACAGCACCAGCGCCACACCCAAGGCCGAGGTCGCGTGCGTCATCATGCCGGCCGGCACCCATGCCGCACACAGCCAGGTGCCGGCACAGATCGCCACCAGCATCGGCCACAGCCGTTGCATCAGTTGCCCGAAGCGCGCGCCGCTGAACAGCTGCACCACGTTGGTCACCATCGACGGCGCCACCAGCAGCGCCGCCGCCTGCGCGGGCGGCATCACCAGCCCTAGCATGCCCACCGCAACCGTGGGCAAGCCCAGGCCCACCACCCCTTTGACAAAGCCTGCCAGCAAGAACGTCAGGCCGATAAACGCGGCTTGGGTGCCGATCGCTTCCATCGTCATCGCTGCGCCTCCTTCAGCCCGCCTTGTGGTCATGCACCGCGCGGCTGTCCGCCGGCGCCTGGTCGCGCTCATTCAGCCCGTAGTCGCGCAGCACCTGCGCCACGCGCAGCCGGTAGCCGGCAAACACGCCGCCGCGACCGGCCGCCTGCGCCTGGCGATGCGCCAGCGTATTGCGCCAGGCGATCACCGCGGCCTCGTCGCGGAAGAACGACAGCGACAGCAGCTTGTTGGGGTTGGTCAGGCTCTGGAAGCGCTCCACCGAGATAAAGCCGTCGATGGCTTCCAGCTGCGGGCGCAGGTGCGCGGCGATGTCGAGGTAGTTGTCCTGCCGGCCCGGTGCGGGCTCGACTTCGAAGATGACTGCGATCATGTTGTCTCCTGGGGCAATGGCGGGGATCAAAGGAAATGCGGAATGCGCGCGTTTAGCGACGGACGATAGCGGAACGCCTGCGCCAGCGCGGCCGGATCGGCACCACGCGCACGCAGCGCTGCCACCGTGGCAGCAGCCAGCGTCTGCGCCACGCGGTCACCGGGACAGGCATGGCGGCCGTGGCCGAAGGTCCATGGCCGCTCGCCGGCTGCGGCACCACTGCACGACGCCGCGGCCAGCAGCACCAGCACCGCATCGCCGGCCTTGACGGCGTGGCCGCACAGTTGCGCATCGGCGGCCAGGAAGCGGCGCGTATTCTGCACCGGCGGATCCTCCCGGGCGACCCGCGCCACCACGGCATCGAGCGGCAGCTCTGACTGCGGCGTGTCGCGACCCAGCCGCAGCAGCGTATTCCCGGCCAGCGCCGCGGTGGCTTCGCAGGCCTGCACCAGCAGGCCGATGATGTTGGCGGCGACAGCCTGCGCGTCGATGCCGGCGGCATGCGCGGCTTGATGCAGCGCCGGAAGCGGGCCGTCGCCCGGCGTGGCACCGGCAAGCCACGCGCCCAGCCATTGCGCTGCGTCAGCACCGGCACGGACGGTGTGCGCATCGGCCAGCTGCGACTGCGCGGCGGCGAAGGCCGCGACGCGTTGTGCGACCTCGGCCGCCTTGCCACCTTCGGCAATGGGCAAACCGAGCAGGTCGGCCACTGTCACCACAGGCAATGTGAAGAGCCAGCGGTTGACGCGCTCGCCAGACGTACCGGCGGCAGCGCCAGCATCGATCATCGTTGCCATCGCCGCCGCGCGCCGCGCTGTGGCGGCCGCGTCAAGGCCCGCCAGCATCGGCATCAGGATCTGCTTCAGTGGTGCGTGGGCAGCGCCGTCGTTCATCCGGATCAGGCGGCCGAACAGGTCACCGGCTGCGGTGCCGGCCAGCGCGGGCGGTACTGGCTGCGCCGGCGGGCGTACGCGGCAGTCAGGATGGGCCAGCACTGCCGCCACTTCACGCGGGCCGGCGGCGACCCACAGGCCGAGACGGTCATCGCGGTAGAACGGCTGGCGGGTGGCCAGCTCCCGGTAGTACGGGTAGGGGTCGGGATCGGTGACGGCGCGAAGCGGGTCGATCCCGGTATCGGGCAGGGTGGCTGTCTGCATGGCGGCACGTTGGGGACTGGATGTGCTGCCAGTTTGCCGCGTGCGCGGGGGTGAACGCTTCATGGCGTCATGAAAGGTCGATTGCCTTTGCAAAAGCCACTGGGTTCCCGCCTTCGCGGAAACCCAGTGGCTTCAACGTGGCTTCGCAGCTTACGTTTCCACCCGCGCAAACTCCCCCTCCCCCTGCGCCGCGTCCGCCACCGCCTCGTCGTTCCGGTGCGCCAGCTGGTACAGCACCGGCAACACCAGCAAGGTCAGCGCCGTCGACGACAGGATGCCGCCGATGACGACTGTCGCCAGCGGGCGCTGCACTTCGGCACCCGTGCCCGTTGCCAAGGCCATCGGCACGAAGCCAAGCGAGGCAACCAGCGCCGTCATCAGCACCGGCCTCAGCCGCGTCAATGCCCCATCGCGGATCGCCGCATCCAGCCCATGGCCATCCTCGCGCAGCGAGCGGATAAACGACAGCATCACCAGCCCGTTGAGCACCGCCACGCCGCACAAGGCGATAAAGCCCACCGCCGCCGAGATCGACAGCGGAATGCCGCGCAGCCATAGCGCCAGGATGCCGCCGGTCAGCGCGAACGGGATGCCGGTGAAGACCAGCAGCCCGTCCTTGACGTTGCCGAACATGGCGAACAGCAGCACGAACACCATGCCCAGCGCCAGCGGCACTACTATGCGCAGCCGCGCGGTGGCCGACTGCAGCTGCTCGAAGGTGCCGCCCCAGCTGGTCCAGTAGCCCGCCGGGATCTGCACGCGCGCGCGGATGGCAGCCTCGGCCTCGGGCACGAAGCTGCCGATATCGCGCCCGCGCACATTGGCGCTGACCACGATGCGGCGCTTGCCGTTCTCGCGCGAGACCTGGTTGGGGCCCGGCGCGATCTCCACGCTGGCGACTTCGCTCAGGGGGATATAGCTGGTGCGCGCCGCTGCCTCCTTCGGCAACGGCACCGGCAGGCGCCGCAGCGCTTCCACGTCCTCGCGCACGGCATCGGGCAGGCGCACCACGATGTCGAAGCGCCGGTCGCCGCTGAAGAAGGTGCCCGACACCTTGCCACCGATGCCGATCGCCACCGCATCCTGGATATCGCTCAGGTTCAGGCCGTAGCGCGCCGCCTTGTTGCGGTCGATCTGCACCGTCAGCATCGGCAGGCCGGTGGTCTGTTCGACCTTCACCTCGGCCGCGCCGGGGATGCCCTGCAGCACTGCCGCGATGCGATTGGCGGTCTGCTCCAGCACGGCGTTGTCGTCGCCGAACACCTTGACCGCCACGTCGGAGCGCACGCCCGAGATCAGCTCATTGAAGCGCAGCTGGATCGGTTGCGAGAACTCATAATTGTTGCCCGGCAGCTTGCCCACCTCATCGCGGATCGCGGCGATCAGCTCGTCGCGCGTGCGGCGGGGCTCGGGCCATTGCGACACAGGCTTGAGCATGATGTAGCCGTCGGAGATATTCGGCGGCATCGGGTCGGAGGCGATCTCCGCGGTGCCGGTGCGCGCAAAGATGCGCTCGATCTCCGGGAATTTGGCCTTCAGCGCGGTTTCCACCTGCTGCTGCATCGCCACCGATTGCGTCAGGCTGGTGCCGGGGATGCGCAAGGCCTGGATCGCCAGGTCGCCCTCGTTCAGGCTGGGCACGAACTCACTGCCCAGGCGCGTGCCGATGGCCAGACACAATGCCACCGCCACGCCGGCAAACGTCAGCACCACCGGCGTCGCGGCCAGCGAGCGCTCCAGCAGCACCGCGTAGCGGCGGCGCGCCCAGGCCATCAACCGGTTCTCGCGCTCGGCCACGCGGTTCCCGATGAACAGCGCCACCGCCGCCGGCACGAAGGTCACCGACAGCACCATCGCGCCCAGCAGCGCCAGCACCACGGTGAAGGCCATCGGGTGGAACATCTTGCCCTCCACCCCGGTCAGCGCAAAGATCGGCAGGTACACCACCATGATGATCAGCTGCCCGTACAACAGCGGCCGGCGCGCCTCGCGCGCCGCGGCAAAGACTTCATGCAGGCGTTCGCCGCGCGTGAGGGGCCGGCCGTGGCGCTCCTGCGCATGCGCCAGCCGGCGCACGCAGTTCTCGACGATCACCACGGCACCGTCGACAATGATGCCGAAGTCCAGCGCCCCCAGGCTCATCAGGTTGGCACTGATGCGGTATTGCACCATGCCCGTGAAGGTGAACAGCATCGACAGCGGGATCACCAGCGCGGTGATCAGCGCCGCGCGCAGGTTGCCCAGGAACAGGAACAGGATGGCGATCACCAGCACCGCACCTTCCAGCAGGTTTTTCTTGACCGTGGCAATGGCCTTGTCGACCAGCGTGGTACGGTCGTACACCGTGACGGCCTGCACGCCCTTGGGCAGGGTACGGTTGATCTCGGCCATCTTGCGGTCCGCCGCCTGCGACACCGTGCGGCTGTTCTCGCCGATCAGCATGAACACGGTGCCCAGCACCACCTCGCGGCCGTTCTCGGTGGCCGCGCCGGTGCGCAGCTCGCCGCCGGTCTGCACGGTGGCCACGTCGCGCACGCGGATCGGCTGGCCCTGCGCGGTGCCGACGATCACGTCGCGGATATCGTCGAGCGAGCGCACCTGCCCCGGCACGCGCACCAGGTACTGCTCGCCGCGGCGCTCGATATAGCCGGCGCCGACGTTGTCGTTGTTCTTCTCCAGCGCGCTCACCACGTCGGCCAGCGACAACCCGTACGACGCCATGCGCTCCAGGCTGGGCGCAACCACATAGGCGCGCGCATGGCCGCCGATGGCATTGACCTCGGTCACGCCGGGCACGTTGCGCAGCTGCGGGCGGATCACCCAGTCCTGGATCTCGCGCAGGTCCGACAGCGTATACGGCGTGCCGTCCGGCTTGCGCGCGCCGGGGTCGGCCTCGACCGTCCACAGGTAGATTTCGCCCAGCCCGGTCGAGATCGGGCCCATCGCGGGCGTGATGCCGGCGGGCAGCTTGTCGCGCGCTTCCTGGATGCGCTGGTTGACCAGCTGGCGCGCAAAGTGGATATCGGTGCCGTCGCGGAAGATCACCGTCACCTGCGACAGCCCGTAGCGCGACAGCGAGCGGGTCTGCTCCAGCCCGGGCAGGCCCGCCATCACGGTCTCGACCGGATAGGTGATGCGCTGCTCGGTCTCCAGCGGCGAATAGCCGTGCGCTGCGGTGTTGATCTGCACCTGCACGTTGGTGATATCGGGCACCGCGTCGATCGGCAGCCGGGTGTAGCTGTACAGGCCCAGCGCGGCCATGCCCAGCACCGCCAGCAGGACCAGCCAGCGTTGCTCGATGGCAAAGCGGATCAGGCGTTCAAACATGCGTGCCTCCGCTCAGTGCTCATGCCCGGCGCTGGCTTTGCCCAGCTCGGACTTGAGGATGAAGCTGTTGGCCGCGGCGTAGCGCGCGCCGGCCTGCAGGCCCTCGGTCACCTCCACCAGCTTGCCACCAGCGCGCCCGGTCTTGACCGGCTGCACCGCAAACCCGCCCGGCACGGCGATGAACACCACGCTCTTGCCGTCGACCTGCTGCACCGCGTCGGCCGCCACCGTCACCGGCACCTGCGCCGGCGCGCCCAGCACGCTGACCGTGACGAACAGCCCCGGGCGCCACGCCATGCCGGGATTGGCCAGCGTCACGCGCGCCTTGGCCGTGCGCGTCTGCTCACCCAGCAGCGCGCCGACGTAGGACACCTTGCCCTCGGCCTGCGTGTCCGAGGCGCTCGAGCGCACCGTGACCGCTTCGCCCACACGCACCTGGTCCAGGTCGCGCGCGGACACCACGAACTCCGCCCACACCGAACTCAGGTCGGAGACGGTGAAGACGCTGGTGGCTTCCTGGACCGCTTCGCCCAGCGCCAGGTGCTTCTCGACCACGATGCCATCGAACGGGGCACGCAGCGCAAACTGGTTCAGGCTGCCGCCCTTGCCCGCGCTCTTCTCCGTGGCGCCAATCGCGGTCAGCTTCTGGCGCGCGTTCTGGACCGCGATCTGCGCTTCCTCAAGCGCCGTGCGGGCCTGCTGGTAATCCTGCTCGGCGGAGATCTTCTCCTGCCACAGCGTCTTCTCGCGCGCGTAGGTGGCACGCGCCAGCGCCTCGCGCTTCTGCGCCGCCAGCAGCTCGCTGCGCTGCTCGGCCAGCGTCGTGCTGGCGAGCAGCGTCAGCACTTCGCCCTTGCGTACCTGCTGGCCAAGGTTGGCCGGCACCGCCTGCGCAACGCCCGCCACGCGCGGCACCACGTGCGCGGTGCGGTCTTCATTGAAGCGGATCTCGCCGGGGAAATCGACGCTGCTGCGCAGCGGCGCCGCGGCGGCGCTGGCGATGCCGATGCCGGCCTGCTGGATCTGCGCGGGCGTCAGCGCGATCAGGTGCGGCTTGCCTTCGGCTTCCGGCTTCGCCGCGGGAGCGCTGGCGTCAGCGTGCGCGGCCGCATTGTCTCCTTCCTTGCCATGTTCGTGCTCGTCGCCATGCTCGGCTTGCCCGTGCCCGGCCTCGCCGGTGGCGCTGCCGCCCTTGCCGGTGAACAGGATCGCCGCGCCGCCCAGCAGCCCCGCGACCAGGATGGCCACCACGGCGGCCCGTTGTTGCTTGCTCATTGCCATGTCTTCGGCGTCCGTATCAGTGTCCGAGGATGCGGTCGATGCTGGCCGCCGCGTCATAGGTGCGGGCCAGCACGTCCAGGTAGCGGATGCGCGCCTGGAACAGCGTGCGCTGGGCATCCAGCACATCGAGGAAATTGAATTTGCCGGCCTCGAACCCGCGCGAGGCGGCGGCATAGGCCTGCTCCGCCGCGGGCAGCACCGAGGCCTGCAGCGTCTGCGCCGCGGCGCGCGATACCGACAGCTGCGTCGACGCCTGCTGCAGCTCACCCACCAGGCGGATGCGCGTGGCCGCGTGCGTGTCCTGCGCCTTGTCGGCCCGGCGCAATGCGGCGTAGAGGTTGCCCTGGTTGCGGTCAAACAGCGGCAGCGGGATCGCCACGCCCAGCACGGCCATATTGCGGTTGGCCTCGTTGTCGCGCTTGGCGCCCAGGCTCACGGTCACGTCGGGATACTGGCGGCTGCGCGCCACGGCGACTTCGGCGCGGCTGCGCTCGGCCACGAGGCGGCTTGCCGCCAGTTGAGGCGAGTCTTCCAGCGCCGCTTGCAGCGCTGCCGGCGCGGGGCGCGAGGGCAGTGCGTCAAGGTCGCCCTGCGCCTGCGCAAAGTGCGGCAAGGCGTTGCCCCACAGCGTGGCCAGCGACTGACGTGCGGATTGCAGCGCGCCGGTAGCCTCGGCCAGTTCCAGCTCGGCATTGGCCTGTTCGACCCTGGCGCGCGTTTCTTCCAGGGGCGCGACCTTGCCGGCGGCCACGCGCCGCCCGGCCGCCGCGGCCGCCTTGCTGGCGATGCCGACCGAGCCTTCGGCCAGCTTGACGCGTTCCTGCGCCACCAGCACGCCAAAGAAGCGTGCGATCACCGCGGCGCGCAGCTCGGCGCGTGCGCCGCCCAGCTCGACCTGCGCCAGTTCGCGCCCGCGCTCGGCCACACCGATGCGCGCGGCGCGCTTGCCGCCGAGTTCGATCGGCAGGTTGATCTGGCCGGTGGTGGAGCGCGTGGCCTTGCGCGTGTCTTCGATCGACACGGCCAGTTCGGGATTGGGCAGCACGCGCGCCTGCGTGACATCGCCCTCGGTGGCGTCAAGCTCCTTGCCCGCCGCGGACAACGCGAAGCTGCCGGCTTCGGCCAGCGCCAGCGCGGCGTCGAGGCTCAGCGTGCCGGCAGGCTCTTGGCCCGGGGCCGGCAAGGATGCCGATGGCTGCGCCATGGCAGGGGGCGGCGTCTGCGCGACGCCATGTGGGCTGAATAGAACGGCCGCCAGCCCAAGCGGCAGCAAAAGTCTTCGCATCGAATTGCACCAGGAAAGAAACCGGGAGAATTCGGCGAGACGCCTGACGTCAGGAAATCAGGAAGACCATGAAATGGAAGCGTCGTCTCGCCGGTTAAGCGAGACGCGGCCACTGCGGACGGTCGGGCGCCCGCGCACTGTGCGAAGAGAAGCTGGGCTGCGGCGCCGGTGGCGCCAGTTCCACCCGGCGCATGGCGTGCACGTCGGGCGCGTCGGCCCGTGCAAACGGCAGCGAAGCGATATGGCAGACGCCGCAGTCGGGATCGGGCAGGCCGAGCTTGGCCTTGTCCTGCGCCTTCTGCGCGGGCTGGTCCTGCTTGCCGCTGTCGGCCTTGTGCTGGTGCTCATGGTGCCCGAAATGGGCCTTGGCCGGAGCCGCCACCTCATGTCGGCAATACGCGGCGGCTCCCGCCCAGGCGAACTGGAGCGGCAGGACGAGCGCAAGAAGGATGAGGATGAGCCGTTGCATAAGGGAAGTGGCAGCTGCCCTGGCCGCCTGGCATCAGGCGACGGGGGATTGCAGCGAGCCGCAAGTTTAACCGAGCCGCGCCGGGCATTCCGGCGACGGGGACATTACATTTGCGTCATGCCACGGGCCGCTTCCGCCCTCGGCCGTAACTTCAATTTTTTTGAATAACTTGTCCGGCAACTGGCCTGTTTCCGTATCGATGGCGCTTCTATAGTTCTGTACATGAACGGCACGCACACAACGCAAAGCCTTCTGACAAATTCAACGAGCTTAAGGAGAACCATCATGACCAAGACCACCCGCCTCGCTACCGCCCTGCTCCTGTCGCTGGCTGCCCTGGGCGCCGCGCAAGCCGCCACCGTCGCCGAGCAGCTGCCCGGCGACAAGTACGGCTACAGCTTCCGCAGCACCGTGCCCGGCGACAAGTATGGTTATGAGTTCCGCAGCCACGATGTGTTCACGGAAGGCGCCCGCGTGGGCAAGGCCGATCCGTTTGTCGACGGCGCCCGCACGGTGGCCGGGCTGGAGCGCAGCGGCGTGTCGGCATCGCCGTCGCGCAGCTTCGACACCTTTACCGAAGGCAGCCGCGCTGGCCGCTTCGACCCCTACGGCGAAGGCGCTCGCGCCTGAGCGATATCGGCACCCAGCCAGCAAGAAGGCCAGCGGATCCGCTGGCCTTCTGTCATTCGTCGCGCCCCAGCCTGTGCATGGCCTCGCGCAGGGTCCGCATCTGGGCGCTGAAGCTGGTGCAGGCGTCACAGATCGCCAGGTGGGCGCGCATGCGCAGCCGCTCGCCCCATGACAGCGGCCGGTCCAGGCCCTTCATGGTGAGGTGATGCACCTCTTCACAGTTCGGCAGCAGGCGGCGGGAGGGGCGGGAATCTGGCATGTAGGTCAGTGACTTATCCGTTGCATGGGCGGGGGCCGGGCTCAACCGGCCTTGCCGGGCCGGCCGCGCTGGCCGAACCAGTGCAGTTCCAGGCATTCGCGCAGGCGCATGCGGGCGCGGTACAGCATCGCCCAGGCATTGGTCGCGCTGATCTGCAAATGCTGACAGATTTCTTCGGTGTCCAGCTCCAGCCACTCGCGCATCATGAAGATCCGGCCGGTGCGCTCCGGCAGGCGGTCCACGCAAAGCTGCAGGATCTCGAAGAACTCGCGGCGCTCAAAGGCGCGTTCCGGGTTGCCCCAGTCGGACGGCGGGTCCTGGTAGTGGCCGTTGCGCGTGAACAGCACATCGAAGGCATCGTCGTCGGATTGCGGCTGGCCTTCGGCATCGGTGGCCAGCGCCAGCCTGACCTCACGTTTGCCGCTGCGCAGGGTGTCGATGATCTTGTGCTTGAGGATGCCAACCAGGTAGGTGCGCAGCGTTGACTGGCCGGCGAAGCGCTCAGGGTGCTCCAGCGCCGCCAGCAGCGTTTCCGAGACGGCATCCTCGGCCACCGCCTCGTCCCGCAGCTGCAGGCGGGCAAAGCGCAGCAGGTAGGGGCGTATGGCCTGGAGTTCGGCGGGGTCGAGGCTCATCGGGGATCGGGGCGCGGTTGCCTGCACAGATGGCCCATGATACCCGCGCACCGGCGCCTTACCCTATCCCGCGGAACTGCCCGCACAGCCGGAACACGTCTTCCGACAGCGGGATCCCCTTGGCCTTGCCGTAGCGGGTTGCCAGCTTCAGCAGCTCCTTGATGTCGCGTCCGCTCGCCTTGGGGTAGGCGGCGGTCAGCGCATCGATCAGCGCGTCGCCCAGTTCCGCGCCGAACTGCCCGGCCTGCAGGCGCCACAGCCGCATGGCGTCTTGCTTGCACGGCGTTTCGTAATGGATGGTCGCGATGCAGCGCGACAGGATGGCATCGTCGACGTCGCCGATGCGGTTGGTGGTCATGAACAGCAGGCCGTTGAAGTACTCCAGCGTGCGCAGGAATTCCGCGACGATGGCGTTGTGCTCCAGGTCGTTGTCGCGGCAGCGGATATAGACGTCGGCCTCGTCCAGCAGCAGGATCGCGTTCCAGCGCATGGCCCGGCGCAGGATCGTCATCAGCGTGGCACCGACCGACGCGGCAGTGGTGCCCAGCTGCCCGGAATGCACGCGGTACAGCGGCTTGCCCACCACCTCGGCGTAGATCTCCGCGGTCAGCGTCTTGCCCAGGCCTGGGGCGCCCTGGCACAGGATGGTGGTACCGCCGGACTTGCCGGGCACGAAGTCCGGCACCAGCATGTCCATGTGCGAGGTCAGGATATCGATCAGGTCGCGGTGATGCGCGGGCAGGACCAGCTTGTCGCGCAGGGCCGGCTGGTAGCGATACTCGGTCAGGTGCTGCACATGCACCCAGATGTTGCGATGCCACTCCAGGTGGAACAGGTGCACGTAGCCATGCAGCGGCACGCGCTCAAAGCCCTCCATGACCCCGGCATCGCGCCAGAACGCCGGGTCGCAGGTCATCTCGAAGCGGCGCTCCAGCCGTTCCTCATCATTCACGCAGCGCGCGCCCGCGGTGTCGGCAATCGGCGTCAGCTCGGCGGGTCCCTTGGCATCGAGCGAGAACGCCGCGCGGGTGGCGACAAACTGCGCGCCGAAGCGGCGCTGGTAGCGCACGAAGCGCTGCGCATGCTGCTCGTATTCGTGCCGGAATTCCGCGCACTCCTTGTAGAAGCCGAACTCGGCCAGCAACTCCGGGATGGTGCGGTTAGCGATGTCGTCGCGGGTGATCACCATCGACGTGGTCATGCCGGAGCGGCGTAGGTGGTGGTCAGTCAGCGTGGAGTTGGCCGACTGCATGGTGTTGGCCAGCATGTCCACCACCACATAAGGCATGCCCTGCTCGGGCGATACATAGCGCATCCGGCGCACCAGCCAGGGCAGCAGCACGCCGTCGCGGCTGCGCTGGTACAGCCAGCCATCGATGGCATCGCGCGACAGGTAGGCGGCCAGCCCCGCCACCAGCTGGTCCAGCCCCGGAATCACGCGCGCCTGCGGCGCGTTGTAGACATTGTCCAGCGCCAGCATCTGGAACATCAGCGCGCGCTCGTTTTGCGTCTTGCTCAGCGTGTAGAGCGAGCTCAGCGACTGCGCATCGAATAGCTTGCTCGACACCAGCATATTGCCGTGGCAGACGCCGTGCTCCTGCAACTGCCGCGCCAACCGTGACCCGGTTTCGATCATCGCCAGCAGGGGGTGGATCAGCGCCTCTGGAATCTCGAAATCCATGTACCGCACTCCCGTTGAATGGCGTGGCCGCGCCGGCCAGCGGCCGGGGTTTCACTGCAGGAAGAAATCGATCGCGCGCTCGACCACGGGCGGATGGATGACATGCAGGCCATCGAACTCGACGTACTGCACGTCGTAGCCCGCGGCCTTCAGCCTGGCCGCATGGGCGCGGCCGCTGGTGACAACCGGCAGTTGCTCGTCAGCCAGCCCGTGCGCGACAAACACCCTGGGAGCGCCCTCCTGCATGAACACCGACATGAAGCCGCCGGAGAACGCAATCACATGGCTGGCAATGTCGCCGTTGGTGATGCCGATCGACAGCGCGTAGCTGGCCCCGTCCGAGAAGCCCGCAAAGGCCAGCCGGCCCGCGTCGACCCGGTAACGCGATGTCACCGCGATCAGCGCCTGGCGCAGCCGCTCCAGGTCGGGGCCGTTGCCGCCGATCACGATGTCCCAGGTCGGGTAGAGCGAATGCGGCGCCAGCACCAGGAACTTGTGGCGCCGCGCATGCGGCTCGATATGCGGCAGCACCTTTTCCGGAAACCCGCCCGCGCCGTGGAACATCACCAGCAGCGGCACCGGCCCGCTCTCCGGCAGGCCGTCCGGAACGAACAGCACGGCATCGCGCTCCGGGGCCACGCCCAGCGGGTTACGCCCGGGTGGCAGCGGGCCGTCGACGGGATCCGCGTAGGTGAATGACAGGCGACCGAACAGCGAGGGATCAAGCATGGCGGCAGGAGGCGTTATGCACACTTAATATATTGTATATCACATATCTAAGTATAGACCATGAACCCGGAGACCGACGGCGGCCTCCCTCCTCCGCAAGCAAACCTGCACCAGTCCTATTCCTGGTTCTCCAGCAGCGAGAAATACCGCCCGCGCAGGATGCCCTGCATCAGGTCCGCCAGCGGCATCTGCCCCCTGCGCCTCCCGTCGAGGCGCCGACCGGATTACCCGCGTCGGCTCGAAGCGCATATTTCCATAATCATATTTTTATGCCTAAACTATATGGACAAGAAGGAGCGTGGCGACGATCGCGCAGAGATTCCCTGGCGGTCGGCCAACAGGGCAGCCCGGCCGCCTTCTTGGCGCGCGCAGGAAGTTTAGGTATAAAGTAACTGATTGCGCGGGCTTCCTTCGCTTCGCAGGCGAGCCAGGCACGCTGCAATCCTGCAGGAGTGAGACGATGCAGACCGCCCCCCAGTCACCCGCCGACATCCCGTCTTCTCCGGCGCGTGACCACAACTGCGCGCCGCAAGGCATGCTGGCGAACTACCCCTCATTCCGCTCCGAGGATGTGAAGGAGGCCCAGGGCAAGATCGCTTCGGTATTTTGCCCGCATGAACTGCGAGTGGTCGGTGCACTGCAGCAATTGCATGTCCAGCACAACCTGGTACGACTGCATGAGACCGCACTCAACTTCCTTGCCTATGGCGCCCATGTAGAGATCGACCCTGGCTGCCTAGAGCACTTCTATCTCGCCCAGATCCCGGTTGCGGGCCATGCCGAAATCAAGTGTGGCTCGCAGGAGATACTTTCCGACGTCCGCACCGCCAGCTTGCTGAGTCCAGACACCCCAACCCGAATGCACTGGCATGAGGATTGTGCGCAAGTCTTGCTCTGGATTCAGAAGGAAGCCATCGAGCAACGTTTCGCATTGCTGACCGGGCGCGATCCCAGCGGGCCCCTTTCATTCGATCCGGGGCTGCCCCAGCACGCATGGAGCCAGTCCGTACTCGACCTTACCAGGAATATCGACCAGCACGGCACCAACTGGCTCCAGTTCCCGGCCGCGGTGGCGTCGATGGAGGACTACCTGCTGCGGACGCTGCTGCTGCTTCAACCGCACACCCACACCTATCTCCTTGCGCGCAGCGCCGAGCCCGCCAGGCCACGTCATATGCAGCGGGTGATAGATTATGTCCGCGCGAATGCCGACACACCGCTGACCGTCGCCGACCTGGCGCAAGTCGCCTGCGTGAGTATCCGGGCGCTGGAAGAAGGCTTTCGCCGCCATCTCAATACGACGCCGTTAGCCTATCTGCGGGATGCGAGACTGGACTGCGTCCGACAAGCGTTGATTGCTGCCGCCGGAGCGGAGCAGGCCTCCATCACGGATCTTGCATATCGCTTTGGCTTTACACATCTCGGCCGGTTTGCGGCCTATTACAAGAAGCGCTTCGGCGTTTCTCCGTCGGCGACCCTGCGCAGGGGTGCAGCGGAGCGCCATGTCAGCGATGCCGGGCGTTGATAATCAGCGGGCTCTTTAGACCTCGCAATACCCCTGCGGCATCGACCCGTTTCACTGACTTGCAGTCGTTGATACAACAACGCCAGGCCGCGCTCGCGCGTGAACGGATACCTGCACGCCCGGCCATCCGGCAAGGCTGCCGCCCCACCTTTTCCTGACTCCACCGCCTCCTTTTCCCGGTCCGCCAGCGACGGCTCGTTATCTGGATATTGGCCGGCGGATTGTGGATAGCAGCGTCATCACCGCTACACCAAACTACGTTGCACATGGCTACATGCGAGCCAATACAACAAGTGGAGACGGACATGCAAGGAATCGAAGGCAAGACGGCGATTGTCACCGGTGGCGCGACCATGATTGGCGAGGCCGTGGTATCGGCCCTGGTCTCGGCTGGCGCCAACGTCGTTGTCGTCGACATCGACCAGCAAGGCGGCCGCAATGTTGCCGAGCGGCATCCGGAGCGCTGCCGCTATGTGGCCGTGGACGTGACCAGCGATGCCGACATCGCTGCCTGCATCGCCGACACCATGGAGACCTTCCGCGGCATCGACCTGCTCGTCAACTGCGCCTGCACCTACGTGGATAACGGTGCCGATTCCACACGCGAGCAGTGGCTGGAGTCCTACAACGTCAATGTAGTCGGCGCGGCGATGATGCTGAAGGCGTGCGTGCCGGAGATGAAAAAGCGCGGCGGCGGAGCGGTCGTCAACTTTGCCTCGATCTCCGCGGGCGTGGCGCAGTCGGGGCGCTGGCTGTACCCGATTACCAAGGCAGCGATGCAGCAATTCACACGTAGCGCCGCATTGGATCTAGCCCCGGACAACATTCGAGTCAACTCCGTCTCGCCGGGCTGGACGTGGTCCTCCGTCATCAGCGCGCTGAGCGGCGGCGACAAGGCGAAAGCCGACGGTATCGCCGCAGATTTTCACCCACTCGGCCGGCTCGGCAAGCCAGAAGAAGTCGCGCAAGTGGTTCGCTTCCTCCTGTCAGATGCTTCCGCCTTTGTTACCGGCGCCGACTATGCATGTGACGGCGGATACGGCGCCCTCGGCCCCGAGGGTCGGCAAGCAGCCATCAACCGGCTGACGGCATAAACCGGCCGGTGATTCCGGGCGACCTCGGTTCGCCCGGCACGAAGTGAATTGCACACAAGACAATCCCACAGGAGAGACACATGATCCCCCATTCCATCGACAAGATCACGCCACGCAAGATTGCGATTGTTGGCGCGGGTCAGGCAGGACTATTGCTCGGGTGCGGCCTGCTGGATCAAGGCTATGAGGTCACGCTAGTGACAAACCGCACCGCTGACGAGGTATGGGGCGGCAAAGTGATGTCGTCCCAGTGCATCTTCGACCAAGCACTCCAGATCGAGCGCAATTTCCGGATGAATCAATGGGAAAGGCAGTGCCCCACGGTGGACGGCATCGGCCTGACCATCCCCACCGACGACGGCAAGGGCGAAGTTGCCATCCACTGGCGCGCCCGCCTGAATTCCTACGCCCAGTCTGTTGATCAACGTGTAAAGATGCCAGGCTGGATGGCGGAGTTCGAAAGCCGTGGCGGCATTCTACGTATCGAAAATGTCGAGATTCCCCAGCTTGAAGCCTTGGTCGAATCTCATGATCTTGTTCTCCTGGCCGGTGGCAAGGGAGAGATCGTCAATCTGCTGACACGCAATGATGCACGCTCGCCTGTTCGTCATCCCCAACGCCAGTTGGCACTTGCTTACGTGACGGGCATGCAGCGCAGTGGTCCGTTTGAGTGCGTCAACTTTAATCTGATTCCCGGCATCGGCGAGTACTTTGTCTTCCCGGCCCTCACCACCCAGGGCAGTTGCGAAACGCAAGCCTGCGACATCATGGTCTTCGAAGCCATTCCTGGCGGCCCGATGGACCGCTGGGCAGACATCAAGTCCGCCGACCAGCATCTGGATGTCTGCCTGGGCATCCTGCGCGACTACCTGCCGTGGGAAAGCGAGCGCTGTGCCAATGTACGACTCACCGATGCCAATGGGATCCTGAGCGGACGCGTCACCCCGACCGTGCGCAACCCTACTCTTTCCCTGCCTTCCGGCCGGCATGTAATGGGGCTCGGCGACGCGGTCATGGTCAACGATCCGATCACCGGCCAGGGCTCGAACAACGCCACCAAGGGCGCTCTGCACTATTTCGAGGCCATCCTGCGCCATGGGGACAAGCCCTTCGATAAGGCATGGATGCAGCAGACCTTCGACGGCCTTTACGAAGGCTATGCCGAACCGGTCATCCGTTGGACAAATTCCCTGCTTTTCCCGCCGCCAGACCACATCGTCAAACTGCTGGCCACAGCGCAGCACGCGCCGCGCATCGCCCAGCGCATCGCCAACGGATTCAACGATCCGCGCGACTATGGCAGCTACTGGTTCAACGAGGAAGCCACCGAGGCCTGGATCGCTGAAGAGTCGCAGTCCAAGGCCGCCTGAGGCAAAAAGATCACCCACACGAAAGCAAGCAGCCTGCTCACCGTGCAACGGTTGAGCAGGCGACAGGAGACAGCCATGACCGACGCTCGCGAATTTCGGAATGCCCTCGGCCGCTTTGCCACGGGCGTAACCATCGTCACAACGCGCACCCCCGACGGAGAACCCTGGGGCGTGACCGTGAATAGTTTCAGCTCGGTATCGCTGGAGCCTCGCCTGGTGCTGTGGAGCCTCGCCAAGAAGTCCTACAGCCTCGAGGCATTCCAGAAGACCGGGAGTTTCGTGATCCACGTCCTGGCAGCCGACCAGGAACATGTCTCCAACCGCTTCGCACGAGGCGCGGAAGGCAAGTTTTCGGGCGTCCCCTGCACGGATGGCATCGATGGCTCGCCTGTCCTGTCAGGTTGCGCAGCGGTATTCCAATGCCGAAACACGCATCAGTATGACGGCGGCGATCACATCATCTTCCTGGGCGAGGTCCGGCACTTTGACACATCGGATCGGGAATCCCTGCTCTTCTACAAGGGAAACTACGCGCGTACCGCTAACGCTCTTACGGAGCTGTCAGAGCTGATCCGCACCGAATACGTCGCCGCGACCTGATTCCGGTACCGCACGCGGCAATTCGTCTAAAGGAAGCTGGCCAACGCCGCGACCGAACGTATTTGCCCGCCTCTCTTATCCTTGCCCCCGGGATAATCCAATGAGTACGTATGACGCCGTCATTGTCGGCAGTGGTATCAATTCGCTCGTCTGCGCTGCCGTCCTAGCCAGACGCGGCAAGCGTGTCTGCGTGCTGGAACGCAATAGCACGCTGGGCGGATGCATTCGCACGGAGGCCCTGAATGCACCGGGCTATCTCCACGACACGTTGTCCACGGCACATCCGCTGTTTGTCACGTCGCCAGGCTACGCGGAGCTGAAGGATGAACTTCATCAGGCAGGGCTCAGCTACCGCAATAACAGTACACCCACTGGCGTACTGTTACCCGATAACCGTTCGCTGGTTCTGAGCACGTCCCGTGAGCGCAATGTCAGCACATTCAATACGCTGGCAAGCGGCGACGGTGATGCCTTTCAGGCCGCCATGCAAGAGGTCGAGCAAAACGCCGGCCTGGTGTTCTCGCTGCTTGGCAACGAACTGTGGAGTGCCGGTGTTGCAAAGACCGTGGCCGGCCGCCTGTGGAAACAAGGCGTGCATGACACCGTCGCCTTCTTTTCCCCTGCACTGATGAGTTGCCGCAGCTGGCTGGAGACCCGGGTCAAATCCGACCTGGTCCAGGCGCTGCTCGCGCCGTGGGTACTGCATACAGGCCTTGGCCCGGAAAGCGCCATGTCTGCATTGATGGGAAAAGTCGTCGCCTTCACGCTGGAGGCGGTTGGCCTGCCTATCGTCCAAGGAGGCAATGCCCGTACCGTCGACGCCTTCCGCAGAATCATCGAGAGCAGGGGTGGTGCTTTCCACGTCAATGCCGACGTCGAGGACATCCTGGTCGAGGGCGGCTCGGCGCGCGGCGTTAGGACGCGGGACAACCGCGTTTTCATGGGCAAGGAGATCATCTGCAACGTCACGCCCGGCCAGCTTTACGGAAAGCTGCTGGCCGCCAAGCACGTTCCCCCTGGCCTACGTCAGCAGGCGGCCGAGTACCGCTACGGCAAGGGGAACATGCAGATCCATTTGGCGCTGTCCGCCCCTCCGGACTGGCCCCAAGAACATCTGCGCGACGTCATCTACCTGCACCTTACCTCGGGTCTGGACGGTGTCTCCAGGGCAGTCAGCGAAGCAGAGCGAGGCCTGCTTCCAGCCGAAGGCACGATTTGCGTTGCCCAGCCTTGCGCTGTTGACCCTTCCAGAAGCCCGGCCGGAGGCTGGGTGCTCTGGATTCAGGTTCCGGAGTGTCCGCGTCAAGTCAAAGGCGATGCGCTTGGAGAGATCGCTGTTCCCGCGGATGGTCGCTGGACCGCCGAACTCCGTGAGCGCTACGCCGACCGGATTATCGACCGCATTGCTCGCCAGGTTCCAAATCTCAAGGCGAGCGTCGTCGGGCGTACGGTCCTCTCCCCGGCGGATCTTGAGTCGATGAACGTCAACCTCGTCGGCGGTGATCCCTATTCCGGCGAATGCAGCATCGACCAGTTCATGTTCTGGCGTCCGGTCCCTGGCGTCAAGGATCACGCTACCCCGGTTAAACATCTGCACCACATCGGCGCCTCGACCCATCCAGGCCCCGGTCTTGGCGGTACCTCCGGTTACCACGTCGCAAACGCGCTCGCAAAGAAACGGGCGAAATCTAACTCATAAGTGAAGCAACCACAGGAGACAACAACCATGAGCAACAGCCTCGCCCACTTTGCAGCAGAGTTGCTGTCCGGCCGCATCCGCGTGGTGGATCTGACGCAGACCTTGAGTTCTGAATTTCCGACCATCTCGCTGCCTCCGGAGATGGGCCAGACCTGGCCCTTCCGGCAAGAAACCATCTCGCGCTACGACGATCGTGGACCGAACTGGTACTGGAATAACTTCTCCTGCGGCGAACATACCGGGACCCACTTCGACGCACCAGTCCATTGGATCTCTGGTAAGGACTTGCCGGACAATACGACCGACACCATCCCTGCCGAAAAATTCTTCGCCACCGCCTGCGTCATCGACTGCTCGAGGGAGGCCGCGGAAGACCCGGACTACTTGCTCACTGTCGACGCCGTCAAAGCCTGGGAAGCACGGCATGGCCGCATCCCTCCGCGCTCCTGGGTCCTGATGCGCACCGACTGGTCCAAGCGCAATAGTCCCGAGGCGTACCTGAATGCGCGTGACGACGGCATGCACACACCCGGCCCTGACCTGGGCGTCGTCCAGTGGATGATTGAACAGCGCGATGTCCATGGATTTGGCGTCGAAGCAATTGGCACCGACGCGGGCCAGTCCTATGGCTGGGAGTTACCGTTCCCGTGCCATTACCTCATGCATGGCAACAACCGCTACGGTCTGCAATGCCTGACCAATCTCGACCAACTCCCGCCGCAGGGTGCATTGATTGTCGCCGCCCCGCTGAAGATCAAGGACGGTTCAGGCAGCCCGCTTCGCGTCCTGGCTCTTATTCCCGGCTGATATTCCGCTAACCCGCCCATCACCACAAAAAGGAGGAGAACGAAGTGAAGAAACGAGCAATCTCGGCCGTACTGGCCGGTTCGCTTGCGCTAGTCGGCAATCAGGCGCTCGCAAAGGAGGGCGCAGACCAGTATCCCAATGGAGCTGAAAGCTGGATGTCGGGAGCATTGCCCCCGCCCGGCACCTATCTCCTCAACTACACCGGCTATTACGGCGGTAAGCTCAAAGACGGCAACGGCGACAACGCAAACATCGCCGGCAATCCTGCAAAGGTTGACGCCTGGTTCGACGCGTTGCGGGTGGTGAAGGTCACCAACATCACGCTTCTTGGCGCGAGCTGGGGCATGCAGGCCATCGTTCCGCTCGTCTACCAGTCCATGAATTTGCCCCAGATGGGCGGCCGTCGCAACGCCACCGGCTTGGGTGACATCACGATCGACCCGATAGTGCTCGGCTGGCATGGTGCGAACTGGCATGTCACGACGGGTCTGGACATCTACGCGCCCACGGGCCGCTACGACCAGAATGATCCCAGGGCCAGCATCGGCGCGAACTACTGGGCCTTCGAGCCAGTTGCGGCATTCACCTGGCTGAACCAGAGTGGCTGGGAAATCTCTGCCAAGTTCATGTACAACATTAAGGGGAAGAACAAGGACTCCAACTTCGGCGGCATGACAGGAAGCTACCAGTCCGGACAGGAATTGCACGTCGATTACGCCCTGGGCAAGCACATCGGCCCGTGGACTGTCGGCTTGAGCGGGTACTACCTGAAACAGGTCACGGACGACAAGTTCAATGGCGCCGTGGTGCCAGAAGTGCCTGGGGTGTGGAGCCGTGGCCGTCGCGGCGAGGTGCTGGCTATCGGCCCCAGCGTCTCCTACACCAACGCCAAGGGAACTAGTTTCATCACCCAATGGCAGCATGAAGCGTATGCCAGGAACCGGTTTGGCGGCGACAAATTCTGGGTCAAGGTGGTCACCGCTTTCTGACGGAATGGGCCCGCGAGGCCCTGTGCTGTGCTTCTGTAGCCATGCGAGAAGACGGCGCTGATTTTCGCCTCGGTGCGAACGGCAACGTGGCCTGCCGGTCAGGGCGTGCCGCGCCGTTGCAGATATGCTCCAATAGCAAAAGCCCTGCCGTCGAAAGCCAGCCCGTCAGGCTGACTCCTGTATGAATTTGCGGCGGAGCGGAAGAGGTGAAGCATGGCCCTTATTAGCCGCCAGCTGTTCTCGGCCAGCCCGCAAATTCAGGTGCGAGATGTAACGCTTTCCGCACACGACGACTTCCAAACCCAGCGAGCCAAGCTTGCAAGCATCATGCTGGACGCAATGTACCAGTTCGTCGGCCTGCTAGACGTCGACGGCAAGATGCTCGAGATCAATCGCGCAGCGCTCGAGGGAATCGGCATTCAAATGGATGACATTCGCGGAATGCCATTCTGGGAGGCCAGATGGTGGGTCATCTCTCCGGAGACCCAGCGCGTCTTGCGAGAGCTGATCCGGCGCGCAGGCCAAGGCGAGTTCGTCCGCGGTGACTTCGAGGTATACGGCCAAAAGATGGGCGAGGAGACGATCATTGTCGACTTCTCGCTATTACCTATTAGAGATTCGGATGGCGAGGTGGTGTTCCTGCTGCCTGAAGGGCGCAACATCACGGAAAAGAAGCGCACCGAAGCAGCGCTTGCGCGGAAAAACGAGGAGCTTCAAGCCAGCTGGGATCTAATCTGCCGTCAGCGCGATGAACTTCAGAGTCTTTACGATCGACTCATGGTCGAACAGACGCTTTCGGAGCGGCTGCTTTTGAACCTGCTGCCCTCTCCGATAGCTGAACGACTGAAAGCACGTCCGGAAATCGTAGCCAACAGCATTCCTGAAGTCATAGCCGACAGCTTCCCGGAAGTGACGGTCTTGTTTGCGGACATCGTGGCATTCACCCGTTTCTCGGTGGGCATGAGCGCCGAGCGCCTGGTCGCAGTGCTCAATGAGATCTTCACCGAATTCGACACAATCGCGGATCGTCGCGGACTTGAGAAGATCAAGACAATCGGGGACGCTTACATGGCAGCAGCTGGGCTACCGGAACCAGTTTCTGACCATGCTGTCCGCGCTGCCGACATGGCACTGGACATGATAGACGCGCTCAGACTGTTCAATCGACGCACCGGCTATAACCTCCGAATGCGAATTGGCATCAATAGTGGATCGGTCGTGGCCGGCGTTATCGGTAAGCGCAAGTTCATTTACGACTTATGGGGCGATGCCGTCAACACTGCCAGTCGGATGGAATCCCATAGTCTGGCTGGACGGATTCAAGTTACCGACGCAACTCGCAATCGATTGGGAGAATCCTTTCAGTTCGAAGAACGCGGCATCATCGTGGCAAAGGGGGTCGGTGCAGTGCATACCTGGTTCCTGACTGGCCGCCGCGAGGCGCTATAGCGATAGTTGTTTCCCCCTGACCAGATCCCCCGAGCCATCTTCGCTTCCACGTTTTTCGACTGCGCGTCACGACGCTGCAAGCCCCGCATTTATCAGCAGCTGTTGCAGATCACTATTCCGGCTAATGGCAGCCACTATTTCACCGAAGGCCGGCCATTCAATTGGCTCTCGTCGCATCCCTTATCTCCCCACTCCGGAGCCTCTTCGAAGTCTGGCTCGGCGGCGCAGAACAATCGTGTTAAGTCCAGACATGTCGCCAAGCCTGACTCAGCGAATGTCCGAGGTCAACGACCCGCCCATCTCCTATACTCCGCATGACACATTTCATCCGGAGCCAAACCATGGATTACACGCCCGGCATCAGCCACCTCGCCGGTCTGCTCGCCGATCCCGGCCGCGCGGCCATGCTGTGGGCCCTGATGGACGGCAGCGCCCGGCCCGCCGGCGAGCTGGCGCTGATCGCGGGGCTGTCGGCCTCTTCCACCAGCGGCCACCTGGCCCGGCTGACCGAAGGCGGGCTGCTGGTGGCCGAGACGCGCGGGCGCAACCGCTACTACCGCCTGGCCGCGCCGGAGATCGGCGTGGCGATCGAGGCGCTGGCTTCGGCGTCGCTGGCCAGCCAGCCGCCGCGGCTGCGCGACGTGCCGGTATCGCGCACCGCTCCACCGGCGCTGCGCCAGGCGCGTACGTGCTATGACCACCTTGCGGGAGAACTCGCGGTGGGCCTGTTCGAGCGGATGACGCATTCAGGCTGGCTGATGCTGGACGGACAGCGCGTAGACCTGAGCGGCGACGGCGCGCAGGCGCTGGCAGGGTTGGGCGTGGATGTGGAGGCCGCCCGGCGCAAGCGGCGCCAGTTTGCCTGCACCTGCCCGGACTGGAGTGAGCGCAAGCCGCATCTGGGCGGCGCGCTCGGCGCGGCGCTGTTGGGCAGCCTGCTGGCGCGCGGCTGGGTCGAGCCTACGCGCACCTCGCGCGCGTTGCGCGTGACACCGGCCGGCCAACGCGAGATCATGCGCATCGCGGCCTAGAAGACCGCAGCAACAGGAGAAAGTAGATGGCCAGACCACTGGACGACGACACGCAGGACGCGATTGCGCGTTTCTTCGCCCTGATCAACCTTGGCGACAGCGCGCAGACCTCGGCGCAGCTGTCGATGTTTGAAGATGCCCTGCTCGATGCCGAGGACGATGACACCGATGGCCAGGAACTGCTGTGGGTGATCCGCGAGGTCATCGACTGGCAGTCCGGGTTCTTTGTCGACTGGAAGGATGCCCAGTCCTTTATCGGCTGCCTGAACCAGCTGTGCGAACGGATCGACCTGGAGATCAACTGGGGCAGCGATGACCCCGAGGAAGAAGCCTTCCTGGAGACCACCAGCGTGCCCGAACTGATGGAGCTGGCGCACAACCAGTTGCGCGTGGCCGGCTATACGCTGTGGAACTGGGATACGGGCGGCGATGCCTACGGCGGCTGGATCACGCGCAGCGAGGATGATGAGGAGATGCTGGATCTTGCCGAAGTGCTGCACTTTGATGTGCGGCCGGCCGAGCAGCCTTATTGACCGATGCCTGCGAGCGGAGGCCGCGGCAGCTAAGCGTTCTCCCTCCGCTTGCCGGCCGGGCGCCGCGCCTCCGGCACCCCCAGCGTCTGCTCCAGCACGTCCAGCAGCAGCCGCACGCTGGCCGGCATGAGCTTGCGCGCCGGCATCAGCACGTAGACCTTCAGCGGCGATGAGGCATAGCCCGGCAGCACGCGCACCAGTTGCCCCTGTCCGACCGCATCCTGCACGAAGCGCGGCGACAGCCGCGTCACGCCCAGCCCGTCGAGCGCCGCCTTGAGCCGCAGCTCGGCGTTATGGGTGCAGATGCGCGGCTCGACATCCAGGCGTGCAATCTCCACGCCGTCGCGCAGGAACTCCCAGTGCCGGTCGTCGGCGTTGCCCAGCGTCGGCCAGCCCTGCAGGTCCTGCGGCGTGCGCGGCAGCCCGCGCGCCTTGATCAGTGCCGGCGCGGCATAGAAAGCGCGTTCAATCAGCACCACGCGCTTGCTGGCGAACGAGGTGTCGTGCAGCGCGGTGTCGGTCATCACGAACGCAAGGTCGTAGCCGTGCCGGATCAGGTCGGGCTGGTCCCAGCTGACATCGACTTGCACGCGCAGGCCCGGGTGGGCGCGCAGCACGCGCGTCAGGCTTTCGGACAAATGCTGGGAGCCGACTTCATAAGGGGTGGAGATGCGCAGCAGGCCGCTGACTTCGGCGCTGTCCGAGGTGGCCTCGGCACTGATGTCATGGAGTTCGGCGAACAGCGGCGCCACGCGCTCATACAGGCGCTGGCCGCGTTCGGTCACGCGCACGCGGCGCGTGGTGCGCTCGAACAGGCGGATGCCAAGCTGGCTTTCCAGCCGCGCCACCGCGGCGCTGGCGGAAGATTTGGGTACCTCGGCCAGCTCGGCTCCCTGGGTGAAGCCGCCGCCTTCCACCACGCGGCAAAAAATCTCCCAGTCCTTCCATTCGATTGTCTTCATGCGGCGCCTCGTCATTGCGGTGCGCCGCGATTGTCCCACAGCGCGAACAATGGCGCTGTGGGCGGCGACCCTAAATCGAACAGGATCACCGAACGCACCAGCTTGCCGCGGCGCAGTTCGTCGAAGGCATTGTTGATGCGCGCCAGCTACAGTTCTTCCTTGATCGGGAGCACGCGCAGCACGCCGATGCCCAGATGCTGCAGCGGGCCCATGCCGGGTTCGCTGTCGTAGACCATGAGCTGCCCCTTCTCGCGCGTGGTCCAGGTCAGGCGCCGGTTGCCGCCGTCGCCATCGGTCTGCATCCCGACGCGGTAGGTCATGTCGAGCAGCGCGTTCTCGGTGGACTTGATCATGCGCTCGGCCAGCGCGGGGCTGTCCAGCACGATGCCCATCTCGGTATTGAGCTTGGCCGAGCGCGGGTCCATGTTGAGCGAGCCGATGAATACCAGGCGCCGGTCGACGATGTAGTTCTTGGCGTGCAGGCTGGCGCGGCTGGACGACAGCCAAGAGCGCGAGCGTGAACCGCGCGCGGCCTTGCCGCTGCTTGCCAGTTCGGCGTAGGCGCTGGGCTTGAGCTCGTACAGCTCTACGCCCGCGGCCACCAGGGCCAGCCGGTGCGGGGCGTAGCCGGCATGCACCGGGCTGACATCGGTGGCGGCAAACGAGTTGGTCAGGATGCGCACGCGGATGCCGCGCTTTGCCAGCGCGATAAGCCAGGCCTCGCCGTCGTCGTCCGGCACGAAGTACGGCGAGATCAGCAGCACTTCCTTCTGCGCGCCGTTGATCATTTTCTCGAGCCGGGCGGTGGCGTAGCCGGGATCGTCATCGGTCTGGTGCGTGATCTTGGCGGCCGAATCGGAGACCACGACTGCGTTGCCGCTGTAAGCAGGCATATGGCCGCTCTCGATGCTCTTGGCCAGGCCCGACTCCAGCAATTCCTTCACGTAGGGACTGGCGATGGCCTGGTCGCCGCGTGCCTCCAAACCTTTGCGCAGGCTGCGCATCTCAACCGGCGCTTCCTTGCCTGCCGGGATCAGCGCCACCACCGGATATGAGGACTGGTCGTTCCAGTATTCGTCGAACACGGCCGACACCTGCGGCACCGCCGGTCCGGCAATCAGCACATCGAGGTCGCTGAAGTCCATGTCGGTGCGCGCGGAGAAGTAGGCATCGCCGATATTGCGCCCTCCCACCAGCGACATCTGGTTGTCCACCGTCATCGACTTGTTGTGCATGCGCCGGTCCAGCCGCTTGAAGCCGGCCAGCATTTCCAGCCAGCGCACGCTGCGGTTGGCAAAGGGATTGAACAGGCGCACTTCGATATTGGGATGCGAATCGATGGCCGACAGGATCTGGTCCATGCCGCCGGTATGCAGGTCGTCGAGCAGCATGCGCACGCGCACGCCGCGGTCGGCCGCGTCGAGGATGTCGCCCAGCACGGCGGCGCCGGTGCCGGTGGTCTCGAAGATATAGGTCTGCAGGTCCAGGCTGCGCTGCGCCGCACGCGCCATCGCCAGCCGCGCAGCGAGCGCGTCGGGCCCGGACGACAGCGGATAGAACAGCGACTCGCCGGGGCGCTGCGCCAGGCGCGGCGCCAGCACCTTGCCCAGCGGGGTATCGGCGGTACTGGCCGGAGCGCTCGAGGGGGTGCGCTGCGCCGAGGCCGGCAGGCTGGCGCACCCTGCCAGCACCCCGGCCGCCAGCGCGGACACCAGCATCAGCGCCGTCATCCGGCGCAGGCCCCGGCAGCGGCTGGCGCCCGCATGCCCCGCGGCACTGAGTGGCCGGGCATCGAACGGGACATGGCAGAGCGTCTGGAACATCCGTGAGGTCCCCCTGCGGCGGGATGGGATGGGGCTGGCTCCGCGCACCGGCCGGCATGCAGCGCCTGCTACTTCGCACGATATACCGTGCGCCGTGGCCGCAACAGCGGTGCCATTCCTGTTCCACGCCGGGTGTTTGTCCTACACCTCATGGACAAACAAGGCACCACGCGGCGAATGCCGCACATATGACGGCGCACGGCCCGCGCAGCGGCTTTCCCTGCACAGCGATTTCTCTTATGATGCCGCCCAATATACCGGCCGGTAGAACCGGGAGGTGGCACTGGCGGCGGGCCGCCGGGACCCATGCGGCTGGCGCTTTGGCGCAGCTTGCCGCCTCTTGGCGATGCCGGCATAGTTGCGCCCCCTTCGCGCCTTTAGTCCTGACGCGCGCCCAGACCGGATCCTGATGTCAAGCCAACCTTCCCAGCCCATCTCTTCCGGCGCCCCCGCGCCGACGCTGCGCCGCACCCTGCGGGCACGCCATCTCACCATGATCGCCATCGGCGGCTCGATCGGCACGGGGCTGTTCGTGGCCTCGGGTGCCACCATCGCGCAGGCCGGCCCCGGCGGCGCGCTGGCCGCCTATATCCTGATCGGAGCGATGGTCTATTTCCTGATGACCAGCCTTGGCGAGCTGGCGGCCTACATGCCGGTGTCGGGCTCGTTCGCCACCTATGGCGCGCGCTATGTCGATGAAGGCTTCGGCTTCGCGCTCGGCTGGAACTACTGGTACAACTGGGCGGTGACCATCGCGGTGGAGCTGGCCGCGGCCCAGCTGGTGATGCAGTACTGGTTCCCCGACACGCCCGGCGTGCTGTGGAGCGCGCTCTTCCTGGGCCTGATGTTCCTGCTCAACGCGATCTCGGTGCGCGGCTTCGGCGAGGCCGAGTACTGGTGCGCGCTGGTCAAGGTGGTGACAGTGATCGCCTTTATCGGCATCGGCACGCTGATGATCTTCGGCATCCTGCGCGGCGATGTATCGGCCACGCACGGGCTGGCCAACCTGACCATCGGGGATGCGCCCTTTGTCGGCGGCCTGCCGGCGCTGATCGGCGTGGCCATAATCGCCGGCTTCTCGTTCCAGGGCACCGAGCTGATCGGTGTCGCCGCCGGCGAATCGGCCGATCCCGCCACAAACATCCCGCGCGCGGTGCGCCAGGTGTTCTGGCGCATCCTGCTGTTCTATGTGCTGGCGATCCTGATCATCGGCATCCTGGTCCCCTACACCGACCCGAACCTGCTCAAGAACGACGTGCAGACCGTGGGCGTAAGCCCGTTCACGCTGGTGTTCCGCCATGCGGGCCTGGCCTTTGCGGCAGGCGTGATGAACGCGGTGATCCTGACCGCGGTGCTGTCGGCCGGTAACTCGGGCATGTATGCCTCCACCCGCATGCTGTACAACCTGGCCACCGAAGGCCGCGCGCCGCGCATTTTTGCGCAGCTGACGCGCAACGGGGTGCCGCTGATGGCGCTGCTGGCCACCACCGCGGTGGGCGCGCTGTGCTTCCTCACCTCGCTGTTCGAAAGCCGGTCGGTCTACCTGTGGCTGCTGAACCTGTCCGGCATGACCGGATTTATCGCCTGGCTGGGCATTGCGGTCAGCCATTACCGCTTCCGCAAGGGCTTTGTCGCGCAGGGGCTGGACCTGGACCGGCTGCCTTACCGCTCGCCGTTCTTCCCCTACGGGCCGGTCTTCGCATTTGCGCTGTGCCTGATCGTCACGTTGGGCCAGAACTACCAGGCCTTCACCAGCGGCAAGATCGACTGGGTCAGCGTGGCCGCCACCTATATCGGCATCCCGATCTTCCTCCTGATCTGGCTGGGCTACCGCATTGCGCGCAAGACGCGCTTCGTGTCCTATGCCGAGATGCATTTCCCCGCCCTGCCGGCCAGACGCGATGCCGCCCCGGCGCGCGCCGCCGTACCGGCAACCGGTGAATAAGCGCCATTCCCGGGCGCTCACAAGCAGCAGTACATAAAAGCAAGAAAGCACAACAACAAGGAGCATCGCTTTGAAGAGAGCAATCCGCATGAGCATGCTGGCGCTTGGCGCCGGCATGGCACTGAGCCTGTCCGCGCATGCCGCGCCGACACTGGTGGAATCGGTGCAGGGCTACACCCTGAAGCAGGACAAGATCACCAGCTTCACCGGCCTGGTGTTCGACCAGGGCAAGGTGCTGGCCACCGGCGACGCCGCCGCGCTGCGCGCGCAGTACCCCGATGCCAGACGCATCGACGGCCAGGGCAAGACCCTGCTGCCGGGCCTGATCGACGCCCACGGCCATGTGTTCCGCCTGGGCTTCAAGACCACCGAGATCTCGCTGTCCGGCACCAGGACCCTGGCCGAGGCGCAAGGCATGATCCGCGCCTACGGCGACAAGAACCCGCAGCGCAAGTGGCTGCTGGGCTATGGCTGGAACCAGGTGAACTGGAAGCTGGGCCGCTTCCCGACAGCGGCCGAGCTGGACGCGGCGGTGTCGGACCGCCCGGTGCGGCTGGTGCGCGTGGACGGCCACGCCGCGTGGCTCAACACCAAGGCGCTGCAGGCCGCCGGCATCACCCGCGACACCAGGGACCCGGCCGGCGGGCGAATCGAGCGCGACGCCGACGGCAACCCCACCGGCGTGCTGGTCGACAAGGCCATGGCGCTGGTCAACAGCGTGATCCCGCCGTACAGCGACGACGACCGCCGCGCCACACTGGCCGCCTCGCTGGCGCACATGAACGCGCTCGGCCTGACCGCCGCGGGCGACGCCGGCGTGACCGTTGCCGAAGACAAGATCTACCGCGAGTTCGCCGACCAGGGCAAGCTGACCACGCGCATCTATGGCATGATCCGCGACACCGGCGACGACTTCAAGGCGCTTTCGGCCAAGGGGCCGCTGGTGGGCTATGGCAACGACCGCTACTACCTGCGCGCGGTCAAGCTGTACGGCGACGGCGCCCTGGGCAGCCGCGGCGCCGCGCTGATGGCGCCGTATTCGGACGACCACGTGCACAGCGGCCTGCTCTTCATGAGCGACGCAGCCATGCAGGCCGCCGTCAAGACCGCGATCAAGTCCGGCTACCAGGTCAATATCCACGCCATCGGCGATGCCACCAACCACCAGGTGCTGGATGCCATGGAAGCGGCCTACAAGGATGTGGGCGGGCGCCAGTTGCGCAACCGCGTCGAGCACGCGCAGGTGATCGCGCTGCCGGACATCCCGCGCTTCAAGACGCTGGACCTGATCGCCTCGATGCAGCCCACGCACGCCACCAGCGACATGAACATGGCCGAGGACCGCGTCGGCAAGGACCGCATCAAGGGCGCTTATGCCTGGCAGACGCTGCTCAAGCAAGGCACCGTGATCGCGGGCGGCTCGGACTTCCCGGTGGAATCGGCCAACCCGTTCTACGGCCTGCACGCCGCGGTGACCCGCACCGACCATGAGGGCCGCCCGATCCGCGGCTGGCATCCGGAAGAGGCCATGACCCTGCCGCAGGCATTCCGCGCCTTCACGCTGGATGCGGCCTATGCCGAGCACCAGGAGAAGACGCTGGGCTCGCTCGAAGCCGGCAAGTGGGCCGACTTCATCCTGGTCGACCAGGATCTGTTCAAGGCCAAGCCTGCCGACATCTGGAAGACCCAGGTGCTGGAGACCTGGGTGGCGGGTGAGCGGGTGTACGTGAAGGACGGCAAGCGCTGAGCGTTTCCCTGACATCCCGCGCGCACGCGGCGAATTTCACCAGCTAGCCATGGCTAGCACTCCTCTCTCCCGCACGCGGGAGAGAGGAGCTAACTGACCGCATCAGTCGCCTGCACGACAGAGATCGGCCCTTAGATCGTCCAGCGACTCGAACCTGCGCAACCCGCCGGCCCGCGCTTCCCTCAGCGCACCAATAGTCGCCGCATTTGGCGTCATCAACGCCAAAGGAAGTGCCTTGTCTGTCGCTATGCGCTTCAGCAGCATGCGCACTGCATCGGACACCGGCAGGCCCATTGCTTCCAGCACGGCAGAAGCCTCTTCCTTGGTTCGCAGGTCAATCGGACACGAATGTTCGACATGACCATGGCAGGCTCCAGCAATCGATAGGGGAGCAGGGAGGCTAGCGCGAACCGGCTACGCCAGCCACCGTTGCTTTCATCGCAACACCCCCTCCCACACCTTGACCACCGCAACGAGCGTAGGCATCATTCGGCTTTTCGCAAATGCGAATAAGTCGCATTTGTATTTACATACAGGCCCGCCTGCCTCCTGTTGTCCCTCATGAGCCGCCAAGTCATTCGCGCCGCGCGCCTGCGCGCACCCAAACCCTGCCACCTCGCCGCGCTGGCACAACTGGCCGTCCTGGCCGGCTTTCCGGCAACCGCCGCGCTGGCACAGCAAGCCGCGGCGCCAGCGGATGCGCAATCACTACCTGCAGTGACCGTCAGCGCCTCGGCGGTCGACGATTTCGGCCTGCAGCTTGAGAAAAAGGCCTGCACCGGCGCGCTGGGCTCGCGCACGCAGCTCGACACCCCGTACTCCACCACCATCGTCACCGGCGAAGACCTGGCCGACCGCCAGGTGGCCAAGCTGGGCGATGTGTTTGCGATGGATGCGTCGGTCAGCGACAACGGCAATGGCTACAACAGCTGGTCCAGCTACCTGAGCGTGCGCGGCCTGCAGATCGACTGGCAGAACGGCTTCAAGATCAACGGGCTGCCGTTCGTGGCCTACGGCATCACGCTGCCCTACGAGCACATGGAGCAGGTGGAACTGCTCAAGGGGCTGCCGGGCTTCATGTACGGCTTTGCCACCCCGGGCGGCATCGTCAACTACGTCACCAAGAAGCCGACCGACACCTTCACCGCCTCGTTCGAACTGGGCTACCGCGCCGCCAATGTCTGGAGCGAGCACGTCGACCTGGGCGGGCGCGCCGGCCCGAGCAATATGTTCGGCTACCGCCTGAACGTGACGCACGAGGAAGGCACGCCCTACAACGCGCGCAATATCCAGCGCGACAGCGTCTCGCTGGGCCTGGATGCGCGCCTGACCAGGGACCTGACGTGGACCTTCGACTCGATCTACCAGGACCGCCGCGCCACTGGCCAGATGCCGTCGTTCAGCCTGTGGAGCTACGGCGACACGGCCCTGCCGGCCGCGGTGTCCGGCCGCATCCGCAACTTCGCCGGTGCCGACCAGCACCTGAACACCAACCTGCAGCTGTACAGCACCGGCCTGCGCTACCAGATCAATCCGGACTGGGCGGTCAGCACCAAGTACAGCTTCACCAAGGTCAACCGCAGCCGCAACGAAAGCACCTACAACCTGCTGAACCAGGCCGGCGACTACAACGACCAGCGCTACGACACCGCGCAGAACCAGCAGGTGGGGCAATGGCAGGCGATGCTGGAAGGCAAGTTCCGCACCGGGCCGTTCGGGCACCAGTTGGTAGCGGGCCTGTCGTGGCAGAAGCAGATCGACCGCTATGACAACAACGGCTTCGGCGCCGTCATCGGCACCGGCAACATCTTCGAGCCCAATACCAACACGTACTACAGCTCGACCGCCTTCAACAAGGTGCGCAACAGCGACATTACGCAGAAGTCGGTGTTCGCCAGCGACACCGTGCAGCTGAGCGAGCGCTGGTCGGTGCTGGCCGGCCTGCGCGTGACCAACTTCGAGCAGAACGGCTACGTGCCGGTGACCTCCAGCTACAGCAAGAACGGCGTGGTCACGCCCACGCTGGCGCTGATGTTCAAGCCGGTGCCCACGGCCACGGTCTACGCCAGCTACGTGGAAGCGCTGGAGCCCGGCTCGATCGTGCCGGATGGCTACACCAATGCACGCCAGTTGCTCAGCCCGATCCGCAGCAAGCAGTATGAAATCGGCGTCAAGGCCGACCAGGCCGCCTGGAGCGCCACCGCCGCCGCCTTCCGCATCGAGCGCGGCGCCGAGTACGACAACATCAACGGCGGCGTGCCGACGCGCCAGCAGGACGGCACCTCGATCTACCAGGGGCTGGAGCTGGCTGGCGTGTACCGGCTGGGCTCGCAGTGGGAATTCGGCGCGAGCGCGATGTACCTGGACTCGTACTACGACAAGGGCATGGCCAACAACGGCAAGCGCGTCGCCGGTGCGCCTGACCTGGTGCTGGCCGGACGCATCAGCTACCGCGTGCCGTTCGTACCGGGCCTGCGCCTTGGTGTCGATGGCAAGTACACCGGCAATACCAAGCTGAACGCGGGCAATACGCTGGAGGCCGGCGGCTACACGGTGTTCAATCTCGGCGCGAGCTACAACACCCGCGTCGCCGGCAAGGACCTGACGCTGCGCGCCGCGCTGAACAACGTGACCAACAAGCGCTACTGGGGCTTCCAGTATGAGAACTACATCCAGCCGGCCGATCCGCGCAGCGTGAGCCTGACGGCCAGGATTGCGTATTGAGGTTCACCCGAACGCAACGATGCCTCGCAGAACCCCGCTCTCCGGAGCGGGGTTCTTTTTTGGGTGCGCCCGGCAGGGCGCACTGACTTGGGGGTGGGAGTCCCCTACACGCCCGGCAAGGGGAAGTGTTAGCCAGAGAC